>JASJCW010000012.1 GCA_030065265.1 Prochloraceae cyanobacterium
GGCTGATAATCAGGTCAATCGCATCTAATTCCCAGACGATCTGCGGGTTATAGCTTCTAGCCATCGCCATTGATTTTTATTGAAATCGGGGATGCTTTACTGTATCCGGCGCTCATTATTTAGATGCGATTACCCTGGGCTGATAATTTAGAGGAGGTAGTAAGATGAATAGAGGTGGATATCGTCAAGGAGCTGGAAGAAAAGGAAGTTGGAGACACGGAGCAACACAAACCATCCGCATTCCAGTAGCATTAAGAGAGGAATTGTTAGAAATTGCCAGACACTTAGATAATCGGGAATTTATTAACAATCGTACTTACTCAGAACTTAACGCTCTTGTAAGTGAATGGCGAGCCAAATGCGATGCTGAACCGGCTAGTTCGAGCGAATGGCAGCAAGTACGTCAGCTTGTCGAAGAGATTGGAGAGCTTATTTCGCCAGAAATTAGATCCTACGAGTACGGGGATTTTTTCCCTTTAGGTGAAGGTTATTGTCATCGTCACGGAAGAAGACATCATAATCGTCATCTTGACTGGTAGATAAGCCGATTTGAGTTACATCTTGAACCTTCGAGCTTCTTGATTGCCAACAAAAGAAGTATAATTAAAGATCTTAAGTATTTGAGGAGGAGTTGATTATGTCACAAGCAAGTCAAATTCGAGAAACAGTTGCGCGCTCGACCGTATTGAGTCAATTAAAACAAACTTATCTCAACGATCGCAACCAAAAATTTGCGATCGCCATCGGTGCATTGGTACTTACTCCAATCGTGTTACCTTTACTTAAACCCGTTGCTAAAGCGACAATTAAAAGTGGAGTAAATTTGTTTGAAAAAACCAAAGGAGCGATCGCCGAAGCAGGAGAAGCGATCGGCGATATCGTTGCCGAAGCCAAAGCAGAAGTTGCCGAAGAAAGAGCAGAAAAAGCTAGCCTCAAAGCTGGTTTACTTGCAGCCGATCGCATCGAGTCCCAAGAAAGTTAATCAAATTAACTAATATGGTGAGACTTTACCGTTATTTTGCGGAACAGTTTCAAGAGGTTTCTTCTTTTTCGTTGCATTCAGTTGTTTTTGCGGTATTTCAACCCCTGTCGCCTCAGAATAGAGCGAGATACTTTTTTTAACGATCGCCTTAATTATAGGTCTGCCTAGCTTACTAACTGCGGGTAAAGCTATCGTACCCAAGGCGATCGCACCGAGTCCGATTAATGCTAATCGATCTTGAGATTGCTGTCCGTCTTCGACTATTTCTTTAAGATGAAAAGTAAGAACGGATCTGTTCCAGTGAATCAGTGACATGATAGTTTATCTCCTTGAAAAATTTTAACTGCCTGGGGCAAAAGTATTAAGTCCTTTAGAAGGCAAGAGGCAAAAGGTAAAAAAGGGAATAGGGAATAGGCAAGAGGCAACAGGGGGAGAAACAGTATATGATTTGTTTTGCTTGTTTGAAACTAGTGATATCAATTTTAAACATCAAAACCTTCTTCCTTCTTCCTTCTTCCTTCTTCCTTCAAGAGTTACTTTCTAATTGATGTTGCACTAAAGGATATAAGCTGTTGAGACCAGCAGCGATCGCCGAGCCATTATGGACTAAAGTTGCGATCGTCGGATTTAAGCCTACAGTAGAGGCTATACCTAATGCTACTAAATTAGGCGCGACAACTAAAAAAGTATTTTGTTCGATAATTGTTTTAGTTTGTTTGGTGATGCCGATAACTTCTAAAAAGCTTATCAGATCGTTATTCATTAAGACTACATCAGCCGTTTCTCTAGCCACATCCGAGCCATCTTCAAAAGAAACGGCCACATCTGCATAAGCTAAAGCTACGGAATCGTTTAAACCATCCCCTACCATTGCTACAGTTTTACCAGATCTGTTTAAGTCGCGGACGATCGCCGCTTTAGTTTCGGGAAAGGCTTCAGCATGGACTCGATCTAAAGGAATATTTAATTGTTCGGCTACTTCGATCGCCCTTTGTTGGTTATCTCCGGTGAGGATATGTATTTCGATCTTGTATTTATTTTGCAGCGTTTCAATTAAAAAACGGCTTTGGGATCGGAGCGGATCGGCATATGCGATCGTACCTTGAAATTCTCCGTTACAAGCAAGGTAAATTAAAGATCCGCCAACAGTAAAACCATTGAGATCGATCCCTTGATGTTGTAAAAATTTAGCACTTCCAACTAAAACATTTTCCCCGTCAATTTCTGCTTTTACACCCAAACCTACTTGATAATCCCAATTTTGACGCGGTAAAATTTCTATGTTTTGCTCTTTTGCATAATTGACGATTGTCTCTGCGACT
Organism: Prochloraceae cyanobacterium; assembly: GCA_030065265.1. Lineage (GTDB taxonomy): Bacteria > Cyanobacteriota > Cyanobacteriia > Cyanobacteriales > JASJDA01 > JASJDA01. The sequence goes on from JASJCW010000012.1 coordinate 2,305, forward strand.
GGATGAGTCAAACGCTGTTCGGCAGATGCAGCTAACTGCAACAATCTTTCTTGAGATATGCTGTCGTTGACTGTATTTATTCCAACTACGCTCAGATTTCCTAAAGTCAGTGTGCCAGTTTTATCAAAAACAATCGTATCTATTTCTGCTAACAGTTCGATCGTGCGCCCGCTCCGAACTAAAACGCCGTGTCTGGTAGTATGATTGAGGGCAGTTAAAAAAGCTGTCGGAATCGAGACGCGAATTCCAGTGACAAAATCGAGGGTTAAAATAGATGCAGCCCGAGCGGGATCGCCGGTAGTAGCCAAAACTACCCCAGCCAAAACCAAAGAAGGCACAATTAACTTATCGGCAATTTTAGCGGCGTAATTTTCCATCCTCGTATCGTAGACGGGGGCATTTTGCAATAGCTCGATACTAGCTGCGGCGCGAGTTTTATTACCGATTCTTTGGGCTTCGATATATAGTTGACCCGATCGCAATAATTCTGAAGCGTAAACCATCGTCCCAACTTCGGCAACAACTGGCAGCGACTCCCCGGTTAATGAAGAGCGATCGAGGGTGGCTTTTCCTTGTAATACTAACCCATCTACGGGAATTTGTTCGCCAGGATAAACTATGACTGTTTCGCCTTTTTCGACGCGATCGCTGGCTATTTTTATTACTGCTCCATCTCTTTTGACCCAAGCATATCTACCGATAGTATCTAATAAATCTGCTGTTTGTATTTCTGTGGATCTCGCTGTTTGTTCGCGAATAATATCCCCTAATTTATGCAAAGTAATTACCAAAGCTGGAGTTATGGTTTTGCCCTGAATGAAGCTTAAAAAAAGAGCAATAAAATCCAAACAATCGATATTTAAATTGCGATCGACCAAAAGACTTTTAAATGCTTTTTGCACGACGGGAAAAGCAGCAAGAGTTAAAGCAGCTACGGGCAAAATTCTGGGAATATAAATCGGGCTGTAACTCTTTAATAAAGCTAAGCTGGTTGCTAACATTGGCATTCTCAATTCTTGCCAAGCTCCTCGTTCAGATTTCTCTCTATTTTCTGACGATGTTTCTATTTCAATTCCAGCGCGATCTGCTTTGTTACTCAGAGCTATTAGTTCGGAAATAATTAGCTCTTCAGCTAGTCCTTTATTCTGATAAAAGATAACAACAGATCCTGCGGTTATATTAATTCTAATTCGAGTGACATGCTTGTTTTTTGAGAGTATTTTTTGTAATTTATTCGGATATTTTTTACTCTCGATTAAACGATATACCCGCAATCTAATTCTACCTGGAATTGCGTGAATAATCTGAGATGGATATTGTTGCGAAATTTGGGTCATATTTTTTTTAGTAGTGAGTGGGAAGTGGGGAGTATTTAATAGTTAGTAGTTAGTGAGGTTTTAAGTTTTAAATTGGTTCATTAATTGGAGATTACGGTGAGACCCCACGCCTTCGCAAGACGCAAGGGAAAGTCTGCCAAGACGGTTTCCTCCGACTTAAGGACTTCGCGGTGCAGACGCAAGGGAACGCTCACCAAGACAGTAGAACAAGTATTATATTTTAACCTCCTACCCACTCCCTGACCTCTGAACTGCAACGCTACTTGAATTCAATTTTCTTCAACTTAGATGGTAACAACTAATAGCATTTTAATTTTCTTCATAATTTACTGATTTTTCCTCTTTGTTAGCTGCTTTTTCGATAATACTTCTCAAACGCAAACCTAATTCTAATTCTGATACTTCCCCTGTTTCATAATTAATAGCGATCGAAGCAGCCGCCCTATTTATTCTCACACTAATTACACTTTCATCTATTAACAGTAAATTGTTTAAACGTTCGGCGTATTCTAAATCCGTTGCCAATCGAGCTATTTGTAAGCGAATTCTGCCAGGAATATTATGCAGGATAACACCACCAAATAATTCTTGACTTGCTGCTGCATCTTTGCTGGCGATCGCCTCTTTTTCTGGTGCTTGCTTTTTGATATTTATTAATAATTGACGAGTCAAACTTGCTATTACCAAATTAGCTAAAAGTGCGTTTGCTCCTCGCAATTGAAATCGACTCGTAACAAAGATCCCGATAACAACAGGTACGATCGTTTCTATCTCCTGATGTTCTTGGAGAAATTCAGCAACCTGATTCTCGATTTTTCCGGCGTTTAAAGATTCGATCTTGCTGGCTGTAGTTGTTGTCATAATTATTTCAGAGTTTCAAATTATTTAAATTGAATAATTTTTTGGGATATTAAAATCCTCAAAATCTTATATCTTTGATTTGTCAAGGGAGATTTAGCTGACGATCGAGTCGAGTAGCATTAAGAATAATTAGCACTAAGTCCAGGAGATTTTTGCCGATCGATTTGCAAACTACTTTTTTGTCTTCAAAATAGCTCCGCAGATCCTAAATTTCGGATAAATCTACTATTTCTGCTTCATCTGACTTTTGCCATCATTAAATCTGCTGTAATACTCGGCCAGTTCCCGATACTAGCATCAGCACTCGTGAGGCGATTCAAAAAGGTCTATTTGTCTGTATTCGCCAGCCCCAAAACAGCAGTTGGTTTCATGCTACTGCTTCGTTGTGACCAATTTCTTGCAAATAAATCTGTTCTGCTTCGCGACGACGCACCATCACTTCTGTCGTGCCAATGCGGACGTGTAAAGGGACTGCAAACCAAGCCCGTCGAATTAAGGTTATTTCTCGATTCGGACGAAAACCCAAAGCTTGCAAGCGTTGTTCTATCCCTTCATCAGTTTTTATTGCTTTGATTTGTGCTATTTGACCTGGCTGTAATAAAGTAAGATTCATAAGCCAATTTTTTTGCTTTATTGAAAATATTTTTTGCCTATTAGATTATAATTATTATCATTTATTTTGTGTCGCTTTGGTGGATGAAAATAAATATAGCGGCGCGTAAACTAGTTAAGTACAATTTGAAACCTCAATTCTTTGAACGAGAAAAACAAAGTGTACTTAATAAATCTAAACACCGTTATCAATTAAATAAAAATATTATTGTCTCGATTAAAAATATTTTAAAAAAACAAATTGCTCTTAATTTTTAAGCAAAAATCTGGTGCAAAATAAGCCCTGCTTCCGTAACAATAGCCAAGTTAGTACCGAACGCACCTAAAAACCTTAAGGGGACGGGCTTGACGGTATGACTCAGCGCGTAAGCATGGGAGATTCGCGCTAAGATAAAGACCGCTCCGTAAGCAATAACTACTATATTATTTATTCCGCTTAGTTCCAAGATTGTTAATAAAATTAAAAATAAAGGCGCATTTTCAGTCAAATTGCCGTGAACGCGAATTTTGCGAGCTAAATTTTCATTGCCCCCATCTCCAATACCAATATTGTGTTTGAGACGAGCAAAACCAACCAAAAAACCCAAAAAAGTTTGCAGTAAAGCAAGTATGCTTGCAGTAGCGGCTGCTATTACTGGGAAATCCATTTTTTCTCCTTTGAATTGAAATACTGTTGCGTTATTTTCATTAACTTTAAATTGATTTTAGTCTAAAGATTAATGCAACGATAGACCAAAAAATGCACCCTATCGGTGCAAAAAAGAGACACAATATTCTTAAGTTAAATAGAAAGATAGAAAATAAATCATTTATGGATTGGGACGATCTAAAAATCTTCTTAGCTGTTGCTCGTCAAGGTTCGGTACGTAGCGCAGCTGCTAAATTAGGAGTGCATCATTCCACAGTTTCGCGAAGAATTGAAGCATTCGAGCGCAAACACCAGGTTAAACTCTTCGATCGCCTGCCTTCAGGATATGCGATCGCAACTACAGGAGCAGAGTTATTAACAGTTGCGATCGAAATTGAAGACAAAGTAAATGAAATTGAAAGGCACATTTTAGGCAAAGATAAGCGATTAACTGGCAATATCCGTCTCACGATGCCCGATGGACTAATTAATCTATTAATGCCCGATCTTGTCGCTTTTATGAACCAATATTCAGAGGTAGAGATCGAGCTGATTGTCTCTTACGAAATGTTTAATATTACCAAGCGCGAAGCAGATATTGCAATCCGCATCACCGAAAATCCACCAGAGCATTTAATTGGTCATAAACTGATTCGCTATGCTTGTTCTACCTATGCATCTTTAGAATATTTCGACCGATACGATCCAATAAATAATCGCGATCGCGTTAAATGGATCGGTTGGGATGAAACAATATCCTACCCAGAGTGGGTCAGAAAAAGTGATTTTCCTAATGCAGCAATTAGAGGCCGTTTTAATAACTCTTTGGCCCAGCTTGCTGCGGTTAAAGCTGGTTTGGGAATAGCAAAATTACCTTGTCCGATCGCCGATACTGAGCCTAGTTTGCGTCGAGTCCCTCCTGGTATTGCCGAGCCTTGTCAGGATATCTGGATATTAACTCATAAAGATTTAGCATCTTCAGCCCGGATTAAAGCGTTTATGAGCTTTATTAGAAAAGCTTTTGAAGCTAAAAAAGATTTATTTGAAGGTCGTTGTCCGCAAAAAAATTAAACTATTAATTAATAAGTGGTTAATTATTTCAAACTTATAATATTTTAGTCAATAATCGCGAATATTAATGAATGGTGTAACAGCAACCCTATTAATATCCTGTCCCGATCGCCAAGGTTTAGTAGCAAAAATAGCTAACTTTATCTACAGTAATGGCGGTAACATTATTCATGCCGATCAGCATACAGATTTTAGTGCTAACTTATTTTTAACTCGCGTCGAATGGCAATTAGAAGGCTTTAATTTAAATCGCGAAGTAATCGCCCCAGCATTCAGCGCGATCGCCAAACCGATCGATGCTAATTGGCAATTACATTTTTCCGATACCGTGCCGAGAATTGCGATTTGGGTCAGCAAACAAGACCATTGTTTATTAGATCTTTTATGGCGACAAAAGGCAAAAGAAATTCGCGCCGAAATTCCTTTAATTATTAGCAATCATACTAAATTACAATCTATAGCCGAACAATTTAATATCGATTTTCATCACATTCCTATTACTAAAGAAACCAAACTAGAGCAGGAAGCAAAACAATTAGAATTACTAGAAAAGTATCAAATCAATTTAGTAGTGCTAGCAAAATACATGCAAATTCTCAGCCCTGAATTTGTCGATAGATTTTCGAGCATTATTAACATTCATCATTCATTTTTGCCTGCTTTTGCCGGTGCAAACCCCTATCAAAGGGCATACGATCGCGGGGTTAAAATTATTGGCGCGACAGCCCATTACGTTACTGCTGACTTAGATGAAGGGCCGATTATCGAGCAAGATGTAGTTAGGGTTAGTCATAGAGATAATGCTAAAGATTTAATTCGTAAAGGCAAAGATTTAGAAAGAATGGTATTAGCTAGAGCGGTGCGATCGCACTTGCAAAATAGAGTTTTAGTTTACGATAATCGCACTGTTGTTTTTGCCTAAAAAAAGCGATCGAAATAAACAAGGCGATCGCCGTTTAATAATACAATTGATGGCTATAACCAAAATATATTGGTAAACCACTCAAAAATTTAACCTTTTACCTTTTGCTTTCTTGCTCCGGCTACTTGCTCCGTCCTTATAGGCAGTAACTGCCACGGGCGGTGCGCTACTTGCGTCTTGCGGAGGCGTGGACTCGGAGCGTGTATCCGAGAGGCGTGGATTCTGCGGATTCGCCATATCTGAGGTGTCCTCAGAATGCCCTAGCGAACCAAGCAGAGGTCTCCTCAGAATGTTGAACGCCGTCGTAGTGAACGCCGTCCGACCCGTAGGCGGTGCGCTTTTACCTTTTGCCTTATTTAAATTTTAAGGTTTGCGAGCGATCCAATATTTACTAGCAAAATGATTTTCAATTTGAATATTCTCAAAGCCAGCTTGTTCGAGACGCTCGACTAAATTATCTTTAGTGTAGTTTTTGTAATAGGGTTCGTGATATTGAATCGAGAAATTATGCATGATTGTTTCAAATTCAGGAGCATCCCCTGACTGGATCGAATCGCAAATAATAAACATACCTCCGGGTTTAGTTACCCGAAAAGCCTCATTAATAACTTGCTGACGTGCTTGGGGGGGCAATTCGTGAAATAAAAATACCGAAGTTACCGCATCAAAACAATCGTCTAAGTAAGGTAATTCTTCCCCATTGGCTTTAGCTAGTTGAGGTAACTCCCCAGGAATTTCTGAAAGGGATTGATTTGCTTTGCGAAGATATGCAGTAGATAGATCGACTCCGTATAAAGAGGCTTTCGGCAAAGTAGCGCGAATAAATCTGAGAGTGCGACCAGTCCCGCAAGCAATATCTAGCACCTTAACCGACTTTTGCGATGTATTTTGTAATCCGGCTTTTAAAGGGGCTAAAATTCGCCGACGCATCGCATCAGCAGCACCACTAAAAACTATTTCTACCTGCAAATCGTAAAGGTTGGCTGACATATCGCTTAAATAGCCGTCAGTTTGGTAGTGAAAATTTTGCAAATAATATTTGGGATAACCTTCGCGATCGATTTCAGGAGCAAAAGTTTGATATTCTTTCTTTTGCGATCTTTGCCAAATTTGAGTTAAATCTAACCAAATTTCTGGATAGTAACGAAAAAAATCTTCCCAAGGATTGTCAAAAAGAACGCTAACTGGATATACACCCGCTCGAGCATCTTGCCAATCTTTTTCTAAAAGTTGACTGCGTTTTTCTTGTAATTTTAGTAAAGCTTCTGAAGAAAGACGTTTGATGTCTTTTGTTTGTCTTGGCACAAACATCTTAGCCAAACGAGTGCTGATATTCTTGTGGCCCAAACTAAACAGACTTTTTCCTTGTTGAAATGTTTCGTAAGCTAACTTAGTGATATCTTCCGGTAGAGCAGGAATGAGGGATTCAAGACTAGAAGGAGGTTGCATAAATGGATCGATAGATGTTCGCCAACAACTGAGTTTACAAGAATTTTATGTCATTTTGTAAACTTATTTAATAATTATAAGCTTTATTTTTAATAAAAAAAATCCCACGCGATCGCAGACGTGGGAGATATTTAGAGTTGTTCACTCAAACTCTTTAAACGTCGTAATAGAGGGAGAATTCGTAAGGATGGGGGCGCAAACGTAAGGGGTTAACCTCGTTGTCTAACTTATATTCGATCCAATTTTCAATGAAGTCTTCGGTAAATACGCCAGTATCGGTTAAGAATTTATGGTCGTTTTTAAGGGCTTCTAAAGCAGCTTCTAAAGATCCTGGAGTAGAAGGGATTTTACTTAATTCTTCAGGAGAGAGATCGTAAATATCCACATCTAAAGAATCACCAGGATCGATTTCGTTTTTAATCCCATCAATACCCGCACAAAGCATTGCAGCAAAAGCGAGGTAAGGATTACAAGTAGCGTCGGGACAACGGAATTCCATGCGTTTCGCTTTAGGACTCGGGCCCGAAAGAGGAATGCGAATTGAAGCCGATCTATTTCCTTGGGAATAAGCTAAGTTTACAGGTGCTTCAAAACCAGGAACTAATCGCTTGTAGGAATTAGTGGTAGGGTTAGTTAAGGCTAAAAGTGCCGGAGCGTGTTTGAGAATGCCGCCGATGTAGTTGAGGGCTAATTTACTTAAATTAGCGTAACCGTCGCCCCAGAATAAGGGTTGTCCAGCTTTCCAAATCGATTGGTGAGTGTGCATCCCAGATCCGTTATCGTTAAATAAGGGTTTGGGCATGAAAGTGACGCTTTTACCGTATTTTTTACCGACATTTTTGATGACGTATTTGTAAGTCATCAAATAGTCAGCCGCTTCGATCAAGCTTGCAAAACGGAAACCTAATTCGTTTTGTCCCCCAGTTGCAACTTCGTGGTGATGCTTCTCGATCGGTACGCCGCATTCTGCCATAGTTAGCAGCATTTCAGTACGCATATCTTGAAGCGTATCTGTGGGAGAAACGGGGAAATAACCCTCTTTGTAGCGGGGTTTGTATCCTAAGTTTCCACCTGCTTCTTCTCTACCAGAATTCCAACGACCTTCAACGCTATCTACATAGTAGAAACCTTTATTTTCAGTCTGATCGAAGCGAACGTCATCAAAAACAAAGAATTCTGCTTCGGGGCCGAAATAAGCAGTATCGCCAATACCGCTATTTTTTAAGAAATCTAAAGCTCTTTGGGCAATGCTGCGAGGATCTCTACTGTACCATTCTCCAGTACGAGGTTCTTTGATGCTGCAAATCATGCTCAAAGTTTTCTCTTTCATGAACGGATCGATCCAAGCTGTTTTTGGATCTGGTACCATTGCCATGTCAGACTCGTTAATCGCTTTCCAACCGCGAATTGAAGATCCGTCGAAAGGCACTCCATCGGTAAAGGAATCTTCGTCAATTTGATTCTGATAGAAAGAACAGTGTTGCCAGATTCCTGGCATGTCGATAAACTTAAGATCGATTATTTTAATATCTTGGTCTTGGATCATTTTCAAGACTTCTTGCGGCGTTTCAGGCATATCTCTATCCTTTTTATTTGCTGACCAATTTTATAAGTTGTCCAAGCGACCCTACTGGTTTTACGGTATTTTGTAAGGTTTATGACGCATACTGTAGGGTGGAAGATATCTTAAAGTCAGGATATTTTGACGAGGGACTAACGAGTAACTCCTCAGCGATTAGTTAGTAATTAGTGGGGTTTTAAGTTTAGAATTAGTTCAATCGTTGCAAATTTCTAGAACAAGTTATACATTCTCTCTCCCCGTGCTGCTCCGACTCCCAACTCCTCTAAATTATTGCATTTTATTAATTTTAAGTTAATTTAAATTAAAAAGTATATCTCAGGTAACGAGGATATACTCTTTGCTAGCTACCCTCTGTGGGATGATAAATAAATAAATAACATGGCCCTTTGGCTCATAGTTTGCAAAATCTGAAAAAAATTGCTTTGGGAGAAATCTTTAATGCGGGATGCGGTAACAACTCTAATTAGAAACTACGATATTTCCGGTCGTTATCTAGATCGAAATGCGATCGACAATCTAAAAGCTTATTTCGATTCTGGTATGGCTAGAATCGCAGCAGCACAAATGATTAACGCTAATGCTGCAACTATTGTTAAAACGGCTTCAATTCGTTTGTTTGAAGAAATTCCCGAGTTGATTCGTCCGGGTGGTAATGCTTATACAACTCGTCGCTATTCGGCTTGTTTGCGAGATATGGATTATTATCTCCGCTATGCCAGTTATGCTTTAATTGCTGGGGATACTAACGTTCTCGACGAAAGAGTTTTACAAGGGTTGCGAGAAACTTATAATTCTCTAGGTGTGCCGATCGCCCCCACCGTCAGAGGTATTGAAATTATGAAAGAAATGCTCAAAACTATGGCGGAAAATGAAGGTATTGATAATACCGATTTCATTGACGAACCTTTCGATCGCATGAACCGCGAATTGAGCGAAGTTTCTGTATAATTAGCTACCTTGTCTAGAGTAGCGAGTAGGGAGTAGCGAGTAGCGATTATGGGTATTATCTTTAATTTGGCTTGCTGAATCGATTTCAAACCTAAACAATTGTTACTTGTTACTCGTTACTCGTTACTTGTTACTAATCTTCGTAAAATTCTGAAGATTCATCATCGGAAAATAAGCCTAATAAAGGCCCTAAAAACACGCCAAAAATAAATCCTCCAGCGTGGGCCCAATAAGCCACTCCACCTCCTTCCATCCCCACATTTGTCGGCACGTTTAAGGTCATAATTCCGTTTAATGCTTGCTCTAAAAACCAGAAACCGAGAAAAAATAAAGCAGGAATTCTAAAGGTTGGGAAAAAGAAGCCGATCGGAAAAACCGTGACAATTTTAGCTTGGGGAAATTTGAGAATGTAAGCCCCCATAATTCCCGCGATCGCCCCACTTGCACCTAATGAAGGAATTAAAGATTCGTTAGCAAAATAACATTGAGTCAAGCCAGCTAATACGCCGCAAGTTAAGTAAAAAATTAGATATTTAATACTACCTAATTCTTCTTCGATATTGTTGCCAAAAATCCACAGAAATAGCATATTAAAACCAATATGGGTAAAGCCAGCGTGGAGAAATTGGGAACTGAATAAAGTAAAAAATTCTGGAACTGGTTGGTTAACGCTTAGTCCTTGAAAAGTAGCTGTTAACTCTTTCGGTACGATCGCAAATAGCTCGAAAAATGCTTGTAGCTGGGGTGGAGATAATGTTAGTTCAAAAAGAAAAATTAAAATATTAACGGTAATTAAAATATAGGTGACGTAGGGAGTGATTTTTATCGGATTTTCATCTTTGAGTGGAACCATTTATAACTCTTGTTTGATTAAAAATTATTTTTCTGCAATATTATTGCTAAAGATAAAATAACGAACTTCTCAATAATTGCAATCTCTCGAAGGATACATTTTCAATGGGTTGAGTTGCAAGATGGCAACCCAACTTCTTAATTTATAAACGATATGCTAAAACTGCATAAAAAGGATCTGAACTAACCCCTAACAATTGCAAAAAACTAGGCATCATTGGGGGTTGATGGGTAATTACTTCTGGAGGGCCAAAACCGGCAACAGATCCGAAATAACCCTTAACTAATTTTACTCGACCCATTTCGCTACTATCTCGCCAAACTGCGATCGCTTTTTGATAAAACATACGGTTGGAAAAGCTAAAAATAGCAACTCCTCCGGGTTTGAGAATGCGATGGATTTCTGCAAACACTGCTTCGGGATATTCTAAATACTGGACGGAAACCGTATTTAAAACTGCATCAAAACTTTCATCTTCTAAGGGTAATTTAGGATTTTTATTCAGATTTTGGACGAAATAACGATCTAATCGCGGATTCTTACTTAATTCTTCTTCATTCATTCCCTGTGCTTCGACGCGATCGAATTCCATTTCTTCGGGAAGGTGGGAAACCCAACTACTCATTAAGTCGAGAATGCGCGTATTCGGCTTTAATTTCTGTCGATATAAATTTGTCAGGCGATCGATAAATGCTTCGTCTACGTGGGTGACAAGACGAGGATAAGTGTAAAATAAATCGTCTTCTGTTTGGTCTAGTTTAGTACGTTGTTCTGGTCGCAATAACATAACTTTGGCGATCGCTCTTGTTTTAAAAACATTTTAAGAAATGTTAAGCGATTTAGAAACCAAAACTATTTTCTCGAAATTTCTGCCAAGCATTTTTTAAAAATTGTGGTGCGGGACTTTTGGCATCGTAAGCAACAATCACGTTAGTTAGTTTTCTTTTTGGCGTTACTAAGATTTTGCCGCGATTGTATAACGCTCGAGAAGATCCCCCATCTAAATTTAACGCTTCGCTACAGCCGATCGCCCGCATTATTTTTGCTTCATCCCACAAAGATACGCTTTTGAGAAAGGTGACTATAATCAGGGGATTCCCACTAGCAGGAAAGCCGATCGCGACTCGAGGTGCTACTCCCATAACTCGAGGATCGGTAAATCCTTCGCTGCGCGGTGCTAGCCAAATTTTACCCTTTCTCAGCAATCTCGGCCCTGCGGTTAAAGATAGCCAATATTTGTCCCAGTTTGGTACGCCATCTACCCTAGCAGTAATTATATTTGGTTTGTTGTCAGCGTCGATCGCTAAAGTAGTACCCCAGTTTTGCAAACTATTTCTTTGTAAGATTTTGCCCCCAGAAATTATATTACCTAATACTCGCGAGGGGTTTTTCGTGCCAAAATAAGTTCCATTGACGATCGCGGCGGCATGGTATCTTTTTACCATCTCTTTAAAGTCTTCATCGCCGACAATTCCTTTATGGTTGCCCAAGGTGGGATTGTTGGCTAAGCCGATCGCTAAGAATGTATTGGGATCTTTTAAATCGATTTTAGTGCGATAAAAAGGTATTTTATTAAACGCACCCCTTTTAGTCGTGATTATTTTTTGTGCCGATTGCGCTGGTAAGATCTCAATTCCTTGACTCAATGCTGCTCCCGCTAGAAATAACAAACTCCTGCGGCTTATGGTTGGCTTGTCCATTCTTATTTTGTGGCAGAATTTTCTTTTACTTTTCTTTCAAATTAAACTGAAATGTAAATTTATTTTGTATTTTGGAATTCCTGTAAGATATTTACAATTTAATCTTTTTCTGGCAGCAAGACATCGATCGTTTATGAATAATTTTATTTTAGATCTCTTTTCTTAACAAAACAATCAATCAAAATATTCTGTAAAAGTTATTTAGTTTAATTCTGGCTGGACTTACCAACAAAACTCGGTTAAAAGTTTTTTCTCGAGGTGCGATCGAGCCACAGAAAAAACAAGTTAATTGTCAAGCCTAACAAAATTGCACTACCAAGACAAATCGGACTGCTAGAGCATTCTCGATAATCTTCTAAAATTTTAAAATCCCCAACAATAATGCTCGTTGTCAGCTCGTTTTTGCAACTCATAATTTTTAAAAAAATATACCCCAGCTAATCTTATTTTAATCTTAAAAAATCGATTCTTTCCATCTGCTATTTAGATTAATTGAGTTAAGATCTGGTTATCTTTTGAGATTGTAAAAAGTCCGCAAAAATATTCTATCTTAGGTATTAAATAGTTTATAGTTTTTATTTAAATTATTTATCGATTGAAATTTAACTTGAAGCACTAGTATAAAAGCGTAAAGCAAAACGCCAGAAAAAGCTAGAGAATAATAATAAAGCGATCGCTAAAAATGCCGCACCCGAAAGCCAAATAATTTCACTTCTACCCAAAAGTGCTTCAGCAGGAATAGTAGTTAAAAATGCGACGGGAATTATAAAAGTAAAAAAGAAACGATAGGCCGTCGGATATGCCACCATTGGATATCGTCCTGCTTCTAAGAGTCCTCGCAATACTTCGGTTACGTTATAAATTTTGACAAACCAAATACTAGTAGAACCGAGCATAAACCAAAGACTGTAAAGAATAATCGTTCCGAAGATAATCGGCAAGCTACCGAGTAAATAATTATTAATACTTAAGTTTAATTGAATGCCGTAATAAATAATAATAATCAATCCAAAAAGTAAATCTGGTAAACCCCAAGGTGAAATAGTTCTAGTTGAAAGCCAAAATTGCGAATTAATCGGTTTTAGCAAAACAAAATCTAAAGTACCTTGCTCTACTTGCTCGACAATACGATTTAAATTAGGCACTAAAAAAGTGGCTGAAACCCCTTGCAAAAAAGTAAATATTCCTAAGACAATTGCCGCTTCAGACCAACTCCAACCGGCAAAAGTGTAGCCAGTGCGATAAAACAAAAATAAGCCAAACAAACTACCAATTAAATTACCAAAACTGCTCATAGTAGCAATTAAAAAATTGATCCGATATTCTAGTTCGGCGGCGATCGCGGTACTCCAAAACAAACCCAATACTTGTAAATATCTTTGCATCGCTCGAAATTCAAAAGGAAAGAAACAACATTTTATAATGTAATTCAAGCGTTCTCTAAGCGCGGACTCAAAGGGATGATTTGGGAGTAGTGAACGCTGTCTGAGGTGGAGCTGCTTGTTACTTTATTGAATCATCCATTCTAAAGAAATTCCTACCCGACTATCTTTTTCGGCGATCGAATTTTCTTTTTGAATTTCGGCAAACAATCGTAAATTAGAAGTAACTGCATAACCTGCTCCTAAAGTGGTAATCCCAACTTCTTCCCGACCACCAGGAGAAACAAAGCTTTGACTAATTGAAAGATCGGCCGCTCCAGTACGAGTTAAAGGTAACATTAATCTAGCTCCTAAGTTAACCCCATCTGTGGAAAAATCTCCGGTTTGAATGTAGCGATAACCTAATATTGGAGCAATATTAACATAGCTACCGAGGGGAAGAATGAAGTAGTGTAAGTTTGCTCCACCAGAAGCGCGATCGCCGTTAAAAGAAAAATTATAATCTGCACTAATAGTTAAACCCGTTCGGCCGATAAATACATCTTCTACAGCTAGATTTAACCCCCCAACATCTCCTGAAGAGGGATATTGAGAATAACCAACTCGCAAGCGGGTATTAAAAGCCGGATCGTTGCGAATATCCCGTAAGACATCGGGGACTTTTTTCAGCCAACGCTTGAATGTGGGACTATTTTCGAGTTTTTGCGGATCTAAATCTATTTTGTCATTATTTGGTATTGTTTGATTCGGTTGAGTTTGACTTGTTGCTGGAGTCGCAGCAAGTAAGATGAGATTCAGTAATAGTATGGCGGAGATATTTTTTAGCACATTAATATTGAGAGAGCTTAACTATCAATCTGCAGATTATCACCCTTTAGCGAGGGAAGACTCTAACTATTGTTTAAAGATTTATTGAAAATACGAATTGATTGATTTTATACCAATTTGCAAAAATAGCAAAATATATAGCGATTTTATTTAAAAATATGAAAAAAGTTGAAAAAGCTTGTCTTGTCTGACCTCCTACCTAGACCGACTGACCTTTTTACCTTTATTAACTCTCTGATTACTTTTGAAAAATGGTATTAGAAACTTTTTCACAACCGCAAAAAAATCTGGGAATAACCTTACTTTCCCAAAGAGAATTGGACAAAATGCGACGTGTTGGCAAATTAGCGGCTAATCTACTCGATTATCTCGAATCGATGGTCAAACCGGGTATTAGCACCCAAGAATTAAACGATCGCGCCGCTCGCTGGATGAGGGATCGAGGGGCGATCGCTGCAACACTCGGTTATGCTCCTCCGGGCCACCCTCCTTTTACTGGTTCGATCTGCACCAGCATTAACGAAGTAGTCTGTCACGGTATCCCGAGCCGCAATCAAATTCTTCAAGACGGCGATATTATTAACATCGATGTTACGCCTATTTTAGACGGTTATCACGGCGATACTTCGAGAACTTTTCTAGTCGGAAACGTGTCGCAACAGGCCCGAAAACTGGTGCAAGTAACCGAAGAGTCTATGCTGCGGGGAATTGCAGAAATCAAGCCCGGGGCAAGAGTTGGGGATATTGGAGCGGCGATCCAAAAATATGCCGAAGCTAATGGTTTTTCAGTGGTGCGAGAATTAACGGGCCATGGAGTTGGCAGAAAATTCCATACTAAGCCAGAAATTCCCCATTTTGGCAGGCCAGGAAAAGGTTTAAAATTAAGAACTGGGATGGTTTTTACCGTCGAACCGATGATAAATCAAGGAACTCGTCATCTCAAGTTTTTAAAAGATGGTTGGACTGTAATTACTCGCGATCGCCAACTTTCGGCTCAATTCGAGCATACTGTAGCCGTAACCGAAACAGGATTTGAAATTCTGACTGTTTCCTAATTTTCGCGATCTCATCGAGATATTTTCTCAAAGGTCTGATTAAGAAAAAATGTTAAATTTATTTAATAACTATTGACAGAAACTGCTGTTATCAATACTTTCTAGATTTTAATATGAAATACCTTGCTCTTTTACTATTATTTAATTTATATTTTGGTGGTTTTTTCTTTGCCGATAAACCTACTTTATGCCGTCAATACAACGATCGAGAAGTTTGTATTTTTAATCTCAAACGCAGTGCTAAACATTTTTGGGAATATCGCGCGGTGGTAAGCGTCGATGGCAATAAGAGACCTTTAGAAATCTATAATTGTCGGGATAAAATTCGTCTTGAAAAAGATGGGACTGTTTTATCTTTTATCAAAAACGACCCAGGTAATGTTATTTGCAGTTATTTTCAAAGGTAATTTTGATTTGCAAAAAATACAAGTAGAACAAGATTGAGAATTGACCTCAAATTAATATCTTTGAGCCAGTTCAAATATATTGCTTGAGAGAGTGGACAAAGATAGATGAAAATGCTAAACGAATGAACTAGGATTAAACCGCTTTTAAATAGTCGTTTACTTTTCTCTTTACATTAGTTAAAATGACAATTAGTTACCAACGATACATATAGAGTCGATTCTATACAAATATTTTAAATAACTAAATATTTATTCACTCAAGAAAAATATAAATGAGAAGTAAAGCAAGAGATAAATGAGAAAATAGAAGTCAGTATAAAGCTTTCATAAGATTTGCAATGATTCTCTGCAAAAACTTTTTTAATGGATTATATTACTTTAAGATTATTTATAGATTAATGAGTTGATACTTCATTCGTTAAAGCTCAAATCTAAGCGATAGCAATTTTATTTAAAACTTCATTTTGTAGAGGAGCGAAAAAATTATGTCAAGTTGGCCCTTGTCTTTGACTGTACTGTTAATTGCAGTAAACCAAGTTGGGGTAGTCTTGCTAGTGTGGTACTTTTTGGTTTTCAAACACTTCCAATAAGCGAAAATTAATTTGAATTTATCGACAAAAAAAATAAATAGTTTCAACACATAAAGTAAAACCGAGTTTTTCGTTAACAAACTCGGTTTCTTGCTCAATATTTAGAGTTTTTTTAGACAGCAGCTAGCAGACCACTGTGTCTTAATAAAGGTTCAGTTTGAGGATCTCTACCTCGGAAAGTTTTAAAGACTTCTGACGGATGCAAGCTACCACCGAGAGCTAAAACAGTATCGCGGAAATGTTTACCAACAGAAGCGATCGCCGCTTCGTCGTCCAAACCTGCTTCTTCAAAAGCAGCAAAAGCATCGGCACTTAAAACTTCAGCCCACTTATAGCTATAATATCCAGCAGCATAACCTCCAGCAAAAATATGGCCGAAACTGCACAAGAAAGCATCTTCAGCTAGAGGAGGAATGACAGTTGTAGTTTGAGCGATGCGATCGCGCACTTGTTGGGGAGTTTCCTCGCTTTCGGGTTGATAGCGGTGATGCAACTCGAGATCCAAAAGACTAAAATACAACTGACGCAACATGGCCGAGCCGCTCATGTAATTGCGAGCATCAAGTAACTTTTGATAGTAATGTTCTGGTAAAGGTTCGCCTGTTTCGTAATGTTTAGCCATACCGAATAAAGTCGGGCGATCGATTAAACTAAGCGAATCAGTCACCCAATCCGCTCGTCTTCAAAACGGTACGTGAGACTTTCACCTCATACCGCTCCTCAGAAACATGGCTGTTGTCATTAGTACCAATCCAGACCGGAATATCATCTACCCAAACCCATTGTCCCTGTTGGAACTGTTTGTCAAAGGTGTTGAGTGTTGATTTTAACCGCTTAGTTAACTCCTTTTGGCGTTTATGTTCGGCGATTAATTTTAAATCTTCCTTGGTCTTTTTGTCGTGACAATGTCTGTGAAGGAGTTGGAGATTATTGTAACTGTTGTTACCCCCTGCTTTGCGTGGGATAATGTGGTCTATCTCCATTCTGTCTTCTTCTTTGAAATGTAATTCACAGTACGAGCATTTACCTTTTTGATATTTGAGCAGTTTAGCCTTATTTGTAGGCATATTCGGATGTGTTCCGAGTCTGCTGCTCCAGTAAACCGTGTCGCCGTCGAAGGGAGAACGTGAGCCTTGTACTTTTATGAATTTTGTGCCTTGGCTTTTGCGTCCTTTCTTTTTGACCTTTTTGTTCTTTTCGTTGTAGTTCTTATTGTGCTTTAGTAGTTCTACAACACCATCGGAGAATAACCAGTTGTTGTGTCCTTTGGTTTTCCAGTATTTTGGTTTTTTGAACTTCCAGGATTTATTTGAATGACGGCGGTCTACCCATTTAAGGAGTTTGTAGCCTAGTAACCAGTCTATTTTTTGAAAAGTCTCACTACATACTGAATATCGATAGTAGTTTGACCATCCTCTAATAACTGGGTTTAATTTGGTTATTAACACCTTTTGGGGGGCTGCTTTATGTTTATCCACTATTTCGGATAATTTCCTGTAGTGGCGGTTTACTGCTTCTTTTGACGGTTTGATGTGAAGGGTGTATGGTTTTATTTCTCCCTTTGTTGTCTTGTTGGCGTGGTGTTTCCCGGTTGGGTATTGTCGGACATTGAACCCTAGGAATTCAAATCCGGGTTTTTCGCCTTCAAATTTGTTGAGGGAGTGACATAGCCTTGTTTTTTCGGGTTTTATTTCCAATCCTACTTGTTTGAGCCATTCTATTGTTACTTGTGTGGCTTCCCTAATTACTTCAAGGTCTTTATGTATGATTACGAAGTCATTAGCGTATCTAATTACGCCGATGGCTTTCATTTTTTGTGACTTTTTCGTAATTGTTGTGCCGGTTGATGTTGTTAGCTTTTTACTTAGTACCCATTGTCTAAGGTGGGTTTCTAACCCATGTAGGGCAATGTTTGCTAATAATGGGCTAACGATTTCACCCTGGGGTGTGCCTTCCTTAGATGGGAATAATTTTGTCCCATCTAGTATTCCCGCTTTTAGCCAGGCTTTAACCTGTCTTTTCATGGAGGGGAAGGTGTTTAGTTTGTTTAGTAGATATTGGTGGTTTATCCTGTCGAAACATTTGGCTATGTCGGCATTTAGTATGTATGCTGTTTTCGAGCGTAGTGCTAGGAATATTGCTTCCATAGCATCGTGACAGCTTCTACCAGGTCTAAAACCGTAGCTGTTTGGCTCAAATCGAGCTTCCCATTCAGGTTCAAGTGCAAGTTTAGCTAGGCATTGTCGCGCTCGGTCTTCCATTGTTGGAATTCCTAGCGGTCGTGCTTGCTCCGGCTTTACGCCGAGGACACCTCGGCGCAGGCGGTGCGCTTTTCCTGGTTTTGGTATCCAAACTCGTCGGACGGGGTCAGATTTTCCCGTTAATGGTACGAGTGAGTAGACCAGTTCAAGACGTTGTTTGGGTGTTAATGATTTAACTCCATCTATACCTGCCGTCTTCTTGCCTTGATTGTCCTGAGATACCCTTCTGACCGCTATTGCTTTTGCAAAGAAGCTTCTTAAGAGTAGTTTTTGCAATCTGTGAATTGTTTTGACATCATCACGTAGACTGGCTTGATAAATACGTCTTTGTAGAGAGAATACGACTTTTTCCGCCCGTTTCCAGGGGATTTCATGCCAATATTCGATTCTGCTTTTAGGTCTTTTAGACTTTATCATCGGTGAATATACTCTTGAAAAACGTCCTTATCTTCCATGTTTCCGTGTGTACGTCTGCTTATCCTAGGAATTACCCAGTCCTTTTGAGACTACCAAATCGAATCGAAAATCTTCGATTTGATTGGTTAGGCATTTGCTTCTTACACAATCTCCCCTCTGGGTTACCTGCTTTGTTTGCAGTTATTGCGTCTTGGTTGACTACTCTTTATGAGAGTAATCCCAGAGGTTAATTCGTTCCTAATTAGCTTCGTTTTTTGACTTTAGAGGGTGTGTCGCATCACCGGAGACTTTTGTGGGTGCAATTAATCATAGTGCTAGCATGATTAACTTTTTATCGATTGCTGGTTTCGATTTTCTTGTCTCATGACCTTATTTTGGTCGTAGCGTATCAGCTTTATTTCGCTACTAACAAATTGAAAACTATCGGTGACAATTGCACTTTATCTATTGATTCCTCGTAGTCAACTGTTAGCCGGGTTTCCACGTTTAAGCTTGTAGATACCGACGTTTAACCCCGCTTCAAGGATTGATGACCATTCTCTACCTTGGGGGTTATACTTTCACTCCTGCACCTGGAGGGATGGGCTTGCCTGTTTCTTAAGTGTTTTCTTAAGATTAGGTATTTTCGTTACATTTCTTAAATCTATCGACTTTAGTTGTAATTGTTTATACCAAACTCACCATCAAGCTAATTAAGTTGTCAAGGTTCTGATAGCGTTAAGGCAGCTATCTTGATTTCCTTGCGGCTAATCCCTCTATCCCTTGTGGGGATTGATTTCTAGCCAACGAATCGCACTAGCACCAATTTTCCATAAACTGACTGGGCAATTCCACCGCATCCCATTCGACGTTATTAATTCCGGCCGCACCAGAATAGTCTACAGTAGTTAACATATGCTGCAAACCGTGACCGAATTCGTGGAAGAGAGTGGTAACCTCCATAAAGGTCATTAAACTCGGCTGATTATCTACTGGGGGGGTTTGATTGCAAACTAAATAAGCAACTGGCAAACGGGTAGCGAGTTTACCATCTTCTAGAATTTTACCGCGATTGATGCAGTCATTCATCCAAGCCCCGCCGCGTTTTTCGGCCGGCCGACTGTAAGGATCGAGATAAAAATGGGCAATAACTTGGTTATTTTCATCGGCAATTTGAAAATAGCGCACGTCTTCGTGCCAGATCGGAGCTTGACCGTCAGCAGCAGTAATTGTTACGCCAAAGATCCGTTTAGCCAGATCGAATAAACCAGCTAAAACTTGCGGTAGGGGAAAGTAAGGTCTTAATTCTTCGGCATTGAAAGCAAATTTAGCTTCTTTTTGTTTTTCCGACCAAAAAGCCGTATCCCAATGTTTGAGATCGTCAGTTTTAGCAAAAGCTTTTAACTCTTCTAATTCTTTTTTGGCAGCAGTATAACTTACTTCGCGCAATTCTTCGAGCAGTTTTTCGACTGCGGCCACGTCGGGGGCCATTTTTTTAGCTAAACTGACTTCGGCAAAAGTAGAATAGCCCAAAAGCCGAGCTTTTTCTTGCCGTAATTTTAGAATGCGATCGATCTGAGGATTGTTATCTAATTCTCCAGAAGAAGCTCTGGAAATAAACGCTTTATAGAGTTTTTCTCTTAATTCCCTGTTAGTAGCGTATTTCATAAAAGGAATGTAACTGGGATAATCTAAAGTAATTATCCAAGGGCCGTTTTCTGGAGTGGCATTTTCTTCCCCCTGCGATCGCGCTGTTTGAGCTGCCAAACTCAACGCAGAAGGGGGCAAACCATCGATTTCTTCGGGTTGGGTTAATTTGAGTTGAAATGCTTTAGTCCCATCGAGAACGTTATTAGAAA
Source organism: Prochloraceae cyanobacterium (assembly GCA_030065265.1). Lineage (GTDB taxonomy): Bacteria > Cyanobacteriota > Cyanobacteriia > Cyanobacteriales > JASJDA01 > JASJDA01. The sequence goes on from JASJCW010000012.1 coordinate 23,046, forward strand.
ATTTAGTGCCGAGTTCGGCTAATTCTAATTGAATTTGATTGAAACGCTCTTTTTTTTCTCCTGCCAATCCTACCCCAGATAATTCTGCATCGCGAATTGCTGACTCGACAATTCTTTGTTGTGCTGGTTCGAGATTTTGCCACTCATCGCCCCCTTGAAGTGCTTTATAAGCTTCATAAATTGGTTGGCTTTGATTGATTCGATTGACAAACTGGACTAGTTGAGGCTGTACCGTTTCGTAAGCTTGGCGCAACTCGGGACTGTTTTGCACCGACATTAAATGACCGATGATGCCCCAACTCCAGGATAAACGCTCCTCGATCGCCCTTAAAGGCTCGACCAAACCATCCCAACTCGGCGTTACTCGGGCTTCTAAGTCGCTAAATCGTGTTTCTAAATCTGCGAGCAGCGCGGTAATTCCAGGAACGACTTGCTCGGCTTTAATTTTATCGAAAGGTGGCAAACCTTTGCCAATTAGTAAAGGGTTAATAGTGGTGGATGTCATACAAAAATTCGATCGCAATTAAAGAGAACTTAACTTAATCTCTCTTTACCCTAACGCGCCCGAGATCCTATGATAATATGAGGGCAAAAACCGGCCATCTCAAAGTAAAGAAACAAGCATCATGGCTAAACTGTGGAAAAATATATGGGATATTCCTAACATCGATATTCGGATTCCTTGGAATGCTGTAGAGGATGGTCAGAAATCAGGAAAAGCGGCGATCCAACTGCTCGAAGCACTCAAGCAGAAAAAGTCCGATGCCGAATTAGGGCCGATAATTGGCAATATCACTTCATTAATAGACGTTCTCAACTTATCTTTACTGGAGATAGCCGCGATCTCAGAACCTTTCGTCTCTTTGGCAACTGGGATATTAAACAAAATTTTTGCTAAGACCAATCAAGCTCCTAATTTAGAAACCTGTTTGGCTTTAAGCACTCAAGCCGCTTATTTAGAGAGTTTGCGACAGTTTCTTAAAGAGCGTCCAGAAATAGAACGGAAATTAAATCACGTTCGTGCTTCAACAGTAGTATCAGAAAATATTAAAAGTATCGGTCGGAAACTTCAAGTTAACGATCGAGAAATTCAATTAAACGTTAGAGAAGCAGAACAAACTTTTGTCTGTTTCCACAATTCAAATTTAGCTCGCGCTTTCAACCCAATTTTAATGGCTCGCTGGCAAGAGTCTGGACTGACTTACGAAGAGTCGCGGATCGCCACAGAAAGAGTCGCTCGCATCGCTCATCGCTACATGGAGCGAATTCTTGTTGAAGTAAAAGATATAATTCCCTTGCTCAGACCAATTTACGGCGCAAGATGGCATCGGGATCTCGAAACTTTTATCAGTATCGATACTTATTTAGAAAATGTGGTTGCCAATAAACCTAGGGAGCATTTTCTCGATCGCCATATCAGCTTTAGTCAGACATACGTACCTTTAGAAATACAACCCCTCAAAGCTAACGGTGAAATTAACGATCGCGTTAAACCCCAAAATATCGAGACTTGGGTGCAAAAAAAATTAATTGACGAGCAAAGGATCGATCGCGTTTTATACATTCAAGCAGAAAGCGGACGGGGTAAAAGCACTTTTTGTCGCATGTTTGCCGATTGGGTACGCAAAGAATTACATCCCCTTTGGACTCCGATCGTCATTCCCCTCCGCAATATTAAAACTTTAGGAACTGATTTTGAAGCCACGATTAGAAATATCTTAGGCTGGAATTTCATTCAAAATAATCCAGGTTGGCTGACAAATCCTAATACTCGCTTTTTGTTTCTTTTAGACGGTCTAGATGAGTTACCTCTAAATCAAAAATCAACTAATTTACAGTATTTTTTAGGACAAATCGATACTTTTCAAAAAGCCTGTCAGCAAAACGAAAATATGGGCCATCGCATTGCGATCGTCAGCAGACCTTTAAAACTTTATCCGACCGAAGAATTAATTCCCAGTAAATGGCATTGGGTGGCAATTAATCCGATGCGGCAAGAAATACAAGAAAAATGGCTCAAAAAATGGGAAAAAACTCTGCAAACTCTGCCAGGAAGGTTTGCCAGTCAAAATAACAGTTTTAAAGATTTTATCGCTTCCGATCGCTGTCCGAAACAGGTTAAAGCCTTAATTCAAGAACCAATCTTAATCTATTTGTTGGCATTAATTCATAGCGATCGCCCTTTAAATTATTCGATGTTTGAAGGCTTGACTAATAACGGAGCAAAAATATTAGTTTATCAAAAAGCGATCGAATGGTCTCTCAATAAACAGATTGCTGAAGCTAATTCTCAACTTAATTTTAAGCTCAGCGATGTTGAAGATTTAACTGCAATTCTTTTAGAAGCAGGAATATCTTTAGTTCAGTTAAGACAAGAATACGTGCCAATTTGGGCAATTGAAAAACGTTTGGATAAAAAAGGTAATGCGATCGCCAAGCAATTAATTAATAAATTGCAGCAGCAATCTCAACAGGATGTACTCAAAGTTTTCTTAGCTACTTTTCATTCAAATTCGATTATTGCCAGCAATTCAGTTGAATTTTGTCATAAAAGTTTCGCTGAATTTTTCTGTGCCAAATATATGGCGAGTACCGTAGAAAAATGGACGGTCAAGTTAGAAAACGAGGCGAATATATCCGGCTCTGGTAAGGGAAATTATGCGATCGATAACGATACTTTGGCTCGAGATATTTACGATCTGCTCGGTTACGGTAATTTGACTCCCGAAACCGTGGCTCTTTTATTAGGAATTTTAGAGAAAAATCGAGTCGATTTAATCGCTTTATTTGAAAGACTAAATCAGTTTTATTTACGCTGGAGTAATGGGGAATTTATCGAAGCAATTCAAGATAGTTTACCTCAACAAAAAGCTCTCGAAATGAACGAGCAAAGCCTAAAATTGGGACAGCGCGAAGTAGATATTTATGTTGGCATGAATGTCTTAGTTATCTTGCTTGAATTGCATCGCTACGCACAAAGTCACAGCGATCTCAAAGATAGAATTGCTTTTTATATCTGCGGTCAACCCAAATCAGAATCTTTCGATCGATATCGGTTGTTGCGTATTATTGGCTACTGTCAATGTTTAGAAGCTTTTGCTTTCAATCATCGAGTCGGGATCTTTTTAAAAGGTTCGGATTTAACTGGTGTCGTCTTTAGAGGTGTCGATCTCAAAGGGATCGATTTTTCTAACGCCATACTTAAAGGAGCAGATCTCAGCGTTACAGACCTCAAAAATGCTAATCTTACCGATGCAGATCTCAGGGAAGCAACGATGACTAATGCAGTCCTTAGAAATGCCAATCTTAACGGTACGGATCTTACTGATGCTAATCTGAGTCGGGCCGACCTTTCTGGATCTAATTTAGGCAGCACTTTATTAGTTAGAGTTAATCTGTCCGATGCAGACCTTTCTGGTGCAGATTTAACTAGTTCGTTAATTAGCGATACAGATCTTTCCGGTGCAGATTTGAGCGGTTCTGATTTTCGCGAGGCGATCGTTCAAGATATCGAATGGGATAGCGAAACTAAATGGATCAATACCATCGGTCTCAAAACGAAATTTGCCAAGTAATTTTATTATTATTGTGCGATCGGGTTCAATTTTAGATTAGATTTCTTACCAAAGCTATTTAAAACTACAATTAGGTGCCTAAATTAATTAAGCAGGCTTGCAATTTGTTTTGGTAAAGAAAAAAGATGGCAATTCTGACTTTTGTCATAACTTTATTGTTAAAACAATATTCTTTTTTCTAAAAAGCATGCTAATTAGAAGCGTCGAAATGAGGAATTTTTAGCTTGAGAAAAAGAATCTATATCGAGAGATCGATCGCCAAAAAATACCGATTTAAAACTTAAATTGCCATCTCAAAATTGTTAAAGTTTTTTCAAAGTTATATCAATTCCCTAAAATAATGCTACAGATCGATTTTCCGAATCTATTGCCTTCTTGCTCCGTCGCTATGCCGGAGGAAGCCTCCGGCGCGGCGGTGCGCTATTGCCTATTGCCTATTACCTATTTTCGCCGAACTCACGTTAAACAGAATTGGTATTACTTTGTAATTTTCGTCAGCGCGATCGAAGTAATTTAATCAATTTATTCAAAAATATTTTTATTGCTGACCTCCTACCTAGACCTCCTACTCAATCCCTAACCTTTCTACCCGGATTAAGTCTTTTGTTACTTTTGAAAAATGGTATAAATTATTAATCCGTTTTAATCGATGCATTATTTTTAGAGAATAACAAATCTTCTATTGATTTTTTATAATAGTGAGATACTTAGTTAAAAGTACAAACTTTACTCATAAATATATGAATAAAATAATTAAACAACAATCTATTTCAATTCCAAAACTTGTCAGTTCTCATTTAGTTTTAGTGATTACCATAGCAGTCATATTAAGTTTATTTTTGGTAGCTTCTGTAGGAGTGAACGGCTGGAAAATGTATGATGATTTTAAACAAGTAATAACTACTGAATTTGAACTACAAAAACTATCCGGTCAAATAGTTTACTTAGATGAAGTATTAACCATGTCAGCAAGAATGGCCGCAGCTACTGGAAATTTAGACTGGGAAGACCGCTATCAACAATTTCAACCAGAGTTAGATCGAGCTATCAAGCAAGCTATTAAGATTGCACCAGAAAGTTATCAAGAACATGCTAGCGAAACAGATCGAGCTAATGAGAAATTAATAGAGATAGAAAATGAAGCTTTTAGTTTAGTTCGTGAAGGTAAGTCTCAAACTGCTTTAGAACTCTTATTAAGTCAAAAATATCAGTTTGACAAACAAATTTATGCTAAAGGAATCAATCAAACTATTTCAGCTCTTGAGACTAGAATTAAATATAAAATCAAATCTTATCAAGAAAATTTATTACAATCTAGTTTATTCAGTCTGCTAAATTTTCCGATTTTATTATTTACTTGGATAGCAGTTTTATTATTAATAAATTGGTATATTTTGCAAAGAGATCGAGCAGAAAAATTATTACACAATGCCAAGTTAGAATTAGAGAAAGTTAATATGAATTTAGAAAATAAAGTAAAAAAAAGAACTGCTGAATTAGAAAAAGCTAAAGAAAAAGCTGAGACAGCTAATCTGGCTAAAGATAAATTTTTAGCTAATATTTCTCACGAACTTCGTACGCCTCTTAATAGTATTATTGGTTATACACGAGCGATCGATCGCAATAGCGACAATTTAACTATAAAACAAACTAAAAATTTAAATATAATTCAAAATAGCAGCCAATATTTATTGAGCTTGATAAATGATATTTTAGATTATTCTCAAATTCAATTTGCTGCGATTAAACTTAATCCCGTCCCTCTAAATTTATTTAATTTTTTACAAGAAATAATCGAGCTGATTGAGAATATTGCGATCGAAAAAAAATTAACACTTAATTATCAGGCTAATTTTGATTCTAATCTTACTATTGATGCGGATTCAATTAGATTAAGACAAGTCTTAATTAATCTAATCGGTAATGCCATTAAATTTACTAACCAAGGTCAAGTCACTTTAAAAGTAACAGAACAGCAAGTAATTAACTCTTCTTATCAAAGATTGCGTTTTGAAATTATTGATACTGGAATTGGCATAGAAAAAGGAAATATTGAGAAAGTTTTTATCCCTTTTGAACAATTAACTGATTTTACAAATAAGAGTGAAGGAGTTGGATTAGGCTTAGCTATCACTCAAAAATTATTGAGATTAATGAATTCCAAACTTCAAGTTACAAGTGAATTAGGTAAAGGTTCTAATTTTTGGTTCGATCTTAACTGCAAATTAGTTAATAATTCAAATCTTTTATCAGTCGATCGCTCGAATAATAGAGAAAAAATTATTGGTTATAAAGGTAGAAAATGTCAGATTTTGGTTGTCGATGATAAATTGGAAAACCGTTCTTTATTGGTAGATTTACTAGAACCAATTGGATTTAAAATAATTTTGGCTGAAAATGGACAACAGATGTTAAATCTTATCCCAAATTCAACACCAGATCTGATTTTGATTGATTTATTTATGCCAGTTAAAACAGGTTTTACCGCGATTAAAGATCTTCGCGAAAATCCTCGATTTAAGAATATTCCCGTGTTTATAGTTTCAGCAACTATTTTATCAGAATCGATCGATAAATATCTCGAGTTTGATGCTTATTTGAATAAACCGATCGATGAAGAAGAGTTATTTTCCTTGTTACAACAATATTTAAACTTAGAATGGATTTATTAACCATAATAATTTAAACATATCAATATAAATATAAATCATTAGTTTTACTTAATTGAATGTTGAAAACTCGAGACAATTCATGCAATAATTCTTGATGTAATTTTATATACTCTTACGGTTTTTAATTAGAAAACGCTTAAATCCTTTTTTAAATTACTCTTGTTCCTTTTTTCATCGAACTTAATTGGATTTAATAACAGCAAATAATTTGAGTATATTAGTAAAATCACTTAATTTCTATCGAATTGAATATCTATTACTATTCATTGTATTAAGTATTTATAAGGTTTATTTTTTTAAAACTTCATATTATATTGATAATTAATCGGAAAACATACGACTTTACTTAAAAGCAAATAATACAAAAAATTATTTCGTTTAAAGCATGTAAGCACTCGGACATAAATAAATCGTTATCGAGAAATGTAAAAAAGAAGCCAATTATATTTTTAGATAAAATTTCAAGAATTCGATCGCTCTCTATACAGATATAAATGTTTATGTCTGACTGGTTATTAATTTATTTTCAATTGGATAAAAAACATGAAATTAGCAACAAAAAAAACTGTACTTATAGTTGAAGATTCAAAATCAGAAAGAAAATTAATTTCAGCTTTATTAGAGGAGCTTCAAGTTGATGTAATCGCTTTAGATAGTGCAGAATCTGCAAAATTATGGTTACAAGAAAACCCTTTACCAAGTTTAATTTTATTAGATATTGTTTTACCCGGTCAAAGTGGTTTAGATTTATGTCGTCAAATCCGTTCCCATCAAGAATGGAAAGATATACCTATCTTATTTTGTAGTTCCAGAGTTCAAAAATTTGATATTTTTTGGGCGATCCGTCAGGGTGGATTGGACTACATTACAAAACCTTATAGACCACAAACTTTAATCGATACTGTTTGCAAGCATATTTAGCTCAAATTCAATTTAATTCATTAGACCTCTTCCAAGATCCATTTAATTTTACGATCGCTACTTATTATTGGCTCGGCGATCGTAAGATTTTTTTTTACCAAGAATTACGTTTAAAAAATAATCTAAATCAAACCATACCAATTTTGTTTAAAGTGGCTGCGGGTGAGGAAGTTAATAAATAAAAGTAATGCCATTAACAACAATTAAGACTAGCAAAAGAATTCCATTAACGATTAAATCTTGACGATGTTGCGGTTCGGCAAACTTATTTAAAATAAAATCACCTCCAGATTTGAATATATACTTTTTTATCCAGTTAGGAACTTTGTCGTAGTAGGGTTTATATTTTAATAATTCTCTGCCAAATTGATAGAAAGTATATAAGGTAAAACATAATAAAAAAAGCCGATAAAAAGTATAAATATTCATGCCATTTGTTTGATAATAAATTGAACTAGAATTGCGATCGCTCCGGCTAAAATACTACCAATTAAGCCCATTCTGATAATCTTATTGTATTTTTTTACTTGAATGTCAGCTAATTCTGAAGCAACTTCTACACCCTTATTGGCCGATTTTTCGACATAATTACCCACTTCATAAGCCAAACTAGAAACAACGGCAAGAATTAAAGCAACATCATCAGTTAAGCCTATTCCTGGAATGACATCTGGAATAGCATCAAAAGGAGAAACTAAATAAATTAAAGCGGCGATCGCCAGTGTTTTAGATTTCCAAGCAATATTCGGATCGCGAATTGTGGCTAATAAACTTTGTACTTGTCCCCAAACTTGCTTGACTGCTCCTCGATTCATTTTCGGTAAATTTTTCGCTATTTTTTCAATATTTTCCGGTTTAACGTTTGTTGCGATGCGGCGGAAAATAGCGACTATTTTTTGGTGGTTAGCCCCTTCTACTAGAGAGCGATCCACTTTTTGGATGTCTTTTTCTAGTTCTTGCTTTGCTGTTTTATTGGTTTTAAAAGAAGGTAATTTAGCAACAAAATTAGCAATTTTATTTTTAGATTCGATCTCGTTAGCGGAAGCAGGTAAAGTTTCTGGAGTAACTTCGATATTAGGCTCGGAGGAGTGATTTTGCTTAAATTTAGCAGTTAGATTGGCGATCGCTTGTTTGGGTTCGATTCGAGCTTTGAAAATATTTTTAATTTTCATACTTGTTAAGAAAGTCCTTTCTTTTAGTGTATTAAATCTCTAATTGTGTAATTTCCTAAAGAACTGTAGAAAAAGCCGTAATTTCGCCCAGCAAAGCATTATGATGCCAATTTAATAGGTAATATAGTTTAAATTATTTGTTTTGATGCAACAAAAACTAAAACCAGACTGGGCCGGAGAGGATTTACTCTCTAAATTAGTCAATAAGGCGATCGAAACTAAACCCTTGTATAGCTTGATGAAAAATCAGGCTAGAAGGATAATGATTAACACCGCAGAGAAAAAAGGCATTTCTTGGCGCAAAACTTATCAAGATTTAGAAAATTCTGGAGCAAAAGAACTATTAAAAAAATACACCAATCCCAATGTAGTTTACCCTGATTATTATCAAGTTCCCTTCCATTCTTATGAAGGAGGCGATTGTTGTTGGGAAGCTGCTTTTGAAGCTCCTTCAGCGACTTTAGCAATGGCTTTGAGAGTTTGGCCGCAAGAAAAATTAAGCCCGGAAGCCGCACATCAAAGATTAAGATCGACTTTTCACGATGCGATCGCCCCTTATTTACCTGAAAAGATAACAGATGTTCTCGATGTTGGTTGTTCGATCGGCAAATCGACGGTCACTTTACACCGCTATCTTTGCAACCGACAGAAAAATAAAGTCCGCACCGTAGGCTTGGATTTATCTCCCTATATGCTAGCAGTGGCAGAAACTCTCGATGAAACAGGAGAAATATCGGAATGGATACACGGTTTAGCAGAAGATACGGATTTTGCGGATAATTCTTTCGATTTAGTCACGATACAATATACTTTACACGAATTAACTCACCAAGCCACTAAAAATATTTTTAGAGAAATACTCCGAATTTTAAGGCCTGGTGGCTGTTTGGCAATAGTGGATATGAATCCTACTTCTCCAGTTATTCAAAATTTACCGCCAAGTTTGTTTGTTTTGCTTAAAAGTACCGAACCTTGGTTAGATCAATTTTATACTCTTGATGTTGGAGCAACTATGACAGAAATAGGCTTTGAATATCAAGGGACAATACCTAGCGATCCTCGCCATCATGCTATTGTCGGGATTAAGCCGGCCTGAGTAATTGGGAAGGGGATTAATCTCAATTAAATACTCCTCTTCCCGTTACAGATTTACGATTGATTAAAATCTAAAACAGCCCGATAGCGAATCGAATTCGATCGCACTTTGTCGATCGCTTCATTGATATTGTCGCTCGGAAAAACTTCTACTATTGGTTCGATTTTAAAGCGATCGGCGATCGATAGCATCTCGATCATCATTCCCCTACCGCCGATCGGAGAGCCAAGAATCCGACGACGTTTCATAATTAAAGGAAAAATAGGTAAATTGAGGGGCGCATCGCTTACACCAACAAAAGAAAGAGTCCCGTCAGAGTCTAAATGTTCTAAATATGCACCCCAATCTAAAGAAGCGGGAACGGTACTTAAAAGGATATTTAAGAGGCGATCGGGTTTTGGTGGTGCTTCACCTTTAGAGACTACAATCGCCCGATCTGCGCCTAATTGATGGGCAAATTCTGCTTTATCTTCTGAGGTGGTAAAGACTGTGACGCGATTGCCTAATTTACTGGCAAATTGTACTGCCATGTGACCCAATCCGCCAATACCGATGACACCAATTTCTTGACCCGAACTCATTCCGGCCGCTCGCAAACCACCATATACTGTAATTCCACCGCACAATAAAGGCCCTGCTACTTTCGGATCGATGCCTTGGGGGATCGGAAAAGCAAAGCGGGAATCAGTTAAGAGATGGTTCGCAAAACCACCGGGCCCGGGTACAATTAAAGGCTGGTTTTGGTTGCAAAGGTTTTCGTTACCTTTGAGACAGTCAGAACATTGCAAACAAGCAGATTTTTGCCAACCCACTCCAACGCGATCGCCTATTTTCAGGTGATTGACTTGCGATCCGATTTCTTTGACAATTCCAATTACTTCGTGTCCGGCAATTACTGGATATTGAGACATTCCCCAATCGTTATCGATAATGTGCAGATCTGAGTGACAAATACCGCAATATTCTACGGCGATCGAACATTGAAATTCTTGAGGAGATTCTATTTCAAAGCTGTAAGATTCTAATTTTGCGCCGACTTCTTTGGCTGCTTTTGCTTGAACTTGCATAATTTAAGTTTGTTTGATTTCCTGAACACCCATTCAGATTTTCTCAGCTTTGCAAAACTTAAGCAAATATGTATAGCAGGAGGCAGAAGGCAAGAGGGCAGAGGCAGGAGACAGAAGGCAAGAGGCAAGAGGCAAGAGGCAAGAAGATTTGGTATAAATTAAATTTCTGCTAAATTCAATTGTTGGTTAAATTCTGGTGAATATTTAGCTTTATCCCAGTTTTTAGCTTTTTTAACTTGTTCGACTTTAAGTCCGATCGCTGTTTGGAAGTCAGTATCAAATAGGTCAGTACCGTTCAATTTGGCATTGAAGAGATCGGCCCCAGAAAAGTCTGCACCATTGAGTCTTGCACCGGAAAGATCCGCACCGTTCAATTTGGCACGATCTAATTTTGTCTTGGCAAGATTAGCTCCATTGAGCTTAGCTCCATTGAGTTTAGCCTCTTTGAGGTTCGCTTGATACAGGTTAGCTAGATTGAGCTTAACGCCATTGAGTTTAGCCTCTTTGAGGTTTGCTTTATAAAAGTTTACCCCCGACAAATTAGTTCGAGATAAGTTAGTTTGGATCAGGCTAGTACCGGCGAAATTCGTCCCCGTCAGCTCTGCAGCAGAGATATTAGCGTGATTGAGATTGCAATTACTCAAGTTGAGATTTTCATTTTTGGGATCTTGTTCTACTTTGCGTTTGACAATTGTTTCGATCGCAGTTTGAATGTCAATTGTTATACAAGAAGTATCTTCTTTGTTATTAGCTAAAGCAGATTTTTCTCTAATATAAGAAGTCAAAATATGCATAATTTGCCAATGACGTTTGCTAAAATCTTTAGCAATTTGTCCGAGTCCGTACATCCCACCAATGCGAACGGTAATGTCGTTATTTCCTAGTTGTTCGATCGCCTTGATAAAAAGCTCTGTAGTTAGTTTTTCTTGATTTTGAGCTAATTCTGCTTCTAATTCCCTTTGAGAGCGATCTAAATCGATTTGTAATTTTTTTAGTCCCAGACGATAATTTAAAAAGCCAACAAATATACTACCAACACCGGCAATAATACCAATCACAATTGCCAGGCTATTTTTTTCTCTTAAAGATAAGAGATCTTTTTGAACGTTATTAAGCTCCCGTTCTGTTTTTAAATACTCTTTTGCCGCGTACCAATCTCTGTAAGTTGGTTCTCCATTCTTTTCACCTCGAATTTGCCAAAGTTCGTAAGCTTTAGCTTGAATTAATCCGTAGGGAATGCCATCTATTTCATCATTGAGGGAATCTTTAATTGGATTAGGTCTTAAATTTTCTCTTTGCTGCTGAATAGGAGCTTGAATCGATTCTTTAATTCGTTCTTCTTGGGAGTTTGCCGTTTCGCCAATAAATTGTGCTACTACAATAATAGGAACACTTACTAAAAAAATACTATAGTTATTTAAGGTTTGTTTCAACAAAGTTCTTCTCAATCGAGTTTTTTGAAAGTTTATTTAGGTGGATTAGAGACTAGTTTCAATTTGTTATCAAAGATAATTTAGCTAGTTGTACCAATTTGGTGCAGGAAGGCAAAAAATTCGCAAAATCTATCTGTATTATTATTTTGAGTAGTTGATATTAATATTAATTTATTCTCGATCTAAACAAAGATTAAAGATCGATGCAGGTCATTATTTTATAGAATAAATTTTTGGATTTTTCAAGTCCGATCGCCATTAAATATCTTGGATCGTGGGGCGATAATTATACCGAAACAGGTATTTTTCAATCGGTTAAAAGGATCAGCCGTAAAGGATGAATTTCAACCGGCCAGGGTAAAGGGCGATCTTTGAGAGTGGCCCATTTTTCTCGGAATACTTCTGCTTGGAAATGGTAGTCGTGAGAATCGATCGCCGGTCGATGTAATTTAAGGTATAAAGTTATTCTGTGTTGGGTTTCGCTGGTATCGACTAACCAACAATTAAAGGTATTTTCTCGGTTAATTGCTTCAGGAAAAATAATTTGATGGGCGCGCAAGCCAATATAAGATAAAAAATCTGGAATTGGTTCGATAACTGTTAAATTACATTCCCAGTCGATCGCTTTTACTTCTGTTGGTGATACCATTCGGGCCCGAGAAAAGTTTTTACATCCGGTGATAGATGCGACTGTTTTTGTGGGTGGACGCTCGAAAATATCTTGTTTTTTGCCAAAAGCGGAGATTTTGCCAGTTTCAAGCACTAATAAATTATTACAAACTCGATATGCTTCTTCGAGGTTGTGGGTGACAAATAGAGTTGCACCGGAATAGTTTTTTAAATTAGTAATTAAGAGTTTTTCTAAGCGATCGCGCAAATAATTGTCTAAAGCGGAAAATGGCTCGTCTAATAATAATACTTCTGGGTTGGCTGCTAAGGCCCTAGCTAGTGCAACTCGTTGTTGCTGGCCTCCTGAAAGTTGACAGGGATAGCGATCGCCCATTGCTTCTAAACCGACATCGGCTAAATGTGCGGCTATTTTACGGTGAGATCTCTTATTTTTCATGCCAAAGGCAATATTTTCGGCCACTGTGAGATGGGGGAAAAGAGCGTAATTTTGAAATAAGAAACCGACTCGGCGATCGCGACTGGGTAGGTTAATTTGCCGATCGCTATCGAATAGAGTTCTCCCATTTAAGATTATTTTGCCGCGATCGGGCGATTCTAGGCCGGCAATACATTTTAAGATCGAGCTTTTCCCCGATCCAGACGCTCCTAAGAGGCCTAACGGTCGATCTTGAGTGCTAAAGGATACGTTTAAATAAAAGCCCCCTGGAAGTCTTTTTTCAATTGCAACAATTAATTCTGGTGGCGATGCGATCGGTAAATAGGAGTAAAATGTTTTTTTAGGTAAAAATCGAACTTGATTTTGAGTGTACTTCTTTTTTAAAGCAACTTTTGATAAGCGACGATCTTGGCGATCGGAGTAAGCATTAACTGCAACGATTACGCCGAAAGAAATAATTAAGATCACCGTTACCCAAGCCAAGGCTAGATCCATTTGACCGCTTTCTGCAGCAATATAAATGGCGATCGGAATAGTTTGGGTTTTACCCGGAATGTTGCCAGCTAGCATGATAGTCGCGCCAAATTCCCCTAAAGCGCGAGCAAATGCCAATAATACCCCGGAAACAATTCCCGGTTTGGCTAAAGGGAGCATGATGCGCCAAAAAACTTTCAATTCTGAAGCTCCCAGGGTTTTAGCTGCGGCGATCGTATTGGGATCTATTTGTTTAAATGCCGCCAATACGGTTTTATATACTAAGGGAAAAGCAACGACAGTAGAAGCGATTAAAGTAGCGTACCAAGTAAAAATAACCGTAATATCGAACAATCCTAAGATTTTACCGAGCGGGCCGTTTTTGCCTAACAATAACAATAACAAAAATCCTACTACTGTAGGCGGTAAGACGAGGGGAGAGGTTAAGAATGCGTCGATAGTGCCTTTGGCGATGCCTTTGTATTCTAAAATTATTCTTGC
>JASJCW010000194.1 GCA_030065265.1 Prochloraceae cyanobacterium
TGCTTCTTCGGCGCGATCGAGTTTGCTGAGAATTCCAGCAATTCTTCTTTGTTTTTTCCTAATTGTGGTGCGGACAATTTCGGTGGGATGGGCTGTAAATACTAAACGAATATCTAATTGTTCTAATACTTCCTCAATTTTGCGAGGGGGTACGTTAACCCTTTTAAGATGGGGGAACAGCCAAGCAAAAGTACCCGATTGTTGGGTTGACGTACCCGTTGCTGTCGATAGATGTTCCCCACTATGATTAAATATCGTGGAATTTTCTGCTATTTTGCCTTCAGGAGAACTTAAAAGGGACGAGCCTAGATCTTTATTACCGAGACGGGAAATGCCTCTATTTCTTTGCTCGTAATGTTGTTCGATAATATTAATTAGCTGAAAATAAAGGGCGAAAGCTCGGGCTGCACGAACTGCCCGATCTAGATCGAGGTTCTCAATCAATTCTGGAACTGATGAAGAAGGGACTTCTGTTGCTTGTCCTTCTGGAGAACGCATCGAGCGCAATTTTTTGAGTAAATTAGCCAATTCTTGACCGCATTCAACCCTTAAGACTGATTCCCACAAATCTTCTATTAATTTCAAACGCTGCCGTAAAAATAAATCAGAATTTGAAAAAACGTTAAATTCTCGGGCCGAAGATTGAAGAAGCGAACTCATAATCTTTGCTATCGCTCTGAGTCGATTTAATTTGAAGTATTATTGATGTCTTAAGTTAATCTCGATCTGGCCGGATTCTGGAACAATCTCACACTAAATTAAGGCTTATTCAGTTTCGGGGTCTTTTTTTGGTTCGGGGACGTGAAGAATTGGTAAGAGATCGCCGCGAAATATTTCTTCTGCGGCTTGCCCGATTTCAATTAAACTTTTAACTGCATTTTCCGTTGCAATTGTCAATACCAATACTGGAATTGCCCCTAAACTCAAGCCAATTTTGGTTAATTCTTGAGGTAATTGAGTCTTTCGATCGCTCATTTTCTACTCGTTCGACTAATATTATCTTTCGATCTTAGTTTAACTGGGAATCGATTGGAGAGTTTAGGGCTTGCTATTTAGATGTTTTCTGAGTTTCGGGCTTTTCAAGCTTAGATCGAGTAGTAGTTTCTGGCTTAGAGTTCTTAATGCGACGAATTGGTAAATTAGCAATTAGAACGCTCATGCGATCGTCGTTAGAAATCGAAAATTCCATTTCTTGAGGATCGATTTCGACATAATGGCTTACCACTTCAAGAATTTCGCGGCGCATTGACTCCATCATGCCAGGATTCAATTTAGCGCGATCGTGAGCTATAACCAGTTTAAGGCGATTTTTTGCTTGTTCTCGACTATTTTTGTAAGTATTGCCCTTATTGCGCGGAAACATTTTATCAATCAGTTCGCTAATCATTTAATTTGTTGGTGAAGATGAGTTGAAAATTAAGCTTTAAACAAGCGACGAATGCGAGTAAAAAGATTATCGTAAGATGCCATTAAATCCAAGAAAGGCAGATCGTCTCCTTCGATTCTGCGAGCAATATTTTTAAAAGCCATCCCGGGTAGAGAAGGGCGTTCGTCCAAAACCAGAGGTTCGCCGCGATTGGTCGAAACAATTACCCGTTCGTCTTCTGGAACGATACCGATCACGGGAATCCTTAAAATATCTAAAATGTCCTCAACTCCAATCGTGCGATCGAGTTGAACCATTTCCGGCCGCAAACGGTTGACGATCAAACTTATTTTCTCGATCCCTTCAGCTTCTAACAAACCAATCACGCGATCGGCATCTCTAACTGCTGCCATTTCTGGGGTGGTAACGATAATTGCTTCGGTGGCTGCGACGATCGCATTGCGAAAACCCAACTCGATCCCGGCCGGACAATCGACGATCGCGTAATCAAAATTAGCCGAGATGCGATCGACAATTTCTTTCATTTGTTCGGGACTGACGGCTTCTTTATTACGATTTTGCGCGGCTGGAAGCAAGACTAGATTGGGCTGACGCTTGTCTTTAACTAAAGCCTTTTCGATCGTACATTCTCCGGCGATCGCTTCTATGATGGTGTAAACTATTCTGTTTTCTAAACCCAGCAGTAAATCTAAATTTCTCAAACCGAAATCGGCATCTATTAAAGCTACTTTCTTCCCTAATTGAGCTAAAGCTGTTCCCAAATTAGCAGTGATAGTAGTTTTACCTACTCCTCCCTTACCGGAGGTAATCGTAATAATGCGAGTCATGTTAAACGATTTTGTTAAATTAATTTAATTTTCCGTCCAAGCTTGTAATTGCTCGGAAAAACTGTGTATTTTGGCAAAATTATTTGCCAAGTATAAACGAATCCCTTCTGGTGCAATATATGCGATTTCTGGTTCGATTTGTTCTGGAGATTTTTCGGGGGCCCTAGCAACGAGATCGGCTATCCTCAGCTGAGTTGGCTGCATTTTCAGAGCCATAATTTTCGATTCTCGGTTACCCCCAGCACCTGCATGGGCGATCCCCCTGAGACTGCCCCAGATAATGATATCTCCGGCGGCGATCGCAATCCCTCCGGGATTTAAATCCCCCAAAAGTATAATACTTCCTGAATGGCGTATTTCTACACCAGATCGAATAGTATTTTTGAGATATAAAGGTTCTTTCGATTCTGAATCGCTTGCGTCGGTACGTTCTAAATAGCGATCTGCTTTGGTTTGTTCGACATCAAAGCCAGTAGTAGCTGCGGCAACTGCGGTTTGTCTGCGGCTAGTGAGAATACATTTTAATTTAAGATTGACTCGAGCGAGGGAGCGTTCGATATTTTGCAGTTGTCTGCCATCTAACAAGCGATTTTGAGCGACTAAAGACACCGCACTTCCTGCTTGCCAGAAATTTTCACTATTATTGAGATAATAATTTAAGTCTGTTTGGATTTGCGACCATTCGTCTGCTGCTTCTTTTTTATCTTGAGAAGGCAAGATTAAAAATATTTTTCCTTCTTGTTCTTTCAATCGAACTCGCGAAAATCTATTCACTAAAGATAAGGGACGCGAACCGTTAGACTCGGGAAGATTCTGAGGATCTAAATTCATTAAAATTTACACAATAGGACGATTTTTAGGGAGGCTTTTAACTCGAGCTAATCCTAGCGCAAGTCGATAGCTCTGATTGCAAATTACAATAGAACTCTTAAAACAAATTACAGCTTTAAAATCCTATTTATTACTGGCTTAATTTAAGCGACGATATGCCGTAACTAAACCTAATTCATCCCCAACATTGCCAGGAAATAATACTACAGGTAAATTAGGAAATCGAGCCAAATCTGTTGGCGTAATTACAACGGAACATCCTGGGATAATTTGTCCGAGCAATCGAGCTTGTTTTAAGGCTAAACCGGTGCTGAGAACGTCGTTAGAAGTAATTCCACCTTTACTTATCAAAAAACCAATATCTTGAGGTAATCCTTTGACGATATCCATTAATAAAGAAGATACTTCGATGCCGAATTGCAACCGCTCTGCTACGGTTGTAAATGTTAATTCTTCTCGGCTAGTGTAAACTACCGGAGTTTGTTTTTGTTGATAAATTTTATTGACTCGATCGAGAATTTCTGCGAGCATTTTGCTTCTTAAATCTGGATTGTCTCGCAAAGATTTCACTTCAACTTCAATGCCGATCGCACCTTCTTCTTCGAGAAGTTTTTTGAGTTGTTCGGTTGTTTTCCTGACGTGAGAACCGACTATAATGACACCGGGATTCTGAGTTGGTTTCTTTTGGCTCATCGCTTCGGGTGCGATCGGTTGTCGGCCCAATTTGGCCAAAGAAGTTAACAAACTGGCTGCGGAGCGAAATAAGAATCTTTTGCCAGCATCGGCAGCAGTTAAAATATCTTCAGCAAAGCGGTCTAAATCTGCTTGAGTTTCAGCATCGACAACTCCGCATTGATTATTTTCTAATTCCATCAGGCGATCTCCGATTCCTGCGCGAATATCTGCTAGTAAAAATCTTTCTACTTCAGAAGCTTCGATCTTCCCGGCTGTTTTTTCTGCGACGTAGTCTGGTAAGTAACTGTAACTGTAACCAAATACGGAGTCGCGAGCAAACTCGGTTTCGTGAACTGGGGTTAACTTGCCGGCGATCGAGAGATAATGAATGCTATCTTTAGTTACTCGTCCCCCTTCAAAAAAAGCCGGAACTAGAAAATGAGCGTCAAATCCGCCTAATTCTGCGGCAATGACATCGGTTTCGATCGGATAATGGCCTCGCAAAGTAGAATCAGAACGACTGACAACTAAAAACTCATCGATCTCTTCTGCGGCGATCGCTTGTTTTAAATTTTGACAAACTTCTTTGGTCACCGCCGCAGCTCGTTCTGGAGTTAGGGATCTAGTATTAGTTAAAACGAAGAAAATCGGCGATTCATCTTTGAGGGCCGATCGCAATGTTTCTACATCCCAAACCATCAATAACAAACAACTGTGAACTGTTTGCGAACCGGTCGGATCGTCGTCAAGAACGATAATTTTAGATTTGCTCATTATATTGCTTCTCTTTTGTCAATCTTTTGTTATTTATTTTTACTTAGTTAAAATCGAGTAATTCTTGTGCTTGAATAATTAATTACTGCTGATTTTTTGAAAGGCTGTTTGGAAAACCTCTCTCGATTAACTTTATATTGGGGTAAAATCTACCACATATAAAGCACAATTAGAGAAATATTTTTGATGGATGCTTTCAACCCCATCCCCGCCCCCTGGACAAAAGACGCAATTCATGGCTTAGAATTCTGCTGTCCGAATTGTAAAGCTGCTCCAGAAAAAGCTCAAAGAGTTTGGATTAATCGGCGATCGCCGATTGTCAGTGAAGATTATCGCCGTCAATGGCAGGAATTCTATCAATGCGAATGCGGTCAATCTTGGTGGGCTTGGAGTGGCAGTCGTCCGCCTTCAGAGTTAAAGGAATCTGGAGATATTGCTGAAGACAATTGAGCCAGCAGAGCTGATTTTTAATAGAACAATTATTTTCTCAAAAATAATTCAACTGAAAACGCCACTAAATATAAACTTAAAACCAAGCCGATAATGCACTTTTCTAAAGTTCTGATTGCGAATAGAGGGGAAATTGCCCTACGGATTTTACATAGCTGCGAAGAGATGGGTATTGCCACCGTTGCGGTTCACTCTACAATCGATCGCAATGCGCTTCACGTTCAACTAGCAGATGAAAGTGTTTGTATCGGGCCGCCACCATCGGGTAAAAGTTACCTCAACATCCCCAATATTATTTCTGCGGCTTTAACCCGCAACGCGACCGCAATTCACCCCGGTTATGGTTTTTTAGCTGAAAATGCCCGTTTTGCTGAAATCTGCGCCGACCATCAAATTGCTTTTATCGGCCCCGCTCCAGAATCAATTTTAGCAATGGGAGATAAATCGACGGCCAAAAAAACGATGAAAAAAGCCGGAGTCCCCACTATACCAGGAAGTGCAGGCTTATTAGCCTCCCAAGACGAAGCCAGGGCGATCGCCAGAGAAATCGGCTATCCGGTGATTATCAAAGCCACTGCTGGAGGTGGCGGCCGGGGAATGCGCCTCGTGCGAGATGAAAGCGAGTTAGGCAAACTGTTTCAAGCTGCTCAAGGGGAAGCAGAAGCAGCTTTTGGCAACGGGGGAGTCTATTTAGAGAAATTTATTGAATGTCCCCGTCATATCGAATTTCAAATCTTAGCAGACCAACACGGCAATGCAGTTCATCTCGGCGAAAGAGATTGTTCGATTCAACGCCGCCATCAAAAACTCTTAGAAGAAGCCCCCTCGCCCTTTTTAACCCCGAAAATGCGTCAGAAAATGGGTCAAGCTGCAATCAAAGCGGCTAAATCGATCGACTATGTCGGTGCGGGAACTGTAGAATTTTTGGTAGATAAAAACGGCGATTTTTATTTTATGGAAATGAATACTCGCATTCAAGTCGAGCATCCCGTCACGGAAATGATTACGGGAATAGACATGATCGCCGAACAAATTCGCATCGCTCAAGGCGATCGCCTCTCAATTTCCCAAAAAGATATTAACATCAGCGGCCACGCGATCGAATGTCGGATTAATGCTGAAGATCCCGACCTCGATTTTCGCCCCGCACCTGGTAGAATCAGTGCCTATTTACCCCCTGGAGGGCCGGGAGTAAGGGTAGATTCCCACGTCTATACTGACTACGAAATCCCCCCCTATTACGATTCTTTAATCGGTAAATTAATCGTTTGGGGCCAAGATCGCGAAATGGCAATCAAACGAATGAGAAGGGCTTTAAGAGAATGTGCCATTACTGGAATTCCGACTACAATTAGCTTCCATCAAAAAATTCTTGAAAATCCTGCTTTTTTAGCCGGAGATGTTTACACTAACTTTATCGCCGAACATATGAGCCAAAAAGCCGCTAAAGATTAGTAATGCTTCACTTGACAAACAATCCAATCGCTATAAATTTTTACAAGTAGCTAAAATTCTCGACCTGCCTTCTAATGAGAAAGTGCCATCGTAATTAATCCTTGTTGTCCGAAAAGAATTTCGCGCAATAAACTAAATATGCCTACCCAAATGATTGGTGTAATATCAATCCCACCTAAAGGAGGTACGATTTTACGCATCGGAACTAAAAAAGGCTCTGTCGGCCAAGCGATTAGATTGTAAGGAAGTTGATTTAAATCGATTTGAGGATACCAAGTTAAAACGATTCTGAACAGAAATAAAATAGTCATCAGTCCCAAAAGCAGACCGAGGATTACACTTGCTGTATTAGCAACGCTCATGTTTATCTAAAAAAGAATTGCAAAATTTGTTTGAAAACTCTGTATATTCTAACCAAGTCGTCAAATTTAGATCGATCCCTAGCCAAAAATAGATAAATAAGATATAAAATTTAAAAATAAGTAAATCGAGAATATCAAAAATAACAAAGGATTAAGATTCTATGACTCCCTCATTAGCTAACTTTCTTTATAGTCTACTAGCTGGCACGCTTATTGTAGTAGTTCCTGCGACAATAGGATTGATTATCATTTCACAGGCAGATAAAGTAAAACGCTCTTAATTTTTGCAAGCTCTTGCAAGAGCATAACTGTAATCTATCAAGAATTAGTTGTTTAAATATAGCGATCGCAATCGATTTTAAAGAGAGTGAGGAAGTTGCTAATTTAGTAGCATCCCCACTCTTTTAAATTAATCTCAGTAAAAATCCGATTGGCTCGGCGACAATTGCTCAACGCACTTTAATTTGAGAGCTATCTTCACAAAAAATTGATATAAAAGATTAAACTGCCACAGTTAACATAAAATTAGTTTAAAATCTCGTTGGCTCGAAACTTGCTAGCTAAATCGTTAGACTAAAATTTATGACAAATTCAAAATAAACTGCAATCGAGCTAGGGCTAAAGTAGAGATAGATTGAAATAGCTAGCTAAGGCATATATAAGGAGCAAATTATTAATGGTTAATTTCGGATTTAACTCAGCTAGTCTCCTCGGTATCTTTCTAATGGTCGCAGGAGCAGGGCTTTATTTCTTGCGATCGGTGCGGCCGGAATTGTCGAGAGACTACGACATCTTTTTCGCTGCGGCCGGATTAGTTTGCGGCTCGATACTTCTATTTTACGGCTGGTTGCTCAATCCAGTTTTACAAGTAGGAGTTTTACTTTTAGCAGGTTCGACAGGATTTTTTGCCACCGAAGCAATCCGCTTGCGGGGTGTGAGCACAGAAAAAGCTAGACGCAACACGAGAACGGTAGATCGAGATCGCCCGATCGGGAGAACTAGAGTATATCAAGAAGCAGAATTGGATCGAATCGAATCTTACGATCGCGAACCAAACTACGATAGTCCGATGTTGAGAGGATATCAAGAACCAACCCGACGCAGTCGCAGATCCGAACCTCCCCTTGCTGAAGAGCGTCGCAACTCGAGAAGCAGAAGCAGATCCGATCGTTACGGTTACGAAGAAAGCAGCAACAAGCGAGCTTACACTAGAAGCAATCCAACCCGAGAAGATCGTTACGACGATTGGCAAGAAAGCGGAGATCGCAGGGAAGAAAGACCGACTAGAAGCAGTAGAAATTCCCGTTCGAGCAGATCGAGAGACGAGTACGATAATCCTAATAATTCTAGTAGATTGCCTAGAAAATCGCGTCGCAGCCGCAGAGATAGCCAACCACCCTATCGAGGAAATTATCGTTCTGCACCCACCGATGTAGATTATTATCCTCTAGAGGATAATGACAATCCAGATCGCGGTCGTTATTAAACTAAAATCAGGATTGGATAATTGAGCTAATATTAGCCAATCCTTCATTAAAACTAATTTAGAAAATGTCAATTCAACAAACAAATTTAATTCGAGTCGAATCCCAACCGTCCCAATCTAAGATCGAAGATTTAGGAATATTAAACTGGCCGGTTTGGACGAAAGAAGTATCGGAATTTCCTTGGACTTACGAAGCAAAAGAAACTTGCTATTTTTTAAGTGGAGAAGTAATCGTAACCCCTGATGGTGGAGAACCTGTCAGCATGGGACAAGGAGATTTAGTTACGTTTGCGGCCGGGATGTCTTGTACTTGGAAGATAGTCAAAGATGTCAAAAAACATTATCATTTTGGTTAATTTTCAATTTAGTAAAATTTAATTTATGAATTTAAGCGGTATTTGGCTAGGAACATATTGGCAAAATGGAAATCCTAGCCGTTTTGAAATGAGTTTAGTTCAAGGTAATAACGCCTTGAGTGGCAGCATTTTAGATGACAATCATTTAGGAGAAGCCGCTTTATCCGGTCAAGCGATCGGACGCAAAATTAATTTTACTAAAACTTATTTATCCGGCGATCGGGGAATAATATTTTACATGGGAACTTTATCTGAAGATGGCAATTTTATGACCGGCCAGTGGCAAATAGACGTGTTTAATTCTGGCAATTGGGAAGCACACCGCAGCGACGACAATCTTACCCTCAATTTAGATATTAATAAAGGCAAGAAAGTTCCCACATCTTGAGAATAGATTTAAGCACTTCTTAGCGCGACGATCGGATCTAATTTTGCTGCTCTTTGAGCCGGAAAAACCCCAAAAAACAAACCGATACCGCCAGAAACACCTACAGCCATAACAATAGCTACCGGAGAAACCATAGCAGATAAAGGACTGACTGCACCGATTAAAATTACGCCACCAATACCGATCGCAGTGCCGAACAAACCTCCAGCAGCCGAAAGAATCACCGCTTCAATTAAAAACTGAGTTAAGATATCTTCTTCTTTCGCACCGATCGCTTTACGCAGTCCAATTTCAGAAGTTCTTTCGGTAACCGATACTAACATAATATTCATTACACCAATACCGCCAACTAAAAGAGAAATCGCCGCGATCGCCGCCAGCATAACCGTCAATCCGCTCGTAATTGTCGTAACAATTTGTAAGACATCTTTTTGCGTATTTACCTGAAAATCATCTTCGCCAACAATTTTGTGTCGCAAACGCAACAGATTAGTAATCTGAAACTTGGCCGCTTCAACGCTATTGCGATCTCGAGCCGAAACAGAAATAGTCCCGAGAGCAATTCCATAAGGAGAATTATTGCCGACTATTTGACTTGCAGCTACAGTTAGAGGGACGAAAACAGAATTATCTTGACTAGTTCCTAAAAAAGAACCTTTTTCTGCCATTAAGCCAATCACCTGAAAGCTAATATTTTTAATCCGTAACTGCTTGCCGATCGGATCGCCATCGCCAAACAATCTTTGAGCTATTTCCGAACCTAAAACGGCAACTCTACTATTGCGTTTGAGATCGAGATCGCTAATAAAACGCCCGCGATCGACTTCAAAATTTCTGACGCTCAAAAAATCTGGAGTAACACCTCTAATTTGGTTGCTGGTGTTGCGATCGCGATAAGTAATCAAGCCATTGGCAAATATTTCTGGGGCTACTGCTGCGACGGTGGGCACTTGAGCGGCGATCGCTTTGGCATCTGCATAAACTAGGGTTTGGGGAATTTCAAAGCTGACGCGGCGGCTTCTGCTCGATCCTGGCACGACAAACAGCACGTTCGGCCCTAAAGATTGAAATTGTTCTTCTGCTAGTTTTTGCGCCCCTTGTCCGATGCCTACCATGCCGATTACGGAAGCATTGCCAATAATAATTCCCAGCATTGTTAAACTGCTACGCAATTTATTTGCCCAGAGGGTACTGGTTGCCATTTTAAAATGTTCGAGAATATCCATAGAATAAGTTACTGAATTTTGTTTTTTACTACCATTGTTAAAGATGGTGGCGGAGCCATAGTTAAACCGCGACGCACTGGTTTAATCGGCTGTTTTTTAATTAAATCTAATTCAAAACTAGATAAAATTGTTGCCGTCACTAGTTTCATTTCTAATAGTGCTAAAGCCGCCCCCAAGCAACGACGATTGCCCCCGCCAAAGGGAATATATTCGTAAGGAGAATAGTTTTTGTTTAAAAATCTTGCCGGTTGAAATTGTTTTGAATTGGGATATAAATCTTCTCTGTGATGCAGGGAATAAATAGAAATTAGCAACAAAGTTTTCGGCTCAAAATAGTAGCCCATGACTGATATTGGTTTGACAATTCTCCTGGCAAAAGTACCAGTAACTATTGGAAAAATTCGTAAAGTTTCCGAGATTGCTGCATCTAAATAGGGTAAGTTATTTATCTCTTTGTAATCTGAATTTTTTCCAAGAGAATCTAATTCAAACAATAATTTTTCTCGAACCTCCGGGAGGTAATAAATCCAATAAAACAGCCAAGCTAAAGCGGACGCAGTTGTTTCATGTCCGGCAAATAATAAAGTTAGTAATTCATCATGCAATTCTGCATCGGTCATTCCCTCGCCATCTTCGTCTTTTGCTGAGAGTAATAAACTGAAAATATCTCGATGCTTAGATTCTCCAGAAGCTAACAATTCCCTTCTTTCTTTGATTTCTTTATAAATTAAATATCTGATTTCTTCTTTTAAGATCAGAAAACGTCCCCAAGGGCTAAATGCTCCTAAATCTTTTTGCAAAGAAGTAAATAAAATTAAACTGGAATTTAAAGGGGTATTGAAAATATCTAAAAGTCGAGTTAGTAATTCTCGCAAGCGATCGTATTTAGCTCCAGAATCAATTCCAAAAACTACACTTAAAATAACTCTTAAAGTGATTTCTTGCATTATGGAACGAACTTTGAAAGGCTTGTTTATTGGCAAGCGATCGCTTACTTTTTTAGTTATATTAACGATGTTCTGGCTGCATTCTTGTAAAGATTCGCCGTGAAAAGAAGGCATTAATAGGCGGCGGCGATGTTTATGTTCTTTACCGTCTAATAAAAGTAAAGAATTATCTCCTACTAAAAACTTTAAATTTGTATTGCCTTTACCTACTTCAAAACAATCGGGAGAAGCAGTAAAAATATCCTCGATCGCTTGAGGATTGCTAGTAACAACACTAGGCGGAGAATTTTTAGATTGGAGTTGATAAAAATCACCGTATTTTCTCCTCCGTTCTTCCATAAAATTTAACGGGCGTAAAATTGCATTGAGTCGCCGCATTGTTAAGAGTAAACCAGAACTTCTTGCAACGGTAGGAATTGTTTTCATTATTTTAAATTTTAAATTTAGAGATCTTCAACTCAATCAATCTTAGCGAGATAATTAAGGGCGATAATTTTTAGGTAAAGTAATAAATACTCTTTCTTCTGCAGTTAGACCCGATAGGATTTGAGTTTGAGTATCGATTGTCGGCCCGAGAGTAACGGGTTTAAACTTAGGTTTGTTATTGCGGTCGACGATTATTACTCCGGTTTCGCCATTTTCAGTAACGATCGCGACGGTTGGAACTACCAAAGCATTATTAATTTCATCCCCCAAAAAAGTGACATCGACATTCATTTTCGAGCGCAATTCTTCAAGACCGTTTAAAAGGGTAATCCTAACCTCAAAAGAAGTAACATTGTTTTCAACTTTTGCTTCCGGGGCGATCAGTCTTACTTTACCCTCAAAAATGCGATCGGGATAGGCATCGGCGCGAACTTTGACCGATTGTCCGACTTTTAAGCGAGCCACATCTACTTCCGGTACTTTAGCAATTACTTCCAAACCCCTAGCAAGTTCGAGGATCGAGCTGCTACCGGCCCCCAAACTAGGGGAAACAATTTCGCCTACGGTTGCTTCTTTTTGAGTTACGATACCGTCAAAAGGAGCGACTAACAAAGCATCTTGATAGCCAATTCGAGCAGCTTGTAATTGAGCAGCAGCGACATTTCTAGCCGCAATAGCAGTTGCAATATCTTCTGTGGAACTGTTTTGTCTTTGATTTAAAGCAATTTGAGCTTCAGTAACCGCCGCTTCTAACTGATTCAATTCTGGGTTTTGAGTATCTCGAGTTTGTTGTAAATTCTCTCGAGCTTCTAAAAGATTAGCTCGAGCAGTAGCAAACTCATTGACAACTTCATCGTAGCGATCGCGCTCGATAACTCCTTCTGCTTGTAAAGATTTATAGCGATCGCGCCGCTCCTTAGCTAATTGAAATCGAGATTCGGCAATATTTACCCTAGCGCGAGCTTGTTCTATTTGTCTGGGAATTCTGGCACGAGCATTATTTAAACTAGCTAATGCAGCATTGAAACGGGCTTCGGCTTGTTTAATCTCTTCTGGAGTAGCGATTCTAGTTTTAGCTAAATTAGCTTCGGCCTGTTGG
>JASJCW010000195.1 GCA_030065265.1 Prochloraceae cyanobacterium
GTGCGATCGTTTTGTCAATCTAGCGATCGCTTTAATGAGGTGGCATCGTCCACCTTTTAATTAATTTTGGGAGAAAAAAATAATGGTCAAAGTGATTTTTTACGAAAAACCTGGTTGCGGTGGTAACAAAAGACAAAAAGCCACTTTAACAGCCGCAGGACACGAAATTGAGGCCCGTAATTTATTAACTCAACCTTGGACTGCTGCAACTTTACGCCCTTTTTTCGGCGATTTACCCGTTAAAGAATGGTTTAATCAATCCGCACCAAAAATAAAATCTCAAGAGTTAGATATTTCAGAATTAAATGAAACTGAAGCATTAAATTTAATGTTAGCCGAACCGCTATTAATTCGCCGTCCTTTATTAGAAATTGAAGGAATTTATAAGGTGGGTTTCAATCTCAAAGAAATCGATGCTTGGATCGGCCTTAATTTAGAAAATACTAACCAAGATATCGAAAGCTGTCCGAAAACTCACGAACATAAGCCCTGCAAATCTCCAGTTTAAGCAAAGTGGGTTGCTTTTGCAGGTTAGGAGTTTCAAGATTTCAAGATTAAAAATAAAAGATCGAATAATTAATAATTGTTCGATCTTTTGAGATTTCAGTCCATCCTTATTCTAAAATTTCATATTTATTTTTTGGTAAAGGAAAGATCGCCGCTACTTGTCGTTGATAGGTGCGATAACTGTCTCCGTGTGCTTTTATCAAATCTCGCTCTTCTAAATATATGCCTGCAAAAACATAGATTGTCATTGCGATCGCAAATAACAAATGAGATGCACTCATCTTCGGAGCAGCCCAAAAAGCAATTAAAAATCCCGACATCAAAGGATGGCGAACGTATTTATACAACCCTTTAGTTTCAAATTTCAAATTTGTATATTCTTGTTGGCGAAAATAAAGATATACTTGCCGCATGCCAAATAAATCAAAATGATCGATTAAAAAGGTACTGATTAAAACTATTATCCAGCCCGTTGCAGATATTCCGTAAAGGATATATTTACCGATCGTATTTTCTACATTCCAAACAATACCCCCAATCGGTTGCCATTGCCAAAATAAAATACACAGTGCGATCGAGGCTAATAAAACGTAAATACTTCTAACTAAATATTTGGGAATATATTCCTGCCACCATTTTTTAAATGCCGGACGAGCCATAACGCTGTGTTGCAAGGCAAATAAAGCGACTAAGAGGGTATCTGTAATTATTGCTAAGATTGGACTTGTTTGTGGGGTAGAGTCGAGAGTTTTCGGTAAAATATCAACAGGAATACCAACAAAAGCAATTAAATAAACGAAAGTTATTAAAAAAATTAAATAGCTAACCGTTCCAAGACTAAAAACAAAAATTCTGTTCATCTTAAAATTTGGCGTGAATATTCCTCTATTTTAAAAAAAATTTGACTCGAAGTCTGCGATTGCCCCTTTGTCTTAAAGAATCTGGAACTATTTTAAAAAATTAAGAAAATTTTAAAGTCAATTAAGATTATAAATAAGAATTTTTCTAAAAATATCTTAACTTTTGTGGGATAAAATTAAGGATTTCTCAAGCTAAAATGTTTGAAGAGAACAGTTAGATCGTAGAAAATTAGCAAACATTAGTAAAGTGTATAACAAAAAAAAGATCGATACTTTTTTTGGAGAAGATAGCGCAAAATAGAAAAAATTGGTAGAGACAAATCTAGATTTTTTCTATGAAATGAATAGAGCTAGAGATTGGGTTAAAAAGTTATTAAAATAACTTACTACTTGCTGTCGTAGTAACAAAATTAAAGCAGATAGCTTCTCTAGCCAGATTCGGCTAAAGCTACAAACAAACAAGGAGGAGAAGCGTGCAACAAAATCATCACGAAGAAACGATTCCCGGCTCAATGTGGACGTTGGCTGTTGGAGTTCTAGTAACAGTAATTAGTCTCTGGGTCGGTAAAAACCTCAGTTGGACGATGCCGGAACAAGCATCATTACAAGCACCATTAGTAGATAATTTGTTCGATATATTAATAACTATCGGAACGGCTTTATTTCTACTTACAGATGGAGCAATCATTTATGCATTAATTAAATTTCGCCATCGTCCTGGAGATGAAACCGATGCAGCACCAATTAAAGGTAATTTACCTTTAGAAATATTCTGGACTGCTATTCCTGCAATTATTGTCATCTTTCTAGGCATTTACAGCACCGACGTATTTAGAGAGATGGGGGGTTTGGAGCCACCAGGACACCACATGGGCGGATCTCACTCTGAAATGGCCCAGGTAATGACAGCACCAGATCCAGATAACGAAAGTAGCAAATACGGTGTCGGAGCAGCTCCAGATAAACAAAACGTGCCAGCAGATTTACAAGTCAAAGTAACGGGTTTGCAATTTGCTTGGCTGTTTAACTATCCTGAAGCGGGAATTATGTCCGGCGAACTCCACGTTCCCGTAGGCAAAGAAGTCAAACTAGAGTTGGTTGCAACTGACGTACTCCACGCCTTTTGGGTGCCTCAGTTCCGGATCAAACAAGACGTAATGCCCGGCAAACCCAGTCAAATGCGCTTCGTTGCCACTAAAACAGGTGTTTTTCCGATCGTCTGTGCAGAACTATGCGGCAGCTATCACGGTGGCATGAGATCGAAAATCTACGTTCACACTCAAGAAGAGTATGACGCTTGGTTAGAAGAAAATGCAATTGCGGCTAAAAACCAAGATGCGGTCGAAACAGTTGCAGTTAATACTCAGGACTTATCGGACGAAGAATTTTTAGCCCCCTACAGTTCCGATCTCGGCATCGATCGCGACACTCTCAGCGAAATTAAGAGCTTAGCCAGTGCAATAACAGAAACTGCATATCAATAAACCTCGCAGCAATTCCATCTTGGTTTTGAGGTAGACAACAGGGAACAGAACAAATACAAAGTGGGAAAAGTTTGACAAAGCACAAACAATTTAGACTCTGAAACTGTTTCCCCTTCCCCTCAACAGCGAAGTTTCGACAACAAAAACAAAGCAATTTTAATATTTCAATTCCCCAATGACACAAACAAAACCATCACAAATAACAGTGGCTGGTAGTGTGGAAAATACTCACGCCAACAACGGTCACTCCCATCCCGAAAAATGGGAATGGTACCATTATTTTTGGTACAACACCGACCATAAAGTAATCGGCATTCAATACATCGTCACCGCCTTCATGTTCTACTTAATCGGCGGTTTGATGGCGATGGCGATCCGGATCGAACTATTTACTCCAGATGTAGACTTTCTCAGTCCTGAAGTATATAACGCCTTCATGACCAATCACGGCACGATCATGATCTTTTACTGGATCGTTCCTTCTGCGATCGGCGGTTTCGGTAACTTTTTAGTTCCCCTCATGGTGGGTGCTAAAGATATGGCTTACCCGAACTTAAACGCGATCGCTTTCTGGCTCAACCCCTTAGCAGGAGCGTTTTTAATCGGTAGCTTCTTCTTTGGCGGATCGCAAACAGGTTGGACAGCTTATCCTCCTTTAAGTATCATCACCGCTAATACTGCCCAAAGTCTGTGGATTTTGAGTATTGTTTGCGTGGGAACTTCATCGATTTTAGGCTCTTTGAACTTCGTAATCACAACTTGGAAGCTCAAAGTTCCGACCATGAAGTGGACTCAACTACCTTTATTTTGCTGGGCAATTTTAGCTACTTCTTTACTAGCATTAGTTTCCACTCCAGTATTAGCAGCAGGCTTAATTTTACTCCTGTTCGATATCAACTTCGGTACTGGTTTCTTTAGACCGGAAATGGGCGGAGATGTCGTAGTTTACCAGCACTTATTTTGGTTCTATTCCCACCCCGCAGTATATCTAATGATTCTGCCTATCTTCGGCATCATGTCTGAAGTAGTCCCAGTTCACTCCCGCAAACCAATTTTCGGTTACATGGCGATCGTCTATTCCAGTATGGCGATCTGTGCTGTTGGTTTGATCGTTTGGGTACACCACATGTTTACTAGTGGAACTCCTGGCTGGATGCGGATGTTCTTCACGATCACAACTTTACTCGTAGCAGTACCGACTGGGGTGAAAATCTTTAGTTGGGTAGGCACGATGTGGGGCGGAAAAATCCGTTATACTTGCGCGATGCTGTTCGCTGTTGGCTTATTATTGATGTTCGTAGTTGGCGGTATTGGGGGCGTAACTTTAGGTAACGCTCCTTTCGACCTTCACGTTCACGATAGTTACTATGTTGTCGGTCACTTCCATTACGTATTGTTTGGCGGATCGGTATTCGGGATTTATGCCGGAATCTACCACTGGTTCCCGAAAATGACTGGAAAAATGCTCGATGAAAGATTGGGCCGCGCTCACTTTTTACTTACCTTCATCGGTACTAACTTAACTTTCTTCCCCATGCATATCTTAGGATTGCAAGGAATGCCCCGAAGAGTTGCATTGTACGATCCTCAATTCGCAGAACTGAATCAACTCGTTACTTACGGCAGCATGATTCTAGGTTTATCCTTGTTTCCTTTCTTAGTTAATGTTATCTGGAGTTGGGTTGCAGGCGAAGATGCCCCCGATAATCCTTGGGAAGCTTTAACCCTAGAATGGCAAACTACTTCCCCACCAGCGATCGAAAACTTTGATGAAGATCCGATCGTCACTCACGGCCCTTACGATTACGGCATTGTCAAACTCAATCGCACACCTGCAGAAGTTAGCGAATAAAACAGCTAATCTCTCGAGCAATGAAGAGAGAAGAAAAGGCAGATCGCTTAAACTTCTCTTTTCTGTTTTACCGCCCCTGGCGGATAACAAATCAATAAAGGAAAACCACGACAATCATGCAATCTCAACCAATCGACAGTACCGATCGAGTCGTTCATCATGCCTCGGAAGTTACTCACGAACAACATCACTCAGAACACCCCGACTATCGCGTTTTAGGATTATTAACCTTTTTGGTTTCGGAATCTTTAATGTTCGGTGGTTTATTTGCCGCTTACTTATTGTATCGAGGTGGTGCGGCCCAGTGGCCTCCTGAAGGGACTGAAGTGGAACTATTATTGCCCACAATTAACACCATCATTCTGGTTTCTTCGAGTTTCGTAATTCATCTAGGCGATGCGGCAGTTAAGAAGAATGATATCAATAAATTGCGTCTTTGGTACGCGGTGACTGCTTTAATGGGCATTGTTTTCCTTGGCGGTCAAGTCTATGAATACATGAGTCTCGGTTATGGTTTGACAGAAAACATCTTTGCAAATTGTTTTTATGTCATGACTGGGTTTCACGGTTTGCACGTCACGATCGGTGTCTGTTTGATTTTAGGCGTAATCTGGCGATCGCGCCGTCAGGGTCACTATAGCAACACCAAACACACTGGCGTAGAAATGGCAGAAATCTATTGGCACTTTGTCGATATTATCTGGATTATTCTTTTTGCTTTGATCTACATCTTGACTCAGTTCTAAATTAGTTAACTGACTTATCGTCAAGAACATCAAATCCGATCGGGTTTGGTGTTTTTTTTTACCTGCTTTGCGATCGTCAAAATAACACCAATTCTGAAAAATCAGGCTACAGATACGATGTTATCCTGACCTCTGACTGTAGCAATTTTAAATATAAACGGTATAAAGCTACAGATACAGCAGTACAAGTTTTGGTTAGGACATTTAAGAGAGGCTTAAACCTTAAATCTATAGCATAATCACTCTGCCTCCTGGAAGCGAAAATTGTAATCGAGGGAGCGAATAACTATAGTTGCATTAAGAAACTCAAATGTCAGATCTCATCTTGGCCAAATCTGCCATAAATGTTGTGAAATATTGTTTCTATCGATACCTCAATGGTGTTAATCGGGCCTCTCATCTTTTAAAATTGGCTAATCTACTGGGTATTTTAGATGAAAGAATTAATTACAGCAGATCGCAGCGAAACAGCTTCTTATTGCGATAGCGATCGCCAAACCAAAGAATTACTCAATTTAGCGGTACTCCACTGGGAAAACACTCCATTATCCAAAAAATACATTCAAGAAGCCTTAAAAGCCGCTCCAGAGTCTCTAGAAGTAGCGATCGCAGCTTATCGCTATTTTTTTTACAAACAAGAATACAATTTAGCCCTTCAAGCAGCAGAAAAGATTGTTAATCGCATTACAAAGTTAGAAAATTTGCCTTCAGATTGGCAACAATTAAAACTAATTTTAATTAACAAGCAAAACGATGCTTGTATTCGTCTTTATGTTAATGCTTATGTCGCTTCTGGCTTTATCTTAACTAAGTTAAAAAAATTCAACAATGCTTATCAGATTTTTACAAGAGTTCATGAAATTGACAATCTTAACGAATTTGGAGCGAAAACAATGCTCGATATTCTTAATAATTCTGATAACGATGAACAAGAATATAATTAAACAATTATGAAAGCGATCGAAGAGAACAAAAGTCACCATCTGGGCGTGATAAGTTGAGTTGACAAAGAGTAGAAAAGGAGTAAAAAATTAGACCATAAAAAGCGAAGTAAAAGTTACAAAACTAAGAAAAAATTTAAAAAAAAACTGGCAAAAACTCGGGAAAATCTCTAAATGGAATCAAAACAGACTACTGGTTATACAATTACTGACAGTTGTTTTGGCTGTGGTATTTGCCAACCTCACTGTCCGACAAGTGCCATAAAATCAGATCGAGAAGAACAATATCAAATTGAAACAGAATTATGTAATAATTGCCGAGACGACGATCGCGATCCGCAATGTATAGTTAATTGCCCGATTAGCAGCCCGATGCCTTTACAAGCGAAAAAAGGTAGATACAAAGCGGCTAAAAATGTAATTACTAACCCGGATCTTTTTATTAATGGAAAAAATAATTCTTTAGCTTCTTCAATAGTAATTTGGGAAGGAAGTAATGTATTGAGTCGGGCGAAAACCCTACCCTGGAAAACCGATTCTGAAGGTAAATTGTATTACTCGCGATCGCTAAAACAAGGGCTTGCAAGCATAACTTTTCAAATTACCGACGAATTAAAATCCCAACCGCCACAAACACTTAAAGAAAAAGCAGCTCAATATGCCGTTGAAAGCATCGATATCAGAGCCGCTTGTTTGCACCTAATCTATGCTGCTTATGCTACAACATTAGAGCGACCTTGGGAACAAGAATTTACTATCAGCGATCGCCAAATAGAGAAATATTTAGGTTTAGATAAACGCAAAGATCTCAGCAAAGCAGCTAAATTAAGCACGATCAAAGATCTCGCTCAACAACCTTGTAAAATTGTCGCCGCGATCGACTGGCCGCAACAAGGAAAAGTTGCTGGTTTTTCTTTTGATAAAAGTCGTCTTTGGCATTTACTTGAAATTAAACACCATTTTCAAGAAGACGATCTCGGTTATAAACATTTAATTGGTTTAACATTTAGAATTAAACCGGGAATTTGGGCCAAATATTTTTTAAACAAGCAAGGTTATAAAGAGCGAATCGCTTACTATCAATATGGAAGTTTACCTAAATTTCTTTTAAGTGCGATCGCTACCATTTGGCAGCAACACGAAGGTGCAGCGAGAATGATGCTTTGGTTGCTATTTAAAACTAAAATGGGCAGAAAACAACCGATTACTATCCCTAAGTTAATGCAGGTTGCTTATGGTAAAGATAAAATGGATCGCGCTACCGTCCACAGGGATGTAAGAAAGCGTTTGTTGCGAACTTTTGAAGGGGATTTAGAAACCCTTAACTATTACGGTATTAAACCGATTTTCGATCCGGTTACTTACAAAGTAGAAATTCAACCTTTATGGGCAAAATTAGCAAATATTCCTGAAGATGGAGATGCAGCAGTAGAATTTTGGATTAACGACGCTAATAGCGATCGCTCTTTAATCGATTCTAGTCCTCCAGGTAAATGGAATATGCTGATGAAAGCTCGGATTTTAGGCTTCGATCTGCCCCCAGAATGGCAAGAGCAACTTGCTAAATTAACTAGCAAAAAACAGCGTAAAAATCGGCAAAAAAGAATATCTAAAAAAACCAAAGATCTCAGTTCGGAACAAATTTTAGAAGCTAGAAAACGTCAAGGTTTTTCTCAGCGAACTTTAGCCGAAAAAATCGGTAAAAGTCAAAGTTGGATTCGGGATTTAGAAAACGGTCGTTTGTCGGCAAAACCGCAAGATCGCGAATTATTGCGGAAGTTACTTAAGGTTTAATTACCTGTTTAAATAGGTGCAATCGATTTTATGTATCAAAATTAAATAGTTTTTAATTGGGAGCATTTTAGGCTCTTTTTTTATTAGCAATAATTTAACTTTTAGTCTTCTCCTAAATCTTGGATTAAGATCTAAAAAAGTTTTTTTGAACAATATACATGGCAAAATACAAACATACCATAGTAAAAAATGGAAAAGGTGGTTATGTCGTCTTTCCTCCTTTTGTGACGCAAAAGGAAATGGATCTGATTGAAGAAAAATTTGTAGTTCGAGATGATGACGTATTTGTAACAGCTTATCCTAAATCAGGAACTACTTGGATGGAACAAATCGTACATTTAACGCTCAATAACGGGGTTCAAGGAGATAAGGTACTCAGTGAAGCAGTACCTTGGGTTGAGGGAATTAATCGTTACCAAGGTGTGGAGAAATTACTTAACCAACAGGCAAAACCGCGACGTTTTCACAGCCATCTTCCTTATCACTTAATGCCGGGAGCTAAGCTTAATCTAGCTAAGTATATTTACGTCGCACGAAACCCCAAAGACAATGCAATATCTTTCTATTTTCATTCTTGTAGCAAGCTTGGCTATGACGGGACTTGGGATGAATTTTTTGATTTATACATTCAGGGAAAAGTTGGATATGGTTCTTTTTTCGACCACGTTCTTGACTGGTGGCAAGCTAGTCAAAAGTCTAACAATATTTTATTCGTAAAATACGAAGATATGAAACAAGATTTGAGACAAGCAGTAAAAACCGTAGCTGATTTTCTTGGAGTCAAACTTGACGAAGAATTGTGGGAAGCGATCGCATCACAAAGTAGTTTTGAGTCAATGGCAGCCAATCCTCAAGCTAACTTAGATTGGGTTTATCAACGTCCCGAATTTCCCAAACATATGCGTAAAGGAATTATTGGAGACTGGCGAAATTATTTTACTACAGAACAAAACCAGATTTTTGATGAAATTTACTTAAAATCTATGAAAGATACTGATTTGCAATTTGATTTTGGTGAGGGAATAATTATTTGATTTCGATCGATAACTTTACGGTAGAGATGAAGTTTATAATTGATATTCATACCTCAGAGCTACTTTTTTTATTTATAATCTAAGATTTTTTTTTGAAAGCAGATAAAAGAGTCTTTGTTTTTTTATTTAATATTAATTAAATCGTGCGATCGCATTGTGTAGCTAATATTTCTAAAAGATATCAGGTATTATTTAAATTTTGAATTGCTGTTTTTTTTTACACTGTTGCTATTTTTTCTAAAATAGATCTAGTAGTATTTTTGTGAGCAACTCCTTACTTAAATCGTCAGACATTCTCTTTGAATCATTCAAAATATTCACCCCAAAATAAAAAGAAAACAGAAGTAGAGATCGAAGTAATTTGAGAGTAATTGAAAATTATCTTTTCTGACCCCTGACCCCTCCAATAAAACAATTTAGAAACAACGTTAAATCCATCTACCAACTACAAGCCGAACAGTGCCATCTTCTAATATTTCCTCTTCTTCGATGTTAAAACCTTGTTCGTTTGCAGATTTAATTAAAGTTTTGTGGGCGTATTTTTGACTGATAGAATTGACAAATTCTTTTTGGTTAATTTTCGCACCCCAAAAGTCGGCAATTAGTTCGTAATTTTCACCACTGCGACGAAAACCGAGATCGTAACCGTTATCTTGTTTAATTACATATTCTGCTTGGGTAGTATTGCCTTGATAACCGCGAACTTTAGTATTATTTGCAACTTGATAGCCTAATTCTTCCAAGACTTCTTGTAAGATGATTCCGTTTTTGATTTCAACTTTAAT
Organism: Prochloraceae cyanobacterium; assembly: GCA_030065265.1. Lineage (GTDB taxonomy): Bacteria > Cyanobacteriota > Cyanobacteriia > Cyanobacteriales > JASJDA01 > JASJDA01. The sequence goes on from JASJCW010000195.1 coordinate 10,004, forward strand.
GGTAGTGAAATGAGACATAATTTACCTCTATTTTTATTGTTAGTTGTTAGTTGTTAGTTGTTAGTTGTTTGCTATTAAACCTGACTTCTGACTTCAAAAAGTTTCCCGATCTCTGCCTGAATTTCTAATTAATAAACTACGTTCAAAAAGAGCCAATATCTTTACCAAAAGTGTATTTTTTCAACTCTTCTACTAATTCTAAATCTTGAGAAGCCATTCTAGCCCCAGCTCGAGCAGCCCATTGTTTTAATGCTTCTATTTGTTGGCTGGCGATCGCAGCTAAAGGAACTGTTTCTTCGATCGCAATTAAAATATCTTCTGTAGTAAAATCCCTTTTCTGTGCGAAACCGCGATACATCCCGTCGACGATCGCTTGCTCGATTTCCGCACCGCTAAAATTGACAGCAAATCTAGCTAGTTTTGTCAAGTCAAAATCTCGAACTCGCGCGGGCCGCAAACGCTGTAAATGCACTTTAAATATATCTTGTCTTTCGCGATCGGTGGGTAAATTTAAAAAGAAAATCTCGTCAAAACGTCCTTTTCGCAATAATTCTGCGGGTAAAATGCCAACATTATTAGCAGTTGCGACGATAAAGACTGGAGAGGTTTTTTCTTGCATCCAAGTAATTAAGGCCCCAAATACCCTTCTTGAAGTTCCAGAATCTCCATCTACTCCGCTACTGATATTACCAAAAGCTTTATCAATTTCGTCCATCCACAAGACGCAGGGTGACATTGCTTCGGCTAATTGTATGGTTTGACGAACTCTACTTTCACTTTCTCCAACTATACCGCCAAATAAACGCCCCGCATCTAAACGCAATAAAGGTAAACGCCATTCACGGGCGATCGTTTTAGCTGAGAGGGATTTTCCCGTGCCTTGAATGCCTACTAATAATAAACCTTTCGGGTTGGGAATTCCATAGCTGCGCGCTTCTTCTGTAAAAGCATTTTGGCGCATTTTCACCCATTCTTTAAGATTATCCAATCCACCGACGCTTTTTAAAGATTCTTTGGGGGAATAAAATTCTAATATTCCCGTTTGTCGGATCGCTTGTTTTTTCTCTTCTAAAACTGCATCAATATCAGATTCGTTGACTTCTTCTTTTGCTGCCAGTGCTTTTGCTAAAATTCTCGATATTCTGGCCCGACTCAACCCACAACAAGCTTTGACTAATTTTTCTTTTGCTAGTGCTTTTACTTTTAGGCGATCGGGGGCTACTGTTTGGGTAATTAAATAATCGATCTCTTTAGCATCGGGTAAAGGAAAATCGATTACTGTAACTTCTTCAGCAAATTCTTGAGGTATTTCTAAACTGTGACTGGTGATAATTAAAGCATTGCGCGATCGCTTTAATTCTTTAGTTAGGTTTTTAATTTCTCTAATTACCGGTGCGTTGCGATCGGCTAGGGGATATTTCAAAATAAAATGGATATCTCTGAGTACGAAGAGAATACTTTCATTTTTATCTGCTTTGCGAATGCGATCGAGTGCAGCCATTAAAGATCCTTTCGCACTTCCATTATCGTCCCAACCGCGCACTATATCCCAGATTATTAGATCGCGCTGGGACTCGGGACAATCGGCTAAATAATAAAATATATCCTCGATCGCATCTTCTTCCGCACTTACTATATACAATAGCGGATATCTAGCTCTCAGCATTAAGTCTAGTTTTTCTACTATTTCTCTATAGCGGTTGGGAATCTTGGGATTGAGGTTCATAATAGGGCTTTGCGGCCGGAGATTATTAATATAACAAGTCTAGAGCAGATTTAAATATTATAGCCCTTTGTAATATTTTTGTAGTTTATAAATTGGGAGATAGTGCTAAAACACTTGAAAATCGATCGCAATTTGGGAATTTTTTTCAGTTTGTTCCCCTAAAGCACTAATTAAACCGTATCCTGGACTATTAACTACAAAATCCATTCTTTCAAAAGCTGCTAGCGCGCGATCGACTGCTTCTTCTAATAGTTTCGGATTGGTTACATCAACTGGAAATGAAATCGCTTTTTTAGGATACTTGGTTTTTAACTCTTTTAATTGTTCGGATTGACGAGCGTTTTTAACAACATCTTCACCCCGAGATATTAGTTGTTTAGTCAGAATGGAATTTAAACCTTGAGAACCGTCAGTGATAAACCAAACTCGTCGATTTTTTTCGCTCATCGTATTTTTTTTACTGATTTTCTAAATGTTTTTATACTGAAATATAGAATTTTTTCTGTTTAATTTGAAATTAAACTATAGTTTTTAGTTGTCCTTGGAGAATAACTAGATTAAATAAGTATTTTAGTTTTGGTTCTAACTACTTACACCGACTAATTTAAATACCTTTATTTAAAGATGATAATAACTCTTAAGTGTGGCAACTTGGTAACAAAATTAAGTTATTGAATATTTGAATATATTATCCTTGTAATCCAAAAAATTTAGAGCGATCTTTTTTAGTACAAAAATTCTCCGTGAAAACTATGAAAGATAGAAATGTAAGTTATGATACATTTTTTTGAAGTCTATGGTTCTTCTGGAAGTATAAAATCTCAAATAGGTTATAAGCGATCGCCTTGAGAATGACTTTTTTAATATTGTTTATAAAAATTTAACTGGAAGGAAAATATAAGTTTTTAACAGATTCGCGAGAAAGAATAATAATAGTAAAAATTCCCAG
>JASJCW010000196.1 GCA_030065265.1 Prochloraceae cyanobacterium
CTTTCAATTTGCCTGTTTTGCCGAATTTTATCATTGCTTGAATCGAGCAACTACAGTTGTTTGAAAATGTTTAACTAACGAAGTTTTAAAGAATACACTTGGCTGGATTAGACCGATTTTAATCGTTTAAAAACGTATTTTGTAGTCCAAAATGTAAAGATAGGTAAAGCAACTAAGTGAGAAATTAAAACTGCCAATGCTACACCATTACTTTGCCAGTTCACGCCTATTAATAAAGCTAGAGTAAATAAGATAGTAAATAATACATTCCAGATTAAATCTATTTGAGGTTTATTAACGCTCAGAAGCAGTTGAGAAGCGGAATCAGCAAAAGGACGCGGAATGGCTGACAAACAGATTAACATTAAAACTGGTATCGCAGGTATCCATTTTTCTCCAAATACTAGAGGAACGTAAAATGGAGCTAAACTAGATTGAAGCAATGCTAAGGGAATAATAATTAAAGCAATTGTTTTTAAACTATTGTAATATCTTTTCTCGAACTGTTCGGGATTAGAGCGAGCGTCGCAAAAATGGGGTAATAATGCAGATTTAATTGAAGTAATAACGCCTAAACTAATTCCTAAACCAGCATTAAAAGCAAAATAATAGATTCCCAATGCTTCTATACTTAAAAAACGACCGACAATTAAATAATCTAAGTTAGATCGCAATGTATTTAATAATTCTACTCCTAAAATATTGCGACCAAAACTTAATAATTCCGACCAACCTGTTGTGCTGAAACGTCGTTGCGGTCGCCAAGAATGATTCTTTAAAATAATATAAACCCAGATCGGAGCAACCAATATTTTTGGCAAGACGATCGCCCACATTCCCAACCCAGCTATTGCAAAAATAAAAGATAAAATATTGTCCGTAGAAATTTGGAGCATTTCCGTTAAAGCAATAACTTTAAAACGGTTTTCTCGCTGAATTAAGGCTACTTGTACCATTCCGTGAGGAATAATTAATAAATTGATTGCCATCAAACATATTGGTAAAATCAAGCGATCGTCTTGATAAATTCCTGCGGCTACAAATGCAGCCATACATTGAACTAAAAATAATCCAATAAAAATAAACCAGTTGAGACAATAAGCAGATTGAGTTAATTCTTTTAAATTGTCTTCTTCAATTTGAATTAAACGAGTACCAATTCCATTGCGACTAAATACTCTTACAAATTCGTTAACTGTTAAAACGATCGCCGCTAAACCATAGTCGTAGTCATTGAGAAATCTTGCTAAAACTACCGTTGTGACGAGTCGCGAAACTCGAATTACAGCACCCGAACCCCCCAGCCATCCTAAATTACGAATGAATTTGCTGTCTAATTTTTTGAGTTGTTTAAGCATTTTTAGTTATTTCATTGAGAAAATTGGCCCAATTGTGAATAAATTCTTGATTAGCCTTGACAACTGACGATCTACCAGCTTTTCCGAACTCCAATAAATCGATATGGTCTAAAGAGGCGATCGCTGCTGCTAATTTTTGTTTGTCATTAGGTGGCACTAAAATACCCCAAGCAGGTTGTATTTGTTCGCACAATCCATCTACAGCATTGGCTACAACTGGTTTTGCTGCTGCTTTTGCTTCCAAGCAAACTAATCCCCAAGGTTCCCATCGAGAAGGGATAATTATTGCATCGCAACTAGCTAAAAATTCAGGTACGTCGCTAATCTTTCCCAGTAATTTAACGTTTACTAAATCTTTTGCTAATTGTTTAATTTGGGCTTCGTCTTGTCCGTAACCGCCTAAATATAGTTGATATTTTTCTGCTGGTAATAATTGAAATGCTTCTAATAATAAATCGAACCCTTTTTGCGGTGCAAATCTGCCAAAAGCTCCTAAAATTAAGGGAGATTTTTGATTTTTTGGCGCGATATTAAGCATAGCTTCAATTGTAGAAGCTGGAGTTATTACTTGAATCTTATCGGGAGAGACGAGTTTATTTTTTAGCAACCATTTTTTTTGACCTTGAGAAACGCTTAAAACTCCATCTGCTATCCCATAAGCTATTCTCAACATTAACCGAAAGCGAAAAGTAGATTTGACTTGGTTCTTTTCAAAATATTCGCAATAATGATGGTCGTAAATATATACTTGAGTCTGTTGTTTGAACTCGATTAAGTCGTAAAGATATTTCCAAGCACAAGGATAATGAAATACGATCGCATCGGGCTGAATTTTTTTAAATTCTTGTTTTACTTCTTCCAGTCTAAATACGGAAAAGTCAAACTGTTCTTTTAAACGAGAATCTATTAATTGTTTTACCAAGAGATTAGAACCTCCCGCCCTTTTATCTCCAATGAGATGCCATATTTTAGGTTTCATATTTTATCCAACCGATAACCAATAGGACAAATCTCTTTGAATCAGATCTTGACAGTGTAAAATATCTTCTCGATAAAGTTCAATTAGTTCCTGTTTTATTTCCTGAGTAAGTTCTGGTTTAGCTAAATTTTGATGTTGGATTTTTTGACGCAATAGAGGAGGAAATAAAGGTTTTAAAGCAGTTTTAATTGGATTGGGTTTGGTAAGCATTCGATGCAAAAATTGATTTTTAGGCATTCCCGATTTATTCGGTCTGATATTCATATCGGGAACAAAATCATCTTTAACCTTTAAAAAATTAAAAATATTTTGAACTACGCTGAGGCTATTGTTACGAAAATCATCGTAAAGATAAATTTTAATTCGATCTCGCTCGAAAAGATCGTAATATTGCTGCAATTGTTTGCCATAATAACCTAGCTGAATGTAATGCCAAAACCATTCCCAATTTTGTTTTATTCTTTGAGATTCTGCTTGCAATGCTTTAGCAAAATCTTGAAAAGGTTCGCGATCGTCTCGAATTAAATGTAAAAAATTGGCATAAGCGCGATCGCTTGGATTGCGAAGAATAACAATAATTTTGATTTCAGGATTGTATTGATATATCTTTGCAGCAGTTTTTGAATTATATAAATATAAAGGACAAGCTTCCCCGATCGCTATTTCGTTAGTGACTCCTTTAAACTCTGCTTGGTAAGCATCTAAAGTAGTAATAGAAAAATCATTTATAGCTTCATCTCCAGGCCCTTTAAAATCTATTGTTTCTCCTTCTAAAGCAAAAAAATTAGTTTCTTTGCGTGGGGTCATATAAATTTGTGGGTGCTGATTTAAATAAGTATGAAGCGCAGTAGTTCCCGCTTTAGCGGCACCAATAATCAAAAAATTAGGTAAGATCTGAGTTTTCATCGTTCACAATCAATTCACCTTAAACTAATTGTTCCCTTTCAATCCTCTTTTCTTGCATTAACCCAGTAATCTTTAAACCTAAATTTTCAAATTGAGAATAAAGAGATAAAGGTAAAATTCTCAACAAACAAGCAGCAAATAAAGTTAATAAAGTGCGACGAGGTTCGCCAAATAAAATTGAAAAATCTGTTTTCAAAGCTCTAAAAATTAGCTCGATCGCTGTTTTTCCATCTCTCAAACGAACGGCTCGACGAGCTAAATATCTTAATTGATAAGCGCGGGCTGTATTTTCCCATTTCTGTAACAATTCTGGGGCATATTGTCGAGTTTTTTCGATGACTTTTTCCCAAGAAGCTAATTGTTTAAAAATATTGGCAGAAAGTCCTTCTGTATTGACTCGATATAAAGTTAACGCTTCGGGAATACCTTCAATTTGCCATTCAGTTTGGATTGCAATTCTAATCCAGCATTCAATATCTTCTGACTGACGAAAGCGATCGTCAAAATAAAAATCTTCTCTTTCTCCGTGAATGTTATCTTCAAATTTAATTTCATCTAAAGTTTCGCGGCGAATTACAGGAGCAGATCCGTTGCCGATCGGATTGCGACAAAGTAAATGTTCTGCTGTAATATTTTTTAGTTTAGGCATTTGATAAATACCTAATTCTTTGTCATTAACATCGATAAATGCAGAGCGACTAAAACTAATTCCAACTGTAGGAGAAGATTCTAAATGTTTAACGTGTTTTGCTAGTTTTTCCGGTAACCAGAGATCGTCAGAATCTAAAAAAGCTAAATAATCTCCTTTTGCATGGCGAATTCCCGTATTTCTTGCACCTGCTAAACCGCGATTTTTTTGGCTAATAATTTTGATGCGCGGATCTTTAAATTGCTGGCATATTTCTACACTGCGATCGGGCGATTCATCGTTAATAACAAGCAACTCAAAGTTAGTATAAGTTTGAGCTAATATAGACTTAATAGTTTTAGCAATATATTGCTCTACATTGTAAGTAGGGACGATAACAGAAACTAATTTCATGAGTGTTGACCTGATGGAATTTTTGTAAATTTTGACCGAACAGCTAGAGGCTCTATTAATTGCGATCGAGGATACTTTTTTTGTAATTGAGGCCATTGAACGTAAAGAGCATCTAGAAATGGCAACACTAATTTTGCAGATAAACTAAGATCCTTAACTCGAGTATAAGATTCGATGAATACAGTTTTACATTTATATATTTTGCCGATAATAATGAAAGGGACAGAAACTCCAGCTCCAGTAGAAAGAATCATTTGAGGTTGCTCTTTTAAAATTACTTTTAACGCTAGATAAAAATTTCTAATTAAATTGACTAGATTGCGATTCGTAGGACTGTAAGCCCAATATACTTGACAATCTTTTAGGGCTATTTCAGTTCCTTCAGTGCGAAAAGTAATCCAACAATATTCGTATTGCTTCCAAAATATATCTAAATTTTGCAAAGCCCTAAAATGTCCTCCTGTAGAAGACACTAGTAAAATTTTCATAAATTACTCTATGATTATTATTTGCAATTAAAATTGATTAAAGAAAGTAGGAAAAGGGCAGAAAATTTTACTCTATTAATCAATAATAAATTTGATTGTTCTGCCTTCTTTAATTTAAGTCAATCTCGATTTTGAATGCTCTTTGGCTTTTAAACTAATATTGCCAAATTTCAAATATAAATTTTCAGAATAAAAGTAGAGATTTACTTATGGAGTGTAATCAATGATTTTTTGAATTAACTCAGCATCTTCTGCCGGAAATAAATCTTTAAAATGAGGAATTTCTTGCAATAAATTAAGTTCTTCCATGCATAATCTCTGTACCATTTTTAGAGTATTTTTACGTTGTTGCTTCAGGTTAGATTTCTTAAGAATACTAAGAGCTATTTTTAGCTGAGGTACAGCTTGAGATAAATCTTCTTGTAAGTTTTTTAAGAGCCGATCTTTTTCTGCAATTGAATGCTTCATTTGCAACAATTCTTGTTGCAATTTTTCAACATTTTGACGTTCTTGATGATAATATTCAGTCAAGATTTTTTGTTTGGATAATCTAGAAGAAATTGCTTCTAAAACTTCTTTGCGAGAAAAAGGTTTAGTTAAATAATCGTCAGCACCTAGATTCATTCCCCGTCTTATATCTGTTTTATCAGCTTTTGCCGTTAAAAATATCAAAGGAATGGATGCAGTTACTGAATTTGCTCTTAAACCAGATAAAACTTCGTAACCATCAATTTCTGGCATCATGACATCGCAGATAATTAGGTCTGGAAAATGATTGTAAGCCCAAACAGTACCGAGTAAGCCGTTTTCAGTGCTGTAGGTTTCATAATCTTCAGCTTCTAGTAGCTCAACTAAATTTTCTCTAACCGGACGCTCGTCTTCAATAACAAGAATTTTTGCCATCAGTTTAATTTACCTCATAATGTTTTTTTTACTTGTACTGGTAATGCGATCGTGAAAGTAGTTCCTGCATTTAATATGCTTTCAACTTCGATGCGACCCTTATGCAATTCAACCGCTTTTTTGACAATCGCTAATCCTAGTCCAGTTCCAGATATGTCACCGACATTATTGGCTCGATGAAAAGAATCAAATAACCGATCTTGTTCGTCTTGGGGAATGCCAATACCACAGTCTTTAACTTTTAAAATCACCTCCTCTTTTCGATCTATTAAATCTAAATTAACTTCGTTGCTCTCGGGAGAATACTTAATCGCATTAGAGAGTAAATTATTTAAAATTTGTCTCAACAATTTTTCATCTACTTCTCGATTAATAGAAGATTGATTGGAAGTAAATAAAATTTGATGCGTTTTAGTTGTAAATTGAATTTCTTCAACCAATTCTTCACAAAATTGATTAAGTTCGATTGTTTTTGGCTTAAAGTTAAGTTTGCCAGCTTCTGCCTTACCTAACAGCAAAACATCATTTAACAATCCAGTCATATGGTGAACGGCTGTTTGAATCCTATGAAGGTGAAAATTCTGTTTTTCCTCTGTCCATTTGTGAGAATAATGTTCGAGTAATTCGGAAGAAGAAAGAATCGTTGCTAAAGGAGTTCTAAACTCGTGAGAGGTCATAGAAATAAATCTAGATTTGAGTTCGTTCAGTTCTTTTTCTTTAGTCAAAGCATTACGCATTTCTGTTTCAATTTTCTTACGTTTGGTGATATCACGAATAATAACCATCACCTCATTTTCTGAACTAATAGCAATCCTTGCTTCATAAATACGCTGTTTATTACAGTTAAAAAGTTCGTACTCAAAAATTTGCACTTCTTTGTTTTCGAGAGCTTGTTTAATATGATTCATCATAGATGAAGCTATTTCGAGAGGGAGAACTTCTTGAATTTGCTTGTTTAAAAATTCTTGTTGTAATAACGGGGGATGGGTGTTTTTAGGAGCTTTGAAATTTACTAAATAACCATTTTTGTCGATCCGAAACATCCAATCAGGAATAGCATTTAATAAAGCTCGATTAGTAGCAATACTATTGTATAAAGCTTGTTCGGTTCGTTTTCTTTCCTCAACTTCTTCGAGTAATTTCTGATTTATTTGTTTTAGCTCAGCCGTGCGTTCTTCTACTCTTAACTCCAATCTATCTCGAGCTTGTTTGACTATCAATTCTGCTTCCTTGCGCTCGGTGATATCGTTACTTACGAGCAGGAAACCAGTTATATTATTATTTATATCTTGCAAAGCAGTTAAGGAAACAAGCACAGGAAAAGAAGTGCCATCTTTGCGAAGATACACTGATTCTGTTTCGTGTGATTTTTTTTCTCTTGCTTTTGCTGTTAAGACTTCAAAACATGGTAAAAGTTTTTTACCAGTTTCTTGCATTAGTTCGACTGCAATTCTCTCAATTTCTTCTTCAGGGTAAAATTGAACAACATTCGCCTGTCCTACAATTTGTTGTGCTGAATATTGTAAGTGTAATTCGGCTGCTTTATTAAAAGTCTGAATCGTCCCTTTAAGATCGGTTGAAAAAATCATATAATTAGCACTATCTAAAATAGCACGTTGAAGCATTGTCGTTTTTTGTAATGCTTCTTCAGCTAGTTTATGTTTAGTGATATCAATTAAATAAGATCTAATTAACTCGCTTGAAGGAATATAGTGAATATATTGCTCGAATATTGTTCGACCTACTTGAATCTCACGAGTTAATGTTCGTTCTTGTTCTGGTTGCAATAAACTTATTAAGCCATCAAGAACTGGATGATCTAGTTTTTGTTTGCGAATATCTGGGAAAATTTCAATTGCTTTAGGATTGAGATATGTAATCTGACCGTTAGTATTTATTTCCAAAATAGGTTTTGAAATAAGTTCTGGAAAAGAAGCTAATCTTTGCAGTGCTAGCTGGGTTAAATTTTCTTCATTATTTAAACTAGATAAAGTTTGACAAGGATTCTCTATTTTGGATAAAAAACTGCTATTTTCTGCCGAGTTTTTTAAAGCTAACATTCTGTTTTTTTCTTGAGTTTCAACCGTATAATATCTAGCACGTACTTCTTTTCCAAAAAAAATTTCGTCTTTATGTACGAGATCTCGCTCGAAACAATCAGAACCATTTACTTTTATCCCATTAGTGCTTCGTTTTCCCTGCCAATCGCCATCAATCAGACGAAAAAAATGTTGCGAATTAGTTCCTGTGGTTAATCTCAATAGAGTGGCATGGTGTCGAGAAATCCAAGGAGATTCAAGTACAATAGAGTTACTTTCTTCTCTGCCAAGAGAATAAGTAGCTGCTTTGAGAATAATAGTTCGCTTTCCTTTATTATCTTCTACTACTAAAATATGTTCCATGATTTACTCTTAAATATCTTGGATATCTGAATCGACTCTCAAAGATTAATAATTACAGACTTTTTTTGGCAGATCGAAATTAGATTCAATCAGTCTATCTATAAATTGAATTAGTTTCTTTTCAAGAATAAATAATAGGAAATTAACAGAATCATAGAAACTTTTGCTTTTGAACTGAATTTAGCTAAATAAATAATTATAATTTTTTATTTTTAGTGTTTTCAGTTTTTAAATTTATCTAAAAACGATCTGCAACGCTATTAATGATTTTTACTTATTACTCAAAAAATAACTTGTTTAGTCATTACTATTTTATTGCAAATTTTTTTTTAAGCTATTAGTAATTTTAGGGAATAACAAAAACTCGATTCGTAAAGTTAAGGAGATTTACTACTGTTAATACACTCAAATACGTGCCATACTTTAAATTCTTAAGTTGATTGATAATATTATCAATTGCTAAATCGCTTGTTATTAACGGATAAGTAATAGTAAAAAAAATCAAACTACATTAGAATTAAAAATCCCCCGAAGGACGGGGGAAACAATCAATAAATAATAATGTATTTATTTCAAGTTGACTTGGTATCATTTTGGTTAATTTGGTAGTAATTGTTTAGCTCGTGCGAACAAAAAGAATAGCTTTGAATGGGATAATTCTTGTTCTGTTTTTTCTTCTTGCATTTGTGCAGGAACTAACATAGAATCTTCAGAACGGACGGTCATTCGACCTTCAGCCAATGCTTTGCGTAATTTAGATCCAGTTTTCCACGCTAAATATTTTGCGGTGTTCCATTTTGGGTTAGCTGGATATCCAGCAAATCCAGACCTCAATGCTGCATGGTTTTGTTTGGCTATTTTAGTAGTAACTAGTACGTCTTTGGCTAAGTCAACTATTAAGAAATTTTGGTTTTTGCTGCGATCTTTGTTGTGTTTTGTCACACATATCACCCCCTAGGTGGTTAATTTTGAAGAATTGTCACTAATCATTCTAATGTACGATCTTAAATCATTACAATAGTAAATTGGCCGAAATTATTCAATTATCTCCGAAACGATACCCTTTGCCATAAACAGTATGGATTAAAGGCTGTTCGCCTTCAAGTTCGATTTTGCGGCGCAATAAGCGGATTAAGGCTGCTAAGACGTTACTATTGGGACGATCGCTCTCTTGCCATAAATACTGATAAATTTCATCTTTTGTCAGCAAGCGATCGGGATGATTCATAAAGTAAGCAAGTAATTTAATTTCTTTTTCAGAAAGATTGATTACCCTTCCTTGACGATAAGCTAGCTGATTTTCTAAATCTAATTCGAGATCTCTTACTTTGAGTCTTCCTCCTTGGTTTACTTGAATATTAAGCTCGATATGGGGCGATCTTCGCAACAAAGCGCGTACTCTAGCCAACAATTCCCTTAATTCAAAAGGCTTTATTAAATAATCATCTGCACCAGCATCTAAACCAATTACCCTTTCATCGATAGTATCTTTGGCCGTTAGAAATAAAACAGGAGTAGTAAAACCGCGCGATCGCACAGCTTGACAAATTTCAATTCCAGAATATTGGGGTAACATCCAATCTAAAATCAATAAATCGTAATTGCGATTTAAGGCTAATTCCATGCCATCTTGACCGTTATCAGCTACATCGACCTTGTAACCTTCGCAAGATAAAATATGACTCAAAGGTGCAGTTAATTCGGCTTCGTCATCGACTAAAAGAATCATCATTCTTGGACTTGTAGTTACAAATCAGTTATTTGTTGCGATCGAATTACTCGGATCGCCGTCTTGTATGATACCCTCAGATAGAACTTAGGCTACTCGATCTCAAATGCTTATCGTCGCACTACCCAAAGGCGCACTGCTATCAGATAGCATAAACTTGTTTAAAAATGTTGGTTTAGATTTTAGTGCTTTTCTCGATAAAAGTAATCGTCAATTACAAATAACAGATCCGACTAACACCGCGATTGGATTGTTAGTTAGGGCCCAAGATGTTCCAGTTTACGTACAATACGGTCAGGCACATTTGGGAATAGTCGGTTACGATGTTTTGCGGGAAAAACAGCCGCGAGTGGCTAATTTAGTCGATCTCAAATTCGGTTATTGTCGAATGTCAGTAGCCGTACCTAAATCTAGTCCTTACAAGCGATCGCATTTATTGCCTCCTCACGGTAGGGTAGCATCTAAATCGGTTAAATGTGCCAAAGAATACTTTGATAGTTTGGATCTTCCTGTGGAAATCATCCCTCTTTATGGTTCTGTAGAACTAGGGCCGATTACGGGAATGAGTGAGGCTATTGTCGATTTAGTATCTACGGGCCGTACTTTACAAGAAAATGGTTTAGTAGAGATAGACGTTTTATTTGATAGTACCGCTAGATTGATCGCCCATCCTCTAAGTTATCGCACTAATCTAGATAGTTTATCTAGTTGGGTGGAGAAAATACGTATTGCTACAGAAGAAGCGGTGAATGGAAATTGATTTTCGCAATATTAATAGTGTTTGGGCTTCAGTTTTAGTAGCAACTTTACAAAAGTTAGGATTGAGTACGGCTGTAATTTGTCCGGGATCTCGTTCTACTCCTTTAACTATTGCTTTTGCTCGTCATCCGAGTATAGAGTCTATTCCTATTTTGGACGAGCGATCGGCAGCTTTTTTTGCTTTAGGCATTGCTAAGCGATCGGAGTTTCCCGTTGCTTTAGTTTGTACTTCAGGTACTGCTGGAGCTAATTTTTATCCGGCGGTAATTGAAGCTAGATATAGTAACGTCCCTATGCTAATTCTAACAGCAGATCGGCCTCCAGAATTGAGAGATTGTCGTTCGGGACAAACCATCGATCAGTTAAAATTATACGGCAATTATCCTAATTGGCAAACTGAGCTAGCTTTACCTAGTATCGATCTGGGAATGTTAAATTATTTGCGGCAAAATATTATCCAGGCTGTCGATCGCTCTTTTTTTCCAGTTAGAGGGCCGGTACATCTTAATATACCTTTTCGCGATCCGCTTCCACCGATCCCCCAGCTAGAAACCAAGACGATTAAATCTCAATTCAACTCAGAACAATTTTTTAGTCATATTTCCTCCGATCGGTTTCCTGAGAGTTGTTTAGATCGTTTTTCTATCTCTTTATTAAATGAATGGAAATTATGCGATCGCGGCATTATTATCGCCGGTTTAGCTAATAGTAACAATCCAGAACGATATTGTCGCGCGATCGCTAGTTTAGCTCAATTTTTAGGCTGGCCGATTCTTGCTGAAGCACTTTCTCCGGTAAGAAACTATGCTAAATTAAATCCCAATCTGGTTTCTACTTACGATCTGATTCTGCGCGATCGCGATATCGCAGGGGAATTAAGCCCAAAAATAGCGATTCAATTGGGCGAACTTCCTACCAGTAAAGAGTTGCGATCTTGGCTGGATCGAACTCAACCGCAACGCTGGATCGTCGATCGCAGTTTTGATAATTTCGATCCTCTTCACGGGAATACAATTCATTTAAAAGCTTCTGTCGAAGAATTAGTTACTAGTCTAGCTTCGACAAATGACAATATTATTGCTTCTGAATATTTAAATAAATGGTTGAGTCTACAAAAAAAAGTTACCAGTGCGATCGATTTAAAGATGGAAAAGATGGAGCATCTTTTTGAGGGTAAAGTAGCTTGGCTTCTTTCTAAAACTCTTCCCTCAGAAACACCAATTTTTATTGCTAATAGTATGCCAATCAGAGATGCTGAATTTTTTTGGTCTCCGAATCACAATCGCATAATTCCTTATTTTAATCGCGGTGCTAATGGCATTGATGGAACTTTTTCAACAGCTTTAGGCATTGCCCATCGTCGCGATCGAAGCTGCATAATGTTAACTGGAGATTTAGCTTTTTTACACGATACAAATGGATTTTTGATTGCTAATAAATTTGTCGGACACTTGAGCGTAATTTTGATTAATAATAATGGTGGGGGTATATTTGAAATGCTACCTATTTCTCAATTTGACCCCCCTTTTGAGGAATATTTTGCAACCCCGCAAAATATTGATTTTTCTAAGTTGTGCCAAACTTATAATATTGCACACGAGCCGATTGAAAATTGGCAGGAATTAAAACAAAAATTAAATCCACTGCCAAAAAAAGGAATTAGAGTTTTAGAACTTTGCACCGATCGCAAACAAGATGCCAAATGGCGTAAAGAAAACTTAGGTAAATTTTTAGTTTAAGTAGAAATTCTAAATTAAGGAAATTATAGATATCTAAATCTTTGTAAAAATCGGAAATTATTTAAATAAGATTTTTATTAAAATTGAAATATATAAAGTGTGGAGTGAAAGAAGACTGAGTTTAGACAAAACCTATTGAGTTAGAGGTTAAAAACCATGTTAGAAATCTTAGTTTATTCTGGCTTTATGGCATTTTTCTTTTTATTCTGGTTTTGGGTACTTCGCAGAGATGTAGATTTATACCCAGATATGGATAATTAAATTTCAAAAAAAATCGAGCTTCTGACAATTTGAGCAAATTGAATATTTAGAAGCTCAATCCATTTTTAAAACATCAACCAGAAAGTATTTTCAATTGTTTAGTTGTGTTGGGCAATTTTATCCCCAATCAGT
>JASJCW010000197.1 GCA_030065265.1 Prochloraceae cyanobacterium
GGGCTAGATAGGCCCCTAACATCTTGATGGGCTACTTGAGGGCTGGATGAGCCTTTATTTAAGCTCACATTTGGCAATGGTTCAGCGACATTCAACGTTTTTGCAATCGTGCTTTTACTTTTTAAGTCCTCGCTTGGATCGTTTTTCACGTCAAATAAATCTTTAAGATCTTCATATAAGTCTGCTTCGGTGTGGTTAGCTTTGTTGTGGTTATGAAGCGGTTTTTCTGGAGATATTTGCTGCTCGACACTCGTTTCCAAATCCTGTAATTTACCCAAGGTGATGGTTTTTGAGATCGGATCGTAACTCGAATAAAAGCCCTCATTACCCACTAAGGTTGGCTGATTTAAAGCTGTTAAGCCTTTAAACAGGTTTTCGAGATTGCGATAATCCTTATATCCTGAAGTTAAAACCTGGTTTTTGATGCGATCGATTCTACGCTGCTCTAACTGCTCTTTGACATTCTCCCAAGTCTTACCAACTCCTGATGAAATGCGACGAAATAAACCGCCAATTCCTTGATATTTTACTTGTTTTTCTAAGCTCTCGTATCTTTGCTGTAAAAGGGAAATCGTTTGATTTAGTTGCTCGATCGAAGTTGTTTGCTCTTGAATTTTATTCAATAACTGGTCTATTTTTCGTGGCTCAAACGAACGATTATTCTTGAAAGTTTCACTCAAACCTAATTCTTTTCTCAAACTAGGAAGGAGATTAAACGCATCAGTTCGGACTACTCCATTTCTAATATTCAAGATTGGTTTATTACCAATCTCGATCGTTAGAGAACCATCAAAAGATTCAGGTTTACTTAAAGCAGATTTCAACCGCGAAGCATATTGTGGGGCTTTTTCTGGTTTGGCAAATTTGACTGGCTGCTTTTGTCCGATCCGATCTGAATGAAAAATACATTCCCCATCTAGTTTGATTTTTAACGGATAACTATCTATCCCTAAATTCTTGTTAACAAAATTCTTCGCTCGATATCTATTCTTAGCTAGCTCTTTGAAAATGTTAATAAACTTAGCCAAAAATCGGCTCGAGTTTTCAATGTTGTTCGCTTTGGGAGTGTAATTCTTAATTAAATTGCTGAGGTTTTTAATTAAGTCTAAATATTCGCGCTCGAAATTATGCGCTTCTCGCGAATCTATAAAATTTGTCATCACTTTCCTCTTTCAAGTCCCCTGGAGCAAATAGCTTCAATTAGTAAGTTTCTTGAGTTTTTTTAACTAATTGAAGCTACTCATTACTTGCTACTTAAAAAAACAGATCTTCATCCAATTGCTCTTCTAAGATTTTTCTGAGGATAACTTGAACCATGCGATCGGGATAAATGCAAATATCTGGTATATTTCCCCAGTTGATTTTATTCAATAAAACTAGATTTTCGACCTGAATATAGCCGAAATCTCCAATCCAATGATCGACTGAAACGTGAATTACATTTGTCTCCGGTTTTTTGAGACTAAAATCAACTAATTGACCGCCTTCAAAATAATCGGAATTAACAGCATCGAGTGGTTCACCATAAAAGATTTCAAAGTCTTGAGGATTTTCTACTGGCGGACGATCCCAATCTCTGGCTGTATTTCTGACGGCGATCGGATATTTATCTTCTAAGTCTTGAATCCACTGCGGTAATGCCTCAATTTTTTCGATATCACCCTCGAAATAAATGATGTCATCGCTTCTTTTTTTCATCTTCAATTCTCCTCTATTTCTTGAGATGCAGTTTCTTGAGAATTCGGTTTCAAGAGAATCCGGTTTCATCCTCATTAGGATCGAAATCTTCTGCTGCGGCTTCAATTGATAGCTCCGATTGTAAAGGTAAGATGCCCCGCGCTACCCGTTCGGCTTGCCCTAAGATCAGATTAATATTTTCCTGTTTTATGGCTTCAACGTAATCGAGACCGTTAGCTTGATTGCGAGCGATTAACTCTTGGCGCACCTGCTTAAAAACAGCAATACTTTGGGATAAGGCATCGCGATCGCGCTTGGGGATGTTAACTTGTAACTTAATCGGAATTTTGATCCTTTTCCCGTCAGTGTGACCCGGACTGATAATAATGCCTTCGCCCCGCTTCAATTGCTGCAACTGATAAATATCGAATAAGGGTCGGGTTTGACGTTGTTCGCTACTACTACTATTACCATGTTTTCCGCTACTGCGCGATTTAGTTTTATATTTTATTTCTGTGCTGCCAAGTTGCTTGGTGTAATATTCTGAAGTATAGTTATCGTTTAATTTAAAAATAATCACTGTCCCATAACCGGCAAAGATGCCTTCAGTGGCTTTTTGTCCGTAGCGGTACTCAAAGAAACCTTTCGATTGAATCGCAGAGATAAAACAGAATTTAGAACTGCGGTTTTGATTGAGCCAATCTTGCTGGGAAGGAAGGTAAATTGAATTATTTTCGTCGGCAACCACCGATAGAAAATTATGACGTTGGCGATAAATATTGCGATTGACCAACATCTCTAATGCTGTTGCAATTAGCGGCCCGGCTAAAGCTCTCTGACGAGGATTGAGTTTGAAGACCACCATCGTGCGATCGTCGTGATCTAGGGGCATCGTCGTCTCCCCCGCAAAGGTAGCTAGAATCTTCGGGTTCATGAAACGACTCATTAGCAAGCTCGCTGTCGTTGCAATTCCTGCTGCTGTTTCTTCTGCCCCCGCCGATGAGAGGAAGTTATCGAAGGCCACTTTAACGCTTTGGGGCAGATCGGCTTGTTTCAATCGCTCTATGAGGTTGGGCAGCGATAAAATCTTATGACAGGTAGCAATGTTGGCGAGTTTCCTAGTTTTAGCTAACATCAAGACTGCCTGCATTAATTGTATTCCCGCATTAGTGAAGAAGCTCGAAGTCCCCCCACTATTTTGGCTGCTTAATTCTAAATTTTTAACGAGAACGTTAGCTAATTCATAAGCGGCCTCAAAATCGAATTCATTTTTGATAAAATCTAAAATGTTGAGAGAACAAGTTTCCGAGTTGAAGGAGCAACTTTCGGAATAACTACCACCGAGATGGTAAATTTTATAACCCCATTCTGTGGCGAACCCTAATAATTTATCCGATGGAGAAGGAACTTCGTGAGATTTAAAATCATAGTTGTAGATCGTCGCCCCTTGTATCATCAGACTCATCAGTAGGGGTGTTACGGCACTGTAAGACTTTCCCGAACCTGTCCCGCCAATCACTAAAATGTTTTCTTGACAATTGGGCAGATAGATTGAATTGGGATCTGGGGGAATATTAATTACTTCAACTCCTGCTCGCAATTCTCTTTTGATGCCTATCGGAGTCCCGATAAATAAAGCTAAATTTTCTCCTTTGCCACCTTCTCCAATCTGCTTGCAAGCGGACTTTCTTGCCGCCTTTCTTTCTTTGGCCCCGCCCCACTTGGCATGAGCTAGTTTCGACTTTGATAGCCCCGTTTCTAACTTTAAACCAGCCAGCAGCACAGTTAAAATCGCGATCGCAATCCCCATCTGCCAAAAAAAAGATATTTTGGGAAATAAGGGCATCTCCCTTGATGGTGACGGGGTTCTTTGAGTTATTATTTCTTGATAATTTTGAGCCATCGACTATTCCCACATTTTTACTGTTCGGATAATTTCTGAAGGCATTCGTCCGTTAATCAGGATGAGTTTCGGCTCGATTTTCGTGATGGAGATGAACTGTAGGCAAAATTTTCTCTTCATCTGGCACGATTTTTAATTTCGAGAGACTGTTAGAAGGAGCAGCCAGATCGAACATCGGTCGAACTATAATGCTAAAAACTTTAGTCTCTCGATCGAGGTCGGAAACTGCAACGATAGTCAGTCGCGTTGTATAGTCGGGGCTAGCTACATTAGGATTGCATTTAAGACTTGCTGGGGTTTCGAGGGGCAGTTGACCTACACCTTTTGGTGGCGGTACGTTAATTGGAATCGAACCGTTGGTTTGACAAAATTGATAGATATCTTTTTTTTGTTTGAGCCGGATTATTTTTGCCCCCTTACTGGTACATCCGCTCTCATCAGCTCCACATAATGGCGGAGATGATTGTAATTCAATGTGGCTGTCATCGTCTAAAAAGACATCTACCGCCCGCATTTGGATTTCAGTTAGCATAATGGTGATGCCGTGAGCCGGATAGAGCTTTACCTCCATTTCATGCACTTCGGCCTCTGCTTCATCCGTAGTAATGCGCCAAGTCGGTCTGGCGATCGCACTTTTACCAATCGCACCAATAAGTAAAATTATTAAAACAGGGATAATCCCTCTAATTTTCCGCTTCTGTTTTCGGGAAGGGCTGAAAATTCTTGTTAACATAAATTTCTAAGACTCTATTTTTCTTTAATAAAAAGACAACTGGTTGTCGTTCCATCCTGCGGATCTCCTCCCCATTCCTTTGAGATAATCTTCGATTCAATTCCTCTGCTGCACCGCCAATAAATGCCGCTCCAGTATTTCCTTGCCCGTTAATCACCGTCGAGCTAGAACCCCTTTCCCAACTACTAAAGCTCTCTGAAGATGGTCGATTCATTATTTCGGTCATTCGCGCCGTTCCACTGAGAATAGCTCCTAGTGCATCTCGGTCTAGGGTATTTTTGCGTTTGCCCTCGGCAATTAACAATCCGTCGAGATCTCCATCTTGGATCAGTACCGCACCAATCGGAATCGGCACGATCGTCAGGCTGTTATTTTTCGGTTCTAATTGAAAATATTTGGCTACTAGCTGAATCTCCCCAGTCGCTTTAGCCCCGACTATACTAGCAATTATTTTCGTTCCTCTGGGAATCACTACCTTTCCTGATGGGGACAACAAATGTTCTTTTAGTCTAATCGCTAAGTTTTTATTGGCGATTGCTCCCAAGTTACCCTCCCAACCAATTTGAGTTTCGAGGATTGCTGTCGCTTTAGTACCCCAAGTTAACACTCGAGCTTGATTTTTTATTGTCGTTGGCTTTTGCCCTTCTAAAATGAGGGGTTCTGGTTTTTTTTCTATCGAGTTGGTTAAATTTAAAGCAACTGGTTTAACTGGTTTATCCCAGTTGAGTGAGGCTCTCCTGTGTCCGCTCTTTCGTACAATCGCTGATAATTCAATCGGGGCAACTTTAACTTGAGGTTGGTTATTTGCAGGTAGTGGTTGTTTGACAACGATTGTTTGTGGTGGTGGTGCTGGGGGTAGTTGCTGTGGCGTTGCTTCAATCGGGGCCTTTGCGGGAATTTCAGATTCAATGGGTCGATTGTTTTTTAATTGCTCGATTTCAATTTGTTGGACGCGAGTCGCTTCAACTGCGTGAAGTTGTTCAATTTGCTGATTTAAGAGCCTATTTTCTGCCTGGATTTTTTCTAATTCAGTTAATTGAGGATCGTTTGCACCATGATTAGCTTGATTTGTATGTTGATGAGGTTGTCTCCTCAATAACAAACTTCCTCCCCCCATCATTATCAGTCCGCATAAGAATAAAAATCCGATTACGAAAGCCCAAATCAGACCAACTATGCCTAATTTACTCCAACCGCTATTGAAAAAAGTGCGTTCGGTTCTGTACTCGGTCTTCGTTTCTTTTTCGCTTGGCTTGAAAGACTTATCGTTATTGTTATCGTTATTTTGATCCGGGTCTTCATTTTCATCGGAGATTTCTGAAGCTTGGACTGCTAGATCTGATGGCGATTCCTCTAAACCGTCGATAAATAGTTCTGTTTCGACCGTCTCAGTATTTTCTGCTGTGCCGATTTTTTTCAAACTAACCATATCTCGCTCCGCTCTTTCAAAATTCTTCAATGCGATAAATTTCTAACCTACCCGCAGTCATCGCGGCGATCGCCCTTTCAGTTGGCGTACTCGCGAAGGGGTTGTCGTCGCTAGCAGCAATCGCTCTGACGTAAACGTTCCGGTTGAGGATTGTTACTTTCCTGACATACTGGGATTCTTTTTCTTTTAAGTAAGAGACCACTCGCACTTGCCAATGGCCCGGGGAGATCGCTTGAGGCGAACCCACAGAGTTGAATCTTAAGGTAGCAACCACGTCTAAATCCTCGTCAAAGATTTCTTGGGGCGTAATTGAAGCTAATTCTGCTAAAAAATAGACTTGATAGGTTGGCGACAAAACCCCATCTGCGGTCACAAACGCTACGCTGGTTACTTTTTGCCCTTCCTGATTAGCAACTCGCCCCGGATCGTCGACTAATTTTCCTTTTTCATCGATCAGTTTTCCCGACATATTGAACAAGCCCCAAAAGCTTTGTTTGACAAATTTTTTAATACTTTTGCTAGTGCGATCGTTATGTGCGATCGGCGCAACTTGAATCGAATTCCCGTCAGGAGTTTGTACCAATGTTGGCGGCGGTTTGGCAGCTAAAGTAGCGATCGCCTCATCTCTTTTCCAACCCTGTAAAGTATTTGTTGCGTTTAAAACTACGCTGATGGCGATCGCCACCGCCATCCCATAACTAATAATCGGTTTAACTACTCGATCGGCTTGGTTTAATTCGATTAATTCAGGATCGATGCCATTGAGCCGATTTTGAGTCGGAGTTTCTGTCGGATTCCCCTGGACTGGGGGCCCCTGCTGCTTAATTGATTGTTTTTTCATAAGCTACTTTTTGGGAATAATCGTATTGGTTAATGCTCCGAGGGAAACGACTGTGGCTAAACCGCCGCCGCCACCGATTAAAACTGCCATAATCGGGCCGAAAAAGCCGACTAGGTTGCCAAACAGCACCACTGCCGTAGATAGGGGACTGTTGAGATAAAAGATGGCGGCGATCGTCACGATCAACGAATAAGATAGGTGAGTCATCCAAATTCCCACCATCGCCCCCAGCCAAATTAAAATTGCTGGCTTGGAGGCTGGAAATAATGACATCCCCAAACTTAAACCACCTAAGACTGCTGTGAGGATGCCGACTATTTCTAAGGCATACAAAAAGGTCGTTCCCGTTGCTAACTGTGCCGCGATGCCAGTCTTATTCAGCAATTGGTTCAGTTCGTATTGCGGCGCGCGAAAAAACATTCTCGTCCCGCTCCTGCTGGCTGCTAGACTGGCGAGCGAGAGTCGCTCTGATTCCTTGACGAACAAAGATCTCGCCCAATTCTTAATCGGCGAAATTGCCGGGTTAAAAAATGGACTCAAAGTTTTCCGTAATTGATCTTGAGCCAGTAAAAAACAATCGGTGACTTGATTTTTATCTTGAAGTTCCGAACAAATTGCGATCGCTTGAGAGACGATTAAAGTGGCAGCTATTTTGGCGTTGGCTTCGTTTAAAATCGCTCGCTCTTGAGATACGTCGTTATAAACCAACAGTAAAATTTCGTTATTAATCCCGTAGACCACCGTTCTCGCCATCAAGATCGAATCGCCAAATAACGAGCCGTAATCGCTCGGATGTCCGAAGAGAATCACGATCGCAATCGGCCCGAGTAATTTTTTGGCCTGTCCGTAATGTAACCCGCGATCGATAGTTTCTGGCAGATGTTTATTGGCCCAAACTAGGATGCCAAAAAAACCCAAGAGTACGCCCCACTTGTTAATGTAAGCAAATAAACGACTATTAATGACGTTATCCCAAGTTTCGTCCATCCCCGTTTTGACCGCATCGGATAATGCACAAGCTTTATCGATCATTTCCGCTTTACCACTATTGGGACAGTTATTGCTATTCGTTTGAGCAACTACTTTAGTTGGGAGGCTCAAAGATAATAACGTTAGGCTCAGCAGAATTAACCCGATTGTTCGATTCACTCTTTTCATCTTTTTTTGGCATTAATGTGGCGGAAAACTCGAACATCGCTCCGGCGGCAGTAGAAAATTCTCGGTTTTCTCGTTCTATTTCTTTGAGTTTTTCAATTTCTCGATCCAATGTTTCGAGCAATTGGCCGTGACGAATTAGTTTTTGCTCTGTAATCGAGGTGAGGTTCTGTTGGTAAATCTGCTGTAAAAGAACTGCGGCATCTGCGTTTTGGGCCGCGATCGCCTTCATTACCTCTTGAGAAATATTAGAATTACCCGCACGATTGGCTTTGGCGATGGTATTTTGCACTATTGCTTCAATTGCTTCTAGTTCGGCTTTTTTTTCTGCCTGTCCTGGCTTCGATAGTTCGGCTTCTACTATTTTTGCTTGAATCTCTAGGCTTTTTGCTAACCCGCCATGAACTGCTATTTGATAGTTACCCAAATTGAGGTTATTCTCAATCTTACTTGGGGCAAAGATCGCTCCTTCCAGTTCGCTGCGACCGATTCCAATTAATTCCGATGATAACGCGCCGAGATCCGGCAGTCCCAACTCTCCCAAAATCCGATCTACTCCCGCTAAATCTAGTTGCTCGACTTTTTTGGTTAAGATTCCCGTGGCCCGGTTCATGGCGCGAGCGAAATAATTTTTTAGATCGACACTTTTGTTGATGGAGGGTATTTTGATGATGTGCCAAGGTGTGTTACTACTCTCATCGACGATTTCTGAGACTACTTCATCCCCAAGAACCGCTCCTGCACTGGTTAAGATGCAGGTTGTCCCTATTAATGTTATTATCCATCGATTTTTCATGATTTCAGCTCAACTGAGTTTGACTTTTCTTCGCCCAAAACCGATCGCACTAGCCATGCTTAAGCATTTTTTTTCAAAACCGAATTAACGTAATGTTCGGTATGTTTTTCGTTTGCCAAATAGGGATCTTTATATTTGGCGTAAAATGCTTTTCTTTCGGCTTCTCGATGGGGTTGATTCAACAAAAGGCTGATTTCGTTTAAAGCAGGAGCGTAGCGACAAAATTCTAACTTACTCGCATCTTTGTACAGCCAAGGGGTCGCAAATTCCCTTTCCGATAAAGAAAATAAATCGCCAATTTCGCTCTGGGTATTGCGGGCTAACACCGCTTCGGGAATACCTAAAATAGCGGCGGTATCTTTAATTGCCGAATCTTTAATCCGCCCGATCGCATAATAACTGGTGTTATCAAAGATTTGCTTGGCGTGTTGGCTTTTAGCAATCGAATCTAATTCTTGAGTGGCCCAAACCACGCTAACTCCTGTTTTACGCGCTTTGGCCATTAAAGTGCCGAGGATTTTCGACATACAATCGAAATTTCCCACCAAGTAAGAAGCTTCATCAAATCCTAATAAGGAGCGATCGCACGATAATGCTCGTCGCACCGCGATGCTGTGCGCTGCTAGTGCTAATACCTCCATATATTCTTCATCGTTGTTTTCTGCGATGCCGATCGTGACGAGATCCGCATCGTAACTGATTGAAGTCGGTTGGGATAAATTTTGCCCTAACGGTGAATACATAAACGATTCGAGAGCTAACCTAATATCGGCTAAATCTTGTTTTTGTTCGTTGCTAAAAGTTGGTTTAAAATTGGTCACTTGCAACCAACTAGAGCGCACCGATTCTAAATAATCGGGATCTAAGAATGCCAAAAAATCCTTTAAAGTCGGGCAGAAGCCCCAAGCACTGCTAGATCTGCCCATTGAATGGGCAGTTTGCCATCTTGCTTTCAGTTCCGGGTCTTCGAGATATGCGTGTACCGCTAGATTGAGCAAATGCCGATATCTTTTTTTCTTTGACCCGGAGCTGTTGCGATCGACTACCAGTGCCAACAAGCTTTGTCTGATCAACTCTTTCTCGATCGCC
This sequence comes from Prochloraceae cyanobacterium, assembly GCA_030065265.1. Taxonomy (GTDB): domain Bacteria; phylum Cyanobacteriota; class Cyanobacteriia; order Cyanobacteriales; family JASJDA01; genus JASJDA01. The sequence goes on from JASJCW010000197.1 coordinate 9,624, forward strand.
TCTCTTGTTAACCTTTTTAATGGATCTTCAATTACGCTGGTATCGACCACTTCAACTAGATTGATTTTTTCGCTGAGGCAATCGTAGTAACTACCGTCGTAAAATTTTGTCCAATCAGTAAACGTTCCTGTTCCGTCACTGCGGGTCGAGTCGATGAAAGTTACTTTCATGTTGTGAGCTAATGCCATCGAGCCTGCACCCGCCAGTAGAAACGATTTTCCGCTTCCGGTCATCCCGTCAATTGCCATGTGTCGCGGGAAATCCCGCTCGTACAAATTGACGTAAATCGGCGCATGCCCCCGATCCGAGATTAATTGCAAACCGCAGTTTGTGCTGTTGGCCCTAAAAGCTAACGGCAGCAGTCCCCCGACTTCGTCTGAGAAAAACATTAGGCGACGCTCCATTGGACTCACTAACATTTTTTGCCAAGTCGTCGCTAAACTTTGCAGGTAAATTAAATGAAAATATTCCAATTCTCGCGATAATAGTGCTGGAGGGCTAAAAAATGGCTTGGCCGCGACGGACGATATTGCTAAATCTACCTCGCGGGGATTGTCTCGATAGACCATCACTACCATCGCCAGATTAATCGCGACTTCGTGGTCGTAAAATTTATCTTCTACCGCAACATCTTCGTCTAAGTTCCGTTTTCCTTTGCGATCGATCTTTCCTTTTTCGTCGTTCAACTTGGCTTCGATATGACTGTCCTTAGTCCGCCATCTCGCTACTTCTAATACTTGCTGTTGGTCTGGTTTTGACAGTTCGATAATTACTTCGACATCTTCGATCGAGTTGACTATTTCCGAGGCTACCCTTAACTGAGCCAGAGCTTTTTTTAACTTGCCTGGTTTTTCGACTAAGATCGCTCCGCCGACATATTTATCGATTCCCGGCAGCCTCACCCAAGCTTTATCTGCTACCGGGATGGCATTTAAATGCCAGTAGGTACTGATATGAGTGCTGCAATTAAATTCGGGCCAGATTTGACTGTTGGTAACGACAATTACTTGCGGCGGCAATGGATTCTGAGGTGCTTTGTTATTGACTCGAAAATGTTCGTACTCGTGAATTTCATTGGCTTGCATTGCCACTACGCTCAACCCCAGTTGTTCCTTAAACAAATTGAGTGCCGGGACGAATCCCCGATAATAAGCTTTGCTCAAATTTTCTCTGGTACGCTTTTTGGTCTTAACTGCTTTTTTGCCGATATACTTTAACCAGATATCTTCTATCCCTGCCAAAAACTGCTCGATGCTATCTTTGCCACGAGCATTAGTATCCCCTAAAGTGTAGCTCACTCTAACGATCGCCTCTACTGGATTATGTTTATTTTCTCCTTTGAGTTGTTTGGTTCTTTTGCCCAAAGAATTGATCGTGTACTTCACTTTCGGGTTAGTACAGTTTTGCCACAATCTTTTCAGTACCCTTAGTCTCTCTTTACAACTGCTCATTCGCCGCACTACGATCGTCATCCCCTCAAATTCTGGCAAACTCCTCAATCCGAATCGCAGTTGAGCAATTTTGGCAAATATCCTTTCTTCTGTACTGTTATCGTTAATCCCAATTAAGTAAAACGGAAACACTAACTTATATATGCCATTTTTTTTGAGCAGATACGCCCCTACTTTCAAACCATCGAGTCTGTATTCGACTAAAGATACTAAATGCAGTTCGTCTTCAAACGCTTTAACTACTCTATCTTTGCTCGCCAACCAACTGGCAATCTTTTTTTTGCCTACTTTCTTCAAGTCAATTTGACCGTTTTTATACTCAAATCGGGGATATCCTAAAGTCCAATCTGGGGCATTGATAAACTTACCCACAAATTCCCAAGGTTTTTTTCTCAGCAAATGCCAGTGGGTCGACATCGCGACAATATACAAGTAAATAAACCAATATGGCGATACCGATGCTACTGTATTTACTGCCAAGCACAAACACCCGAAGAAAACTAACATTGAGAGCCAAGGGATGAGTAATTTAGTCGGCACTCCTCCTAAATACGCTCCTTCCCCCAATTTTCTACTAACAACTATTTCTTCATCCTTGTTATTAGCTACCTGCATTCACTCATCCCCTTTTAATAGTGACATTCGTTTCATTGGAAGCCCTCTTGCCTTTTGCCTGTTTTGCTCAATGCTCAATGGTCAATGGTCAATGCTCAATGGTCACTGTTAAAACACTCCAAACATGAATGCACCTAATCTTTCGATTAAGAAAACTAGCCCAAAATAGACTAGCAGCAACAAAAACTGCAATAAATAATCTTCTTCGCGATCGAATTTTTTCGGAATTTTTTTCGCTACTATCACTCCAACTATTAACAAACCTATATTTATCAGCGCGATAAACACAATCAGGATGTTAATAATAAATCCCCCGATTGGATTTGTCGTCGTCGTCGCCGTCGTTCCCACAAACAAGTCATGAAAGGTTAACGCTATGATAATCCCGGGCCCGCAAAATGCTCCTAAGCATCCTTTTGCGTTTACCGATCTATTATTTATAGTTCCTTGCGTCTTCCAGAGCGTATTTATTGGCTGTGTTTGCGTATTTGTTGGCGGTGGTGTATTTGTTGGCGGTGGTGTATTTGTTGGCGGTGGCGCGTTTTGCGCTAATGCTATTTCTGCTGTTGGGGACAATAACATTGTTACTTTAGCGAATACTAATACCACCCTTCCTTTTAGATTCCATCTATTACCTTTAATTCGATTTCTTTTTAACCTATTTACTTTTTTAATTTCCATCATTCTCTTCTTTTCGAGCAATTTAATCTCGAAGACTCTTGGAGATTTTCTTGTTAATCGAGCGAGCTAACTAAATAGTTTAAAACCTTGTTGCCAGTCTGTTTTTTTTCCGGGCGTTCTTCTATTCTTTCCCAGAGCAAAAGCTTTTTTGACCATCTTTATCCTATAGCTAAAATCTTTCTATTTCCCTCTTTTCCTCTTATCTTAACTATTAGTTAGATTCAGACTATTCGCACCGTAACCCAGTCTACTTGTACCCAACTTGATGCCGGAATTTGAGGATTCTTTGGCTCAAATCAAACTCCCTGCGCTCGAATCAAACCATTTTCAAAATTAAAATATTTTCGCAAGAATGACGCTCGCATTTAAGCAAACCTTCACGCTGAAATTCCCCTAATAACCTCGTAACTGTTACTCTGCTAGTATTTATGGTATCGGCAATGTTTCGGTGGGTTAAACGCATTTT
>JASJCW010000010.1 GCA_030065265.1 Prochloraceae cyanobacterium
ATTCAGATTTTTGTTTAAATGAATTAATTTTATCTTGCAAACGCCGAACTATTCGATACTTTTGAATACAAAGAGTGGCTTGATAATAAGCTCCTCGAAACTGTAAATTCGGTGGATGTGTCACTTCTGGAATAAAATTTTCTAAATGCTGTCTGGTCGCTTGTAGAGAAAAAGGAATAGGATCTAAATTATAAGTCATTTCGGAAACCCACAACCTATCTTTTGAGACGGATGCTGTGGGTATGCTTTCTGGTTTTCTAATCTATCTGGCATTGTAACTGTTGAACCATCAATACTTTTGACATGACTGCCGTGCCATAAATCTTTTTTATCTACTTTTTTTTTCTAAGTTTTGTGACAATATATCTAAAAGTTTTTTAAATAAAAGCTCTGGCAATTTTTTTCTAGCTCGGCAATAAGCTCCCGTATTTTCTGATGTTCGCTTTTGTTCTTCTCCTACTAGATAAGCGATAATTCTACTAACTGCTTTTTTGCAACTACGATCTCGCGTAGGCGAGATCCGGCACAGCCGGGGCGTTATCTAATACTTGAGAGAGGAACGACCATATTATCACAACGGGATTATATAATCTATTTCTATATTTTATTTCTAACTCATCAATAACTTCTTCAATTATTTGACTTGCTAATATTTCTTGAAATGGAAGTGCTACTGACAAGGCACAACTTTTTTATCAAAATCTCGACTGGTTGTTTGGCTTTTCTCATTAATTAGTAGATTGTAAGCTTATCTTAAACCCAGTCAGAACATGAATTGTAGCGATTTCACTGACGGCGCACTCCCAAGGAGCGAGATCCCTGCAGGATCGCCTGATTAAGTCAGTGACATTCATCCCTGAAACTTATCAAGAGCCAGATCTATTGGCAATCATTGAAGCAAACGATACAAAGTAATATAGGTATATTTATTCTCGTAAATGTATTCAGGATCTACTGACCAGATATTTAAGTCATCAAACTTAGGAATGTTAGAGTTTTTGACCTGTTTTTCCATAATGCTTTGTCTGGCTGCATAATCACCTGTAACATTCCAAGGTTCAAACCCTTCTTCCATCATGAAGCGAATTAGTAATTTAGCTGCATTGGGATGGGGTGCGCGATCGGCGATTGTTAATGTTGTTGGATAAGCAACTCCCACGATTGGCTTAAGATTATAAAGTGGTTGCCATTGGTACTTACCTTGGTTTACCCAACGAATTTTACTAAAGCTGGTCATACCTAAAGGTTCTTTAAAATAGCCTACCTCATCGCTAGCTCTAGTGCCGCTTTGAGTCAAAACCGGTTTATTTTTTATCAAGCGATACAACCATTCAGTCCCTGCATTCGGTTCTCCTAAGAGGGGATTTTTTTGCATAATTTGGCGTAATTCTGGGGAAATAGTTAATTTTTCACCGAATTCGGCTTCGTAAGCTGCTGCCATTTCTTGATGATGTTGCAAAATAGTTTCGATCGCATTAGCCTCTGTTGTAGTTCCAATCGGATCTGGTAAGACAAATTTACCTTCCCATTCTGGTCTGGTTAAGTCCCAAATATTATCTATTGGGGGGCCATCGGGATATTGTTGATTGTTGTAAATAAAAATTCGACTAGTCCAACGTTGAACTAAGACTGGATTTTTTTCATTTTCATTTAAGTCATCAGCAACTGTATCGGGGACGAAATTCCAAATTAAATTATGAGGTAAAAATTCTTGATTAATATCTGCAATATCGTTATTAAAAAGAACATCAACTTGAAAAATATTTTGTTTGCGATCGCGGCGCAATTTTTCTAATTGAATGTCAGAAGGAGTGTCGTAGGCAATAATTTCGATCCCGTATTTGTCTTGAAACTTTTCTTGGATTTTAAATATGCGAGATGAAACGGAATAAATGACAACTTTACCTTCTTTTTTTGCTGCTGCTTCAATCTCTTCCCAATCTTGAGTTTCGCTAGCATAAGGGCCGAGTTTGACTTTTTTTAACCAAGCTTTTTGTGCTGGATTTAAATTATTTTTTTTATCTGGTTTTATCGGTTCTTTTTCAATTTTAGTAATATTTTCTGGCGGTTTTTCCTGTTTTGTTTTAATGCTTGCGTTGTCATTACAGGCTGCGATCGATAATGATAATAATAAGAGGGAAATAGTTTTAATTCGCTTTAAATTTGATTTTTTACAATTTGCTCTCAGAAATAAATTTAATTTTTTAGTATTCATCATAACCAAAATATCTTAATGACTTATCTATATTTTATTTAAATAAATCATCAAATTGCTTCAGCGAATTAACTGAAATCAAATCAAACTATTAGCCAGTTTAACTTCAATCGATAAAACTGAATTAATAATATTCATTTAGACTGGTACAATAAATAATATATTGATGTTATAACTCATTTTCTTTTTAAGACTAAAGCGAACTATATCGGTTTAACCGAATAAAAACCTACATATATATACGGCACTAAAAATACCTACTATATCGGCAATTAAACCAGCAATTAGAGCGTGACGAACTTTTTTAATTCCTACCGAACCAAAATAAACAGCTAATACGTAAAAAGTAGTTTCAGTAGAACCGAACATTGTCGCAGCAATTTTAGCGATTAAAGAATCTGGCCCGTATTTATCGACTAAATCCGATAATAAACCGAAAGATCCACCCCCAGAAAGAGGACGCATAATAGCTAATAGTACGTTTTCAGCAGGAAAACCGATCGCATTTAAAATTGGCGAGATAAAACTAATTAAAATCTCTAAAGCTCCAGAAGCGCGAAACATGCCGATCGCGACTAAAATAGCCACTAAAAAGGGAATAATTTGAATAGCAATTTTAAATCCATCTTGCGCTCCCTCGACAAAAACTTCGTAAACTTTAACCTTTTTAAAAACTAAAGCATAAAAGGGAATTACAGCTAATAAAATAGGAATGACATATTTAGAACTAGTATTAAAAATATCAACAAAAGATTCGATCATTTTATTTGATTTATTTTAGAGATTATTTTTTTAGAGATGGTATCTTATTATTTAGAAATTAATCGATCTTCTTCGATTTCTTCGCATTTATTTGGAGATTGTATTGCAAATCTTTGCGATTTTTCCAATGATTTTACAGCAATAATTGCAGCAATTGTAGACATCGTTGTGGCTAAAATTGTCGATAAAAAAATCTGATTGGCATTAATTCCCATCAAGCCGACAACAGTTGCAGGTAAAATTAAAGTAACGCTAGAAGTATTAAGAGCTAAAAAAGTACACATCGCATTAGTAGCGGTATCTTTTTGCGGATTTAATTCTTGCAATTCTTGCATCGCTTTTAGCCCCAAAGGAGTCGCAGCGTTACCCAGGCCTAAAATATTAGCAGCCATATTTAAGATAATTGCACCCATAGCGGGATGATCGGGAGGAACTTCAGGAAAAAGCCAAACGACAAGGGGTCTGATTATTTTGGCGATCGATTGTATTAAACCAGACTCTTCGGCAATTTTCATCATTCCCAACCAAAGGGCCATGATTCCAATCAGCCCGATCGCCAATTCTACAGCTAATTTTGCACTATCGATCGCTGCTTGAGTAACTTCATCTATATTTCCAGTGATACTTCCGATTATGACGGAAATAAGAATCATTGCGAACCAAATATAATTAAGCATTTTATCTTTCCAAGAACAAAGTAACCGGCCCGTCGTTTTCGATACTGACTCGCATCATCGCGCCAAACTTACCTGTTTCTACTTTTAGATTACTTGCCCGCAATTTTGCTATAAAACGATTGTAAAGAGGTTCGGCAAAATCGGGAGAAGCAGATGCGCTAAAGGAAGGACGACGACCTTTACGACAATCACCGTAGAGAGTAAACTGAGATACGACTAACAATTCTCCTTGAATATCCAAGATTGACTTGTCCCAACTGTTGCCATTTGCTCCTGGAAATAATCGCAAGTCTAAACACTTCCTAGTCATCCAGTCAAGGGTTTCTTCCGTATCCCCGATTGAAATTCCGACTAATAAATTCAAACCGCGATCGATTCGTGCGATCGTTTTTCCTTCGACTTCAACAAATGAAGACTTGACTCGTTGAATAATAACCCGCATCAATAAAGTAACAAGTAAAGAGTTGTTTAAGTTTGAAATTGATTCGATAGTCTTGAAGCAGCAAAACTAGCATAATATTAGCAACTCCTTACTCGTTACTCAAAAAACACGATCCGATTTAAGATTATTCCTTACTTACCTCCAAAACCCTTACCGCGATTGGTGGAAGGAAAACAGAAACATTTTTCTACTTGTTTTTTCAAGGTTTCAGTATCTAAATTTTGACCGATCAAAACTAATTGATTTTTTGGTGTATCTTTCCACTCTTCATCTTCGATTGTGAATCTTTTGCCACTTAAGTGAAAAATATGGCGTTTTGGACTTTCATCAAACCAAAGTATTCCTTTACCGCGAAAAACATTATCTGGTAATTCATTGTCAAGAAAATTTTGAAATTTCTTGATTGAAAAAGGGCGATCGCTGGCAATAGAAACGGAGTTAAAGCCATCGTTTTCTAAATGATCGGAATGGTGATGGTGGTGGTCGTGGTGATGATGGTCGTGGTGATGATGGTCGTGGTGATGGTGGTCGTGGTCGTGGTGATGGTGGTCGTGGTCGTGGTGATGGTCGTGTTTCTCTTCAAAATACTTATCCGACTCGAACAACCCGACGCTAATAATTAAAGGTAGAGATACTTCAGAATTACGAGTACGTAAAATTCTCGCACCCCCATTTTTCATTTCTTGAATTCTTTCTTCTAGAGAATTTAATTTATCTTCTTCGACAAGATCTGTTTTATTGAGAAGGATCACATCTCCGTAAATAATTTGTTTGTAAGCTGCTTCACTATTAAACAAATCCAAACTAAAGTTAGCTGAATCAACTAAAGTGACGATCGAGTCCAAGCGAGTCATATCTCGCAACTCAGTTCCAAGAAAAGTCAGCGCGACTGGTAGGGGGTCGGCAATTCCAGTTGTTTCTACGATTAAATAATCGATTTTTTCGGGACGTTCGAGAACTTTATAAACTGCTTCTACTAAATCGTTATTTATGGTGCAGCAAACACAGCCGTTATTCAACTCGACCATATTATTCTCTTCATCAGCACTGATAATTAACTCGTTATCAATACCAATTTCTCCGAATTCATTGACGAGAACGGCTGTTTTCAGTCCTTGTTGATTGGTCAAAATATGATTGAGGAGAGTAGTTTTACCGCTACCTAAAAACCCAGTAATAATTGTGACTGGTAATCCTGTTTTAGGAGCATCCATTGCCTCTTTTGCGATCGATGCGTCTTTTACTGTTGTCATAATTTGTTTGCAAAAACTTCTATTTATTATAAAGATACGTTGATTGTATCGAAGACTGTGTTTGTAGATCGGGAAATTTTATCTGTCTTGTTATTCTCGATCGTCTATGCTGTTAACCTTCTGGAAACTCTTCCGCTTCATCATAAAGTTGTTGGAGATCTTGTATTTTCGTGCGTCGCGAACTGCGTCTGTATTTTTTAGTTGCCAATTTGGGTTCGTATTGACGACGACCGGAGCTTTTAATCTTAACTTTTAAAACAGATTCTTGATCGGGTCTTCGATCTAGTTTTTCTTGACGAGCGATCGCCTCTGACAAAAATTTAAGATAATATTCGTATCTTTCCCAATCTTTTTTAACAATACAATTAGGTTCTTCACGATGAAGACAATCACTAAATTGACAGTTGCCTTGTTGTAAATATTTTCTAGCTTCGGGAAAATATAAAACTAAATTTTGAGGATCGCATTCTAAATTTGGTTGATTAAAACCTGGACTGTCGGCTAGCAAACCACCGCTTGGAAGTCCAAATAGCTCTACATGGCGAGTTGTATGACGGCCTTTGAGTAATTTTCCCGATACTTCACCAACCCGAACGTCAACGGTTGGAATTAAGCGATTAATTAAACTGGATTTGCCGACCCCTGAAGGGCCGGATACGATCGCAATTTTATCTTTTAATTTTTTTAAAAGTGAATCTATCCCTCGATCTTGAGCTACGCTAATAAACACCGGATCGTATCCCCAATTAATTAAGCGTTGCTGCCATTGTTGTTGTTTTTGCTCGGTAATTAAATCTGTTTTATTTAAACACAAACAAATATCAAGAGAAGTTGATTCTGCTTCTACTAAGAAACGACTTAGTTGCCAGGGGTCTAAATTTGGTTCTGCAAGGGCAAAAACTAATAAAATTAGATCTGCATTCGCTACCGGAGGACGAGAAAGTTGTGTTTTTCGTTTGCTTACTTCGGCGATCGCACCTCTGCGATCTACAAAATCTGCTTCTTCAACAATTACGCGATCGCCGACCATAACTTTTTGCCCGATTTTTTTCAAGCGAGTTCGGCGCGTACAAAGAAGGTAGATCGATTCCCGCTCGTTTTTTGGCCGATCTAGTAAGACCTGATAAAAATTAGCTTGTACCGCCATTACTGTGCCCAATAGGCCAGTATCGATCGCCGATTTGTTCACGATTTTAAAGGACAGCGCACTTTAAGGGCGAAAAAATCGCCTCGGTTTTCAACTCCTTCGAGGATATAGCCTTCCATGACTAAGCTGTCGGGGACTTGTTCGATCGGTTCTCCACCATCGAGCCAAACTTCTAGCAAAGAACCTGGACTCATTTGTTGCAAGCGTAACTTGCTGCGAACGAAATTAATCGGACAAGGAGTTCCTCTGAGATCGAGGCGATCTTCGGGTACTGATTCTCTGGTTTCATTTTTTAAAGGTTGGTTCATTTATTTAAAGAAACCTCCTAAGAAACCTTCAATTCCGCCACTTTTATCGGAGTTGCCTTTAATTTTCGCTAGTTTCTCTAATAATTCTCGTTCTTCAGCACTAATACGGTTAGGAATTGTGACAACAATTGTGATTAGATGATCTCCGCGACTGACTGGATTGCCTAATTTTGGGACGCCTTTACTTTCAAGAGTTAAAACTGTATTTGGTTGAGTTCCTGGGGGAATTGTGACTTCTTCTGAGCCGTCTACAGTTTTAATTTTGACTCTGCAACCTAAAATTGCTTGTAGGTAGTTAATTTTATACTGGGAAAGGATATCTACTCCGTCTCGTTTAAACTCTTTATCTTCTTCGACAAAGAGATATACGTAAAGATCTCCGGGTGTTCCACCTCTCATTCCCGCATCGCCTTCGTTAGCAACTCGCAAACGCTGGCCGCTATCTACCCCTGGCGGAATGGTAATTTTCAGTTTTTTTGTTTCTTGTTTTCGTCCAGCACCATTACAAGCTTCGCATTTTTCTTCAATTATTTCGCCGCTGCCATTACAGGTAGGACAGTTTGATACTTGTGCAAAACTGCCAAAAGGGGTTCTAGTTGCGCGGCGAACTTTACCCGATCCTTTACAAGTCGAACAAGTGCGAACTCCACTTCCAGGTTTTGCCCCGCTACCGTCGCAAACTTGACATTTTTCAAGGTGAGGAATGTTAATTTCTTTTTCACCGCCAAAAATAGCTTCGCGAAATTCCAATTTTAAATCTAGTCTGAGGTCATCACCTCTGACCGGCCCGTTACGGCGAGTTCCAGCAGTTTGGCCTCCCATACCGCCAAAACCATTAAAAAATGTTTCAAAGATATCGGCAGCGAAGCCACTGATATCTCCAAAGTCTTGGAATCCAGCCGCACCTGCTCCTGCACCGCTTACACCTGCTTCTCCAAAGCGGTCGTATCTGGCTCTAGTTTCGGGTTCTGAAAGAACTTCGTATGCGCGATTTACTTCTTTGAAGCGGTCTTCCGCTCCTGGTTCTTTGTTTACATCCGGGTGGTACTTCCGAGCGAGGCGACGATAAGCACGTTTAAGATCTTCTTTATTAGCATCGCGGGAAACACCTAGGATTTCATAATAGTCGCCTGGCATAAAGCACTGAGTCTTAATTTTCGATAATGGTTAGTTTGAGTTAATTCTACTTTATCTAAATATAGACTATGAGCGATCGTAATTAGATAAAGCCAACCTATCAATCTACTTTTTCATAGTCATCATCGCTTTCGCTGACTACAGTTCCGCGATCGTCTTCAAAGTCAAAATTTAATGTCGCATTAGCAGATTGTTCGGTGTCTTTAATCATAAAGTTACTTCCTAGACCGGTTAAAATTTCTGCTTCGATAGTGTTGAGTTCGTCATCTTCGTCTAAATTAATATTCGGCAGAGCCTCGTTTTTTAGTGCTACTTGAGTTGATTGTATGTCTTCGTTAAAGTCTTCGCTATTTTTGGGATCTGGCTCAATATTTTCATAGGGTGTAGCACCTGCTTTAAATACAGCTTCTTTAAATTCTTCTATGGCTTGTTCTATATCCTTGGTCTCGTTTGCCGGATCCTCAAATAATCCTTCTAAGTATTCTTTTTTCCGTTGGATTTCTTCTTTTATTTTTTCATCAATTCTTAGTTTGCCTGACGTTTCTTGTTGTTCGTATTTGTGTATGAATGTTTGTGCTTCATTTCTGAGTTCGGCTATTTTAATTTGATATTCGTCAAAAGCAGCGTATTGTTCTGCATCTTGGCGCATTCTATCTACGTCAGAAGAACTCAAATTTCCAGTATTGCTGATGCGAATTGTTTGTTCTTTATTGGTGCCTCGATCGATTGCCGAAACTTGCAAAATTCCGTTAACATCGATTTCAAAAGCTACTTCAATTTGAGGTACGCCTCGCATTGCCATCGGTATTCCAGTCAGGACAAATTTACCCAGACTCATGTTGTCTTTAGCCATCGCACGTTCCCCTTGGAGAACGTGTATTTCTACCGATGTTTGTCCGTCTACCGCAGTAGAAAAAATTTCTGACTTGCTAGTCGGAATAGTAGTATTGCGATCGATGATTTTAGTAAATACTTCCCCTAAAGTTTCAATTCCCAAGGATAATGGGGTGACATCTAACAATAAGACATCTTCTACTTCCCCACCCAATACTCCTGCTTGTACTGCTGCACCGAGGGCTACTGCTTCATCTGGATTAACGGTGCGATCGCATTCTTTGTCAAATAATGTTTCAATTGCTTTTTGAACTGCAGGAATTCTAGTCGAACCGCCCACTAGGATAACCCGATCGATTTGTTCTGGTTCTAATTCTGAGTCTTTGAGAGCTTGTTTTACTGGAACGATTGTCGCTTCAATTAATTCGCTTGCTAGTTGCTCGAATTGAGACCGAGACAGCTCCATTTCTAAATGTTTTGGCCCGCTTTCGTCAGCAGAAATAAAGGGTAAATTAATCGAACTGCTAGGAGCGTTTGAAAGTTCGATTTTCGCTTTTTCTGCTGCTTCTCGCAAGCGTTGCAGTGCCATTTTATCGCTGCTTAAATCGATTCCTTCCTGTTCTTGAAATTTAGCGATCGCCCAATCTACAATAACGTTATCAAAATCGTCTCCGCCCAAATGGTTGTTCCCGGCTGTTGCTTTTACTTCAAAGACACCGTTACCGAGTTGTAGAATTGATACGTCAAAAGTTCCGCCACCGAGATCGAAGACTAAGATAAAAATATCTTCATCTAATTTATCTAATCCATAAGCTAAAGCTGCCGCAGTCGGTTCGTTGACGATCCGCAGCACTTCTAACCCCGCGATCGCCCCTGCATCCTTGGTTGCTTGTCTTTGAGCGTCGGTAAAATAAGCTGGAACGGTGATTAATGCTCTGTCAACTTCTTCTCCTAAAAATTTTTCAGCATCTGCTTTCATTTTTTGCAAGATGATAGCTGATATTTCTTGAGGAGTGTATTGCTGTTCTTGAATTTCTACATCGACGGTATTGTCACGTCCGATTACACATTTGTAAGGAACGCGACTTCGTTCTGATTCGGTTGCTTCCCAGCGACGACCAATAAAGCGTTTAATACTATAAACGGTATTGAATGGATTCATTACTGCTTGACGTTTAGCTAATTGTCCGACTAAACGCCCTTTATTTTTATCGAACCCTACCATACTAGGTGTGATTCGTCCGCCTTCGCTGTTGGGTATGACAATTGGTTTTCCCCCTTCTAAAACAGCAACGCAACTATTTGTTGTCCCTAAGTCAATGCCAATGACTTTTCCCATAGCGCTCGATCGATGAAGGTGTGAATTATTTTTAATAAAAATTTGGAGAAGTTGGCCTTATTACTTAGTTGTGTTTGGCTGTATCTTCCCCGTATATTTAGAAGCTAATAACTCTAAAATATAGTTTTAGCTAATAGAATTAGTTGTCTTGGTTACTTGCTAGTTCTTCTTGCGAAGACTCTTCTTCCGAAGTTATCACACCTTCTGGAGCAGTCGCAACTTTTACCATTGCGTGTCTTAAAATGCGATCGCCGAGCATGTAGCCTCTGACTAACTGGTCGATCACCGTTCCTTCTGGGTATTCGCTAGTTTCTTCTTGGAACATAGCTTCGTGCATATTTGGATCGAATGGCTGGCCTTCAGGACGCATTGCGGATACTCCCAATTTCTTGAGTCCGTCTACAAAGTTTTTATAAACTCCTTGATAGGCTTTGTGAATTGCCATCTCACCGTCGTTACTTGGTTTAATTTGGCTTCTGGCTCTCTCGAAGTTGTCAACTACTGCCAATAGTTCATTAATAGTCTTGCGTTTTACTTGATACTCGAGTTCTTCTTTTTCTTTAATCGTACGTTTCTGTAGATTTTCAAAATCAGCAGCCATTCTTATATACTGACCTTTGAAATTATCTCCTTGTTTTGTCTGCTTTTCGAGTTGCTCGGTTAAGGTGGCTATTTGCTGATGTAATTCTTGTAACTCTTCTTTGGGTAAATTATTTTCGGTTGTTGATTCTTCTGGAGATGGCGTTTCTTGTACGACTGAATTAGAATCGCTCGGTCGATCGGACAATTCAGGAATTTCCTCTAGATTATCTGAAGTATCTTGTGGCTGCTTTTGGTCTTCAATCATAGGATGCTCAATTTAATATGTTAAGAGACAGTTTTTATTTGCTCTGAGGCAATTTGAGAGTTTATGCTGCTTTTTTCTAGTCTCAATCAGTATTTTGCCTAGCGATTAACTCAACAATCACTACTACACCTAAATGTAACAGATCGATTCCTCGCAAATGAAATTTAGTATTTATTTTTGGGAAGAATAAAAACTGTAAAGGTATATTTCTAGTTCTTAATGAGTAAATATTCAGCTCAAAAGTCAAAGCTAACTAAGGCGGTTGCTTTGCGCAATCAGTTTTCGCCCTTTGGCAACAAGCTGATTCAAGCAGGTTTTATTAAACCCGATCGAATGCAACAGGCTTTGGCTCAAAGCCGCAAAACGGGCCGTCCGCTTGTAGAGGTTATCGAATCGATAACTGGCAAAACTTTACCTCCAGATTTGCAGCGTCAGTATAAAAAGCATCATTTGTTCGAGCTAAAAATTCTCTACGGTGTTGATTCTCTCGATCCTGAAATCGATCCTGTTGCTAGCAATCAAATGCAGGATTTAATCGATTCTTTGATTCCTGTAGATATTTGTCGTCGTTATAAATTAATTCCTTTAGAAAAAAAAGATACTCAGCCTCCTTCTGTTCTAGTCGCAATGGTCGATCCAGAACATCTTGAAGCTCAAGACGATCTCAACCGAATTTTACGACCTCAAGGAATTAAGCTGCAAAGAATGGTGATCGCAGAGTCTGATTATCAGCAGCTTTTGGATCGATATCTCGACAATCAGGTTAAAATCCAAAAAAAATTAGAGTCGGATAAAGCTGTTGATGTCTCTGCCGATATCGAGAATTTAGAGGCTGACTTTGAAGTTGTAGAAGATGAATTTGAAGTTGACGATATTAGTGCAGCTAGCGAGGCTCAAGGCGCGCCGATAGTCAATTTAGTTAATAAAATTTTGGCTAAAGGTCTGCAAGAAGGTACTTCTGATATTCACGTCGAACCTCAAGAAGAGTTTTTACAGGTTAGATTTCGCAAGGATGGGGTACTAGCTCCTGCTTTTGAGAAATTGCCTAAGAAAATTACTCCTGCGGTAATTGCTCGTTTTAAAATCATGTCCGATCTTGATATTGCCGAGCGAAGAATGCCTCAAGATGGTAAGATTCGTCGTTTATTCCAGGGTCGTAAAGTCGATTTTCGCGTTAGCACTTTACCGAGTCGTTATGGAGAAAAGGTAGTTTTGCGGATTTTAGATAATTCTGCAACTCAGCTTGGTTTGGACTTTTTAATTACCCATGAAGAAACTTTACAAATTGTTAGAGATTTGGCAAGCCGTCCTTTTGGGTTAATTTTAGTCACGGGGCCGACTGGATCTGGTAAATCTACAAGTCTTTATTCTATTTTAGCCGAACGCAATAATCCGGGTGTAAATATAAGTACAGCAGAAGATCCGATTGAGTATTCTTTGCCTGGTATTACTCAAGTCCAAGTAATTCGCGAAAAAGGCATGAATTTTGCCATGATTTTGCGGGCTTTTCTGAGACAAGATCCAGATGTAATTTTAGTTGGAGAAACTCGAGATAAAGAAACGGCAAAAACTGCAATTGAAGCAGCTTTAACCGGTCACTTGGTTTTAACAACTTTACATACTAACGATGCTGCTGGAGCGATCGCCCGTCTTGATGAAATGGGTATTGAACCTTTTATGATTTCTGGGGCTTTACTCGGTATTTTAGCTCAGCGTTTAATGCGTCGTGTTTGTAGCGAATGTCGCATTCCTTATTCTCCTTCTCAAGAAGAATTAAGTAGGTTTGGGATGTCTGCTGCTAATGAAGATGAAATAACGTTTTATCGCGCGAATAAGTTAAATCCCGAACAGGTTAAAGAAGCCAGAAGTAGAGGAGATCTCTGTCCTAAATGCGGTGGTAAAGGCTATAAAGGAAGGGTCGGCGTTTATGAAGTTTTACGCATTAGCGAACCAGTTCAAGCAGCTATTAACTCTGGAGCTAATTCCGATCGCATTAAAGAAGTAGCTGTCGAAGAAGGAATGATTACTTTACTCGCCTACAGCTTAAATTTAGTGCGAGAAGGTGCAACAACTTTAGAAGAAGTTGAAAGGGTAACTTTTACTGACTCTGGTTTAGAAGCAGAATTAAAAGCTAAGCGCAAAAGTGGTTTAACTTGCACTAGTTGCTCGGCTCAATTACAACCTGAATGGCTAGATTGTCCTTACTGCTTAACTCCTCGTTTTCAAAAGTAAGTCAAACAAAAAATTTTCAATATTAGGAGATAAATAAAATGTCAATGGATGTAATGATTGAAGACTTAATGGAGCAATTAGTCGAAATGGGCGGCTCCGATATGCACATTCAAGCAGGCGCGCCTATTTATTTCCGTATCAGCGGTAAATTGCAACCTATTAGCGATGAAGCAATGACTCCTCAAGAATGTCAAAAACTAATTTTTAGTATGCTTAATAATACTCAGCGTAAAGAATTAGAACAAAATTGGGAGCTTGATTGTTCTTACGGAGTTAAAGGTTTAGCTCGTTTTCGAGTTAATGTTTACAAAGAAAGAGGTTGTTATGCTGCCTGTTTGCGGGCTTTATCTTCTAAAATTCCTCAGTTTGAAAAGCTCAATTTACCAGATATCATTCGCGAAACCATTGAAAGACCAAAAGGAATGATTTTGGTAACCGGGCCGACTGGTTCGGGTAAGACAACTACTTTAGCAGCAATTTTAGATTTAATTAATCGCACGCGATCGGAACATATTTTGACGGTAGAAGATCCGATCGAATATGTTTTTCCTAATGTAAAAAGTTTGTTCCACCAACGTCAAAAAGGTGAAGATACTAAAAGCTTTGCTAATGCCCTAAAAGCTGCTTTGAGGGAAGATCCCGATATTATTCTAGTTGGAGAAATGCGGGATTTAGAAACCATTTCTTTAGCAATTTCTGCCGCCGAAACGGGTCATTTAGTATTTGGTACGTTACATACTTCTTCTGCTGCTAGCACTGTAGATAGAATGATTGACGTTTTTCCTGCCGGACAACAAGCTCAAATTAGAGCAATGTTATCCAACTCTTTAGTAGCTGTTTTCAGTCAATGTCTTCCTAAAAAGAAAAATCCTAAGCCAGGAGAGTTTGGAAGATGTTTAGCTCAAGAAATTATGATTATCACTCCTGCGATCGCTAACTTAATTAGAGAAGGAAAAGCAGCTCAAGTCTATTCTGCAATTCAAACTGGAATGAAATTAGGAATGCAAACCATGGAACAAGCTTTAGCTGGTTTGGTTAATAGCGATACTATTTCTTTTGAAGAAGCTATGTCTAAAAGCAGTAAACCTGACGAATTGCAACGCTTAATTAGCGGCATGGCTGGAGGCGGAATGAGAACTGCTAAAAAAGCTAGACTTCGCTAAAGAGATTTGCAATTGATGTTGAGTTAGGTCTAATTCTAATTAACTCAGCATTTGGAATTAGTTGAAACTAAAGAAAAAATCACAAAAAATTCTTATCTTATCCTAAACAATGCCTACATATATAGTCGATGTTCGAGATAGAAGTGGAAAAACTTTTAAAGAAAAAATTGACGCTCTTTCTGCAGAACAAGCTCGTAATTTACTTAAAAATAAATACCCTACTGTCGGTAAGGCTAAAAAAGCAGGATTTGAAATCGATCTGAGTGCTTTAGAAATAGCTCTAAGTAGTGTCACGGTCAAAGACAAAGCTGTTTTTTCTCGTCAGTTTGCGGTAATGGTTAATGCTGGAGTAGCAATTATTCGTTGTTTAGGGGTTTTGTCCGATCAATGTACTAACCCTAGACTGAAAAAAGCACTAGTAGAAATTACTAGTAAAGTGCAACAAGGAACTAATTTATCCGATGCAATGAGCAAGCATACTGACTGTTTTGACGATCTTTACATTAGTATGGTTGAGGCTGGAGAAGTTGGTGGGGTACTAGATGAAGTTTTAAATCGTTTGGCTAAACTTCTCGAAGACATGGCTAGACTAAAAAACCAAGTTAAATCGGCATTGGCTTATCCGGTTGCTGTGGGTATTTTAGCTTGTATTGTTTTTGTGGCGATGACAGTATTTTTGATTCCTATTTTTGCGAGAATTTTTGAAGATTTAGGGGTAGAACTTCCGGCTCTAACTCAGTTTATGCTCTATTTAAGCGATTTAATGAGGAGTCCGAGAATTATTTTTCCGATTGTCATAATTGCGGGAGCTGTTTTTGCTTTAAAAACATACTATAAAACTCCGGCCGGGAAAGTCCAAATTGACGGTTTAATGCTTAAATTGCCTTTATTTGGCGAACTTAACGAAAAATCGGTAGTAGCTCGTTTTTGTCGAGTATTTGGAACTTTAACGCGATCGGGAGTACCAATTCTAAATTGTTTGGATATTGTTCGCGATACAGCGGGAAATCAAGTTGTTGCTAACGCGATCGAATCGGCAAAAAGCGAAATTCAGCAAGGTGGAATGCTCAGTTTAGCTCTGCAAAAAAATAACGTTTTTCCTTCTTTGGCAATTCAAATGATCAGTATTGGTGAAGAAACTGGAGAGTTAGACGCAATGATGATGAAAGTGGCAGATTTCTATGAAGACGAAGTAGAACAAGCTCTTAAAGCACTAACTTCTGTTTTAGAGCCGATTATGATGGTCGGAGTAGCGGCGATGGTGGGAACTATTTTGCTCTCGATGTATTTGCCGATGTTTAAAATTTTCGATGCGATCGGATAAGTAAAACAAGCTCTTAAAGCACTGACTTCTGAAACGGAAGTCAATCGCGATCGTGATAGTAGCGGCGATAGCGGGGACGATTTTACTCTCGGTGTATTTGCCGATGTTCGCAATCTTCGACGGGCCCCGCGAAGCAAACAAGTGCAGCGATCTCGAATAAATTCAAAAAATTTTTAATTTCTTATGTCCGTTAAACAATCTGGTTATGAGGCACTTTTATCAAGATACAGCAATCCTAATGAGGCGATCTCACTCATACAACAGTATCGTCCTTATTTACAATTGCTGCCAAGTGCAAAACAATCTTCCCAATCCGTTCTCGTAATTCCTTTGCCAACACTGAGAATTAGTAATTTTTCTTCGTTAACAGCAGGATCGAATTTAAGTCCTAAATCTCAACACACAATAATACTACCTTGCGATCTAGCTATTCTCACTTGCGATCCTGAATGGAAAATTAAAATGGCAGAAGAAATTTTAATCTTCATTCATCGTCCTCAAGAAGATTTTTCCGATTTACTCGGACGCTGGCGACAAACTCAAGTTTGGTTAGATAAGGATTATGAGTGGATAATGCCAAAAACTGAAACAGATATGTTGAGCGAAGGTTCTAATAATATTTATCCCCTATTTGTATTATTTGAAACAACTCTAGAGCGAATTAAACGGGGATTAGCCGGAGCAAATTTGCCCTTTGTAGTTCAAATAGACCAACAATTAGAGAATTCTTTTGAGGAAATGCCCCTTATTCTCGCTCGAGAAGAATAGAGCTTATGGTGTTGGGGGCTGTTTTGCAACCCCCAGTTCTAATTTTGAGCAATCTTTTACTTAGCTCAAACCGTTAGAATTGTTATTGTTACTATCTTCGCGAGGCTGAATTACGCCGTAACCTCCATGATTGCGAAAATAAATCACGTTGATTTCGTTGGTAGCACTGTTACGAAACATGTAGAAATCGTGATCGACTAGCTGTAACTGTTCTAAGGCTTCCTCTGTGGTCATTGGTGGCATGGCAAAGTATTTTGATTTAACCACTTCTGAAGGTAATTTTACGGTGCGATCGCCAATCAGATCTTGTTCTACTGGTTGGCTTTCTACCATTGCAGCAATTTTAGATTCTGTACGAGTCTTTTTGTGCGCTTGTTTTTCTTTGTATTTTCTTAGTTGACGGGCAATTTTATCCGACACCATATCAACACTGGCATACAGATTTTGACTGTTTTCTTCTGCTCTGATTACTGTACCGTTGGCGTAAACTGTTACTTCTGCTTTATGTTTGTTACTGATACGGGAATTGCGAGCTACCGATAAATGCACGTCTACTTTTGTAGTTATGTTTTGAAAATGTTTGACTGCTTTTTCTAATTTTTGTTCTACGTAGTCATGAATTGCATCGGTTACTGTAACGTTGTTACCTTGAATTAAAAGCTTCATAACTGTTTACTCCATGTTGTACTATGCCAGTATTCGGGATAAGAAACAATTTTAAATTGCTACTTTTGCCTAAGTATCGATTTAGCTATTGATTTGACTTTAAGACGATCTTTTTTTATAATCTTCTATCAATTTTCTAGCAGTTGCGATGAAAATTGACTGTTTGTTTTTACCCCGATCGCTGGTTTATTATTAGTTTCTATCAAAAATATACTCCGATCGTGCAATCTTGCAACTAAATTTAACCAAGTATAACTTTTGACTGAACATTGTTTTTTCTTTTGCTTTTTTTTAATTACGTGGCTTTTTTGGTATTTTTATTTTTGACTTTTATCTTAATCCCTTTATAATTTAATTTTATCAAAAATCCAGTCTAATTTCAGATGTAATTTATTTTGCGATCGCAATTTTTCTTACTCCAACAATAAATTCTTTTTAAGTGAGAAAGAAAGATTTTTTTGATATAATAATATCTTAGATTAACATTTTATATTTTGTAATACATCGCTTTTTCCGATTGTTTTTACGATCTCGATTGATGTAAAGTTTCTTAATGTTAATTGAAACAGCTAGGGAATAGTAAATATATTTGTTAAATATTAATTTAGTAGATTGCTTTGGAACAACCAAAAAGAAAATGTATTCTTCGTAACTTAGAATTAGTTCCCTACAGCATTGCTTGGCAAATGCAGCGTGACTTAGTTGCTCTCAGAGTCGAAGATCGATCCCTTAAAGATGTCTTGATTTTGTTAGAACATCCTCCAGTGTATACTTTAGGCACGGGGTCGAGTCTAAATTTTGTTAAGTTCGATCTCAATCGAACTAACTTGGAAATCCATCGCACCGAACGCGGTGGGGAAGTTACATACCATTGTCCGGGTCAGTTGATTTGCTATCCCATCCTTAATTTGCGCTACTATCGCAAAGATTTGCACTGGTATTTGCGGCAACTTGAAGAAGTGATTATTAGAGTGCTGGAAGTTTATGAGTTAAAAGCGTATCGGATACCTGGTTTTACTGGAGTCTGGCTCGAAGGACATAAAATAGCTGCAATCGGAATTAAAGTCCGTCGCTGGATCGCCATGCATGGATTTAGCATTAATGTTTGTTCGGATCTTACTGGATTCGATCGCATTATTCCTTGTGGTATTGCTAACAAACCTGTAGGGAGTCTCGATCGCTTTAGAAAAGATATCGATATTGAACTTGTTAGAGAATTAGTTCAACAAAAATTTGCTGAAGTATTCGGAATTGAATTTGAAACAGAAAATAATAATTAAACTCGAATAGATATCAATCTATTTAGGATCTCAGTTAAACCCGAAGTCGATCCTCCGAGCAATTATCTAGAAAAAAGTTATCTAAACCTTCAAAATTTCCAGCATAAATAGTTCTTGTCCCCTCATAACCTTTGAGTTGTACGATATGTTTTTCAAAGCAATTTTGTAAATCGCCAATTTGAGAAAGATAACCATAAGTTGTATCGCCAACAACAATATCTGAATTAGTTTGTTTAGTTGCCGATTCAAGACGAAAAGCCAAATTAACCGTATCGCCGATCGCGGTATAATCTGGATGGTCTCCGCTACCGGTGTTACCGACCATCGCGTAACCAGTATTTAAACCAGCACCAATTCTTAGCTCAAATGGTAGAGGATAGTTATTATTGAGTTCTGCGGTCATTTTCTTAAGAGCAATAATTGCTTTGAAAATTTTAGCTATTTCTTCATTGGTAACTTGTTTTTGTCCGTGAAACCAAATTGCCATTACGGCATCGCCGATATATTTGTCAACCCAACTGCCAGAATCGCGAATGATATTGCCTGCTTGACGAAACCAACTACCAATTAACAAAGAGAGAATATTATCGTCTAGCTGTCTCGCCAAAAGGGTAAAATTGCGGATATCTATAACCATTACAGACATCAAACGACGGACGTGCAGTGTTGAGGTTGGTGCGTCATATTCTGGTTTACTACTCGCATGAGAATTATTCGTTAGCTTGCTATTTTTCGGACAGTGGAACTCCAACTTAGTTTTGCCAAAAACAATGCGATCGCTATCTCTTAGAATGACGGGGATACTTACTCTACGCCCATTGACAAAAGTTCCATTACGGCTACCCAAGTCAATTAAGTAGAATTCTCCACTTGTTGTTGATTGCAACATAGCATGATTTCGGGAAATCCATTGATCGGTAATGACAAAAGCATTATCCTTACTTCTACCAATAGTCCAGTAATTACTGCCTACTAAAGATAGGTAGCGACTTCCTTTTTCCGTGTCTAGCATTAAGTAAGGAATTTTATCCAAATCAACCCCTACTTCATAAATTTAATAACTATCTAATAGTCTAGGTCTTGGTTAACGAGCTTGCTCGATCGTCTTGCTTGCTGGAAATATTTTTTATCTCTTGCAGTTGCTAGACACAATCAAGCTCTGACTCAGTAACTTTTCCTCTTAATATAATAAACAGATCTTTAACTCAAAGATGCTGCTATGAAAAATAGACTGTCTACTACAATGGTACTCAATATTGCGCCACCAAAAGCCCACCAATGTAATTGTGGTTTTTGTAAGGACAAAAGACCTGTAAATAGAAGTACAGTTGCTAATATAATTGCCCAGGTTATACCCCAGGGAGTCTGTACCTGAATTATACTCTGCTTAAAGATAATACCAACTAATTCAGGATCGATTGTCATTATTTTGCGCCAATAGGGAATCAACCCTACTACATAAAAGTATAGATCGGTAATGCAAGTACCAAAAAGAGATCCTAGATAAAATAAATTTCCAACTAAGCAATGTCCTCGCCAACAACACCACAGAGCAAAGGGTAAGCCGATCGCTTCTATAGGTAAATGAATTAGGGGATCGGTTCGCAACCAGCCCCAATATATCGAACCAGCTAACCAACTCCAACTAAATCCTATAATTAAATCGCCCCACAATTTTGTTTTTGGAATTGAGAGTAGTTTATAGCCCGAGTAGAGCCAAACGAATGTTAATAAAAGGCTGACACTTGGAACTACTCGAACTAAAGGAGCTTGAATAAAGACTGGTACTGAAACTAAGAAAGCTGCTGCTCCTAATACTAGCCATTCTCGATTGCTTTTATTTTTTTGTCGATCTCGAACTACTGAAGTAGATATTGTTGAAAAAAAGTTATTGTCTAACAAGATTTTTTTAATAAACTTTACTAATCTTTACTGAGTTTAATGTATTTCTGGGTTTGAGATCGAGATATTCTCATTTTTTTGGAAATTTTTTAGGATTAGGCCGCGACAATCTGACTTAAAAAATACTTTTGAGGAGAAAATTGTTCAAATCAGCAAGCAAATACAATTAGTTTACTTTCACTCTCTTTAAAAGTGTCGCGATCGCTCTTGTAATAAATCTCTAGCTTGAGTTAAACAAGAAAAGGTTGGCGTATTTTTTTCAGGCAACAGAGGTAAAAAACAAGATTTATGATTCGACTCAAGCAAAAATGGCTGAAATTTTTAAGTGCGATCGCTCTAGGTACTATTTTTGTTATATTCTTACAAGGATTGAAAGCCAGCCCTACTTTAGCTAGTTCCACAACAATAACAGCAGAAGCAAACCCGACAGGATCGTTATATTTCAGTATCTTCGAGGCGATCGTTTTGGGAATGGTGCAAGGATTAACAGAATTCATCCCAATTAGCAGCACCGCTCATCTCAAAGCTGTCCCGGTACTATTAGGATGGGGCGATCCTGGAGTAACAATCACGGCAGTGATTCAATTGGGTAGCATTGCAGCAGTATTATGGTATTATCGAGAGAAAATAAGTAAGTTATTATTTGGTGCTATTAAAGCAATTCAAGAATCTAATTATCAATCTTTAGATTTTAAAATATCTTTGGGTATTTTTTTTGGGACTTTTCCGATCGCCATAATAGGATTGTTATTAAAGGCTTCTGGGATATACACCGATGATTCTCCAATCAGAAGTATGGGGGCGATCGCAGTTGCTTCTATTGTGATGGCTTGTTTATTAGCTTTAGCTGAAAAAATAGGCAATCGCAAGCGTGATTTTAGCAATCTCAGCACTAAAGACGGGATTTTAATGGGTTTGGCGCAGACTTTAGCGATAATACCTGGTGTTTCTCGTTCTGGTTCGACGATTACTGCTGGACTATTTAGGGGTTTAGAGCGGCCTACTGCGGGGGATTTTTCTTTCTTATTAGGAATTCCTGCAATTACTTTGGCCGGAATAGTAGAATTAAAAGACGCTTTTGACCAGCAAATTGCTCCACAAGAATGGTTGACTTTGATAATCGGAGTAATTTCAGCGGCAATATTTTCTTATTTAGCGATCGCCTGGTTAATTAATTATTTGAAAAACCACAATACTTGGATATTTGTTTGGTATAGATTGGGATTTGGTTTATTAATTCTCGGATTAATTGCTTCGGGAATAGAATTTTAAGTCTGAGATCGAGAGAAAATTGAGCAGTTAGGAATCAGATTAAACTGAAACTGTTCCTCTGCTTGAAAGTATTTTTAGCTTCGCGATCGCCAATGTCAAAGAATCCCTACAATTGGATTGAAAAATCTTTAACAACAATTCACCGCGCTAACTGGTACCGATCGGTACAAACGATTCAAAGTCTGCCCGGATCTCGCATAAAATTAGACGGGCGATCGCTAGTTAATTTTGCTAGCAACGATTATTTAGGATTGGCTGGAGACGATCGCCTCATTGAAGCGGCAATTGAAGCTACCCGAGAATTTGGAACTGGGAGTAGCGGATCTCGACTATTAAGTGGACATCGCCAGTTACACCGCGATCTAGAGTTAGCGATCGCACAACTCAAGCAAACCGAAGACGCTTTAGTTTTTAGTTCGGGATATTTAGCAAATTTAGGCACAATTTCAGCTATTGTTGGCAGTCGGGATTTAATTCTCTCAGACGAATACAACCACTCTAGCCTTAAAAATGGAGCAAAATTGAGCGGTGCGGAAACGATTGCCTATCGGCATCTCGATCTTAAAGATTTAGAGGATAAATTAAATTTAAATCGTGACAAATATCGTCGTTGTGCGATCGTTTCCGACAGTATTTTCAGTATGAACGGGGATATTTGTCAAGTAAAAGAATTAATTAAACTAGCAGAAAAGTTTGATTGTATGGCGATCGTTGACGAAGCTCATGCTACTGGAGTTATGGGAGAAACTGGGGCTGGATGCGTCGAATATTTCGGCTGTAGCGGCAAAGAATTAATCCAAATCGGAACGTTAAGTAAGGCTTTAGGTAGTTTAGGTGGTTATGTGGCAGGAAGCCGCTTATTAATCGATTTTCTGAGAAATCGCGCCCCTAGTTGGATTTATACTACGGCACTAAGTCCTGCAGACACTGGATCAGCAAAGCGCGCGATCGAAATTGTTAAAAGCGAACCGCAGCGACGCGATCGCCTCTGGAATAATGTCAAAATATTGAAACAAAAATTAATTAATTATCCTCTTTTACCCTCCCAATCGCCAATTGTTTGTTTGGGTTTAAATAATCCCGCTCTAGCTCTCGATCTAGCAGACAAATTGAAAAGTGAAGGTATTTTTGCTCCCGCAATTCGTCCGCCCACAGTCCCTAAAAGTCGCATTCGTTTTTCGATTATGGCAACTCATCAACCAGAAGAAATAGAACAATTGGCAACAATAATAAAAAGATTTTATCAAACCTCAAAACAAGAAAATTAATGATGATGTTTCATGTCCATTTCTTTCTTTTCATTCATTTCCATCATCTCTTTCATCTGATGATTGTGAGGTGATTTTTCAGCACCAAGGGGAATTCTCACGTTACCCATTCCCATCGAACCAACGCTTATTATACCCATAGTTTGAAATCCTGCTGCGACAGTCCCCATCGAGACTAAACCAGCAGAAATTACTCCCATAGCTACTGAACCGAGGGAAATTACACCCATCGGCACGACACCAATTGAAATTACACCCATCGGTACGACCCCGATCGAAATCACTCCTAAAGGGGCAATTCCGATCGCAATTAATGGAGGTTTACCATTATGAGAATGTTTTTTATCCATATTAAGAAATAGATTAATCTTTGGGTTTTTTATTTTTGTATAATTTCATACAATTGTCAAAAGACAGCTTGTAAAACTTGTCACAAGTTCGCTACTTTTATTAGTTATTTTAAATAATATAAATAAACAAAAATAAGGAATTTAAGCTTAATGCCTACTACTTTAATTAAAGAAAAAATCAGTACAGCTTTAGTAGAAGCTCGTTCTATTTGTGAAATTAACGGTAATCAGTCTCAAGAATGTGCCGTTGCTTGGGAAGAAGTAGAAGAATTAGAAAAAGCAATTACTAACAGACAAAGAAACAAAAAAAATTCTTTACAAATGTATTGCGAGAATAATCCAGAAGCACCTGAATGCAGACTTTACGACTAAGTAAATAAGACAGAACCCGCGAATATCGCGGGTTTTTCGAGCTAATAGACAATTAAATTTAACTATCAGGATTCATTTCTTCTTTAACTTCGTACCAAACGCGAATAAACTGATAGAAAAAAGGTTCTTCAGCTAAAAAGCAAGTCCTTTCGCCGTCGCGATCGCGCAAAACAACAGTTTCAATGTTAATTAGTTTAACTGTTTCAGTTTCAAGCCACTGATTGACCCTAGCCAATAAACTACTAAAAGTCTCATATTTATCGTCACCAGGAAAGTTTTGCTTTTCAAGTATTTCTGGAAAAAAATCTTTAAACTCAATCATGGTAATTCACTTCTCCTCATTAAAACAAAAATTACTATTAAAAATCTCAGCTATTTTTTTGGCTAAAAATAGCAAAAGCAGAAGTATAACCGTGTAAAAAAGTCCTTCCTCCTACTGGCCCGATTTCGCCATTGCAGAAAAATCCACCCAAAGGAATATTATTTAAATAGCGATTGAAGGTAGACGAGTCAAAATCAGGTTCGTTATAAAGGCCTTTTCCCCGACCCAAGCAAGAAAATATTAGCCCGCCAACAGGATAATTAGCAACCGATCGCTCTTCTAAATAACTACTTAATAATAATTCTAAATCTTCTGCTGAAGTGCGAGCATCCCGCAAATGAAATTGAATTCGCTGTCCCGGACGAACCCGATCGCCGATCGCGATCGCCCCAGATTTAGGATCTACACCCAACAAATTGCGGATTAAAAAATCTCTAGGGCCTAAATCGAGCTTAAATTCATCCCTAACCGTACCGATAAATAGGGAATTTTGAGCTAAAGCACGATCTTCTTCGTCTAAAGTTAACAGAGAATCGCGCAACACTTCCAGAGGGGGACGAGAACAGGATTGTTCTAGATCGCTCAACTCTAAAATAATATTGCGTTCGCCCTTAGAAATTTGATAAGGTTTACCAATCGGGCGACAACCTTGAGCTACAATCGTCTCTACTACAATATTACCGCTCAAAGCAATCCCAACAGTTCCGCGATCGCACAAATTAGCTTCTGATTCTGTTTGACAATAGTAAAATAGCCCAGTTTTAACCCCCATCGCTCCAGAACTAGCCAAACCGCCTACTTTGATTCCTTGAGGATAAGCAAAATCAAAACCTTCTAAAAGATCGTTAATCCTAGAGGAAAAAGGATCTGAGAGCAAGATTAAAGCAGGATTTTTTTGAGGGTCAACGCCAATTAATTTGACCCAAGCTTCAGGTGGGCTGTCGAGATCTGGTAAATCTTCACCTAAAATCCGAAAAGGCTTAACTTCGACATCCGGCAAACTAGCAACGCTCAAAGATAGGGCTGGTTGTCCTCCTTCAATTTCTGTAACTACACCCAAAGATTTTACCCCGACAATGCCACCGCCACCACAACCAATCAGCACCGGGATTGAGATCTGCTCTAAAATTAAAGGAACAACTCGAGAATATTCGCTACCAAAAGCAGAAGAGATAAAAAGAATCCCCAAGTCAGGACTAGCAGACAAAGCTTGTTGAACTCGATCTACTACTTCTGTTACTGCTGCTTCGAGAGAAGGACGACTTGATAAAGCATTTATCCACTGAATCTGATTAGTCATGGGTTTCAACTCAGCCAGAAGAGAATATATTAATTTAGTTTAATCGGTATAAATCTTAAGATAATCAGATTGATACCAAAGTATAAGCGCGATCTTAAGATACCACTAAAACAAATTGCTATTGGATTTAAGGTTAAGGCGATCGCCTTGTGATTTTGCTTAATTCTGTCAAAAGAACGATTTCAAAGCGATCGCGCCGCAAATTCAGTTAGCATTGATAAAATCACTGTACTTTAAAAATAGTTGAGATTAACTAAAGATTAATGAGTAACATCGAAAAACAAATTGACAAAGAAAGACAAGAAGCTAGAGAAGTTTGCAGTAGCGAAGGTGCTACTTCATCCGAATGTGCTGCGGCATGGGATGTAGTAGAAGAACTGCAAGCCGAAGCGGCTCACCAAAGAGAAAATCAACCTCAGAAAACTTCTTTAGAAAAATACTGCGACGACAACCCCGAAGCTGCCGAATGTAGAATCTATGAAGACTAGGTAAACTTTTTGCCTCAAAATTAGATCAACTTTCTAGCAAAAGCGGCAGTAAATATTCATACTGCTGCTTTTTAGATATATATTATTTAAGAACGATCGCCTTTAATAGAATAGTATTATGAATCAAGATTTATTGCGAAGTTTAGTTTGGACGGACTATAAGTTAGCAGTATTATTTACAGTTTTAATTCCCCTAGTCCTGATAATTTGGGCTGCATTCAAAAGATCTGAAGCAATGGTAAGATTGCTAATCATTTATTGGCGGGTTTCGAGCCTGTTAGCAATTACAGTTTATTTAATGATTCCCCAATTACCAATTAGTTTTTTAACAGGAATGACTGCCAGAATAATGATTCCGCTATCGCTTTGGTTTTGGGTAGATTTAAATGAAGAGATTAAAGATCGTCCTGATACTCCTCTTAAATGGACTTTGACCTCTTGGCGTTGGGCAATAACAATTTATTGCGTGTTAGGGGTTATTGCTTCAATACCCTTTTTACCTTGTAGCTTCATACCTGGAGAAATAGCAAAACCGACTTGTCAAGTTTGGTTGGAAGCACCTCTAGCATTTAAAGATATATTTCATCCGAACACGGCCCCTGGAGTATTAGGCTTTTTTGGCGCGTTCGGACTGTTTATTTATACTCTTTACTTAGCTTATTTTGTTTTCGTTCGTTTAGGCAAACAAGGAAGATCTGCATTAGAACAATGAATAATTCGATCGCCAATCGTTTGGAGCAATATACGATTGTCAGACCTCAAGAAGTATTGTTAGTGACCGCAGAAATAGCCGGAGAAACCGACGAAATAGCTATTTTTAAAGGCTTTTCTAGTTCTCTGACGCGATCGACAGCTTTCGATCCAGACGTGCCAGTCATTCCAGAAGGAGCGAAAATAATTAAAATCGATCGCCTTAAAAGTCCTTACAATCCAGAAGCACCAGAATACATTCAACAAGAAATGAGTTGGGAGTTGATGGAATCTTTACTCGAAGAAGTAGAAATTTAAAGTTTTAGTTCTTTTTGGCATAGCATCCTACACTAGCAACGTCTTTTTTGTAGTGTGGTGATAAAATACAAAAACCTTTGGAGTAGAGCAACTCGATCGTCTCTATTGCCAAATTTTAATCGGTTAAACCAAGTATATATTAAACCCTAAGAGGAACTGAAACCACACAAACGAGAGGATTAAAGTGCTATCCTCCAATGTGAGTGTGTAGTGTGAGGAAAATTATGGTTAAATCTTATACCCGCTCTCGAGTAAGTCAGATTTCTACTACTTCGATCGCCCCAGATACATCATCCCAACAGCTCAACTTTTGGGGAAATTGTACTAAACTTCCTCAGTCGAAATTGTTCGGGACTGATGGCATTAGAGGTAAAGTAGGAGAACTACTGAGCGCGCCTTTAGCGATGCAACTCGGGTTTTGGGCAGGCCGCGTATTGAAAGAAGAAACAATTGAATTCGGGCCGATTATTGTCGGACAAGACTCCAGAAATTCTAGCGATATGCTAGCAATGGCAATCGCTGCTGGTTTAACAGGTGCGGGTTTAGAAGTTTGGAATTTGGGCTTGTGTCCGACTCCGACAGTAGCTTATCTAACCGAAAAAACCGACGCGATCGCTGGAATTATGATTTCTGCAAGTCACAATCCTCCAGAAGATAACGGGATTAAGTTTTTTGGCAGCAACGGGACAAAATTATCGACACCTTTGACTGAGAAGATCGAAGCGGCCTTGAGAAATAGTATTGATGAAGATATTGATACTGCTGCTTATACTTCCAATTGGGGCAAATCATATTATCGCCCTTATTTAGTCGAAGATTATATTAGTTTCTTAAAGCGATCTCTTCCGGCTCAAATTGACTTTGAAGGAATGAAAATTGTTTTAGATTTGGCTTGGGGTGCTTCGGTAAACATAGCACCTGCAGTATTTAAATCTTTAGGTGCAGAAGTAATTTGTTTGCACGAATTAGCCGATGGAAATCGAATTAATGTTAATTGCGGTTCTACTAATTTAGAATTATTGCAAGCAGCAATTGCAGAACACTCGGCAGATCTGGGCTTTGCTTTTGATGGGGATGCCGATCGCGTGATGGCTGTAGACGATCGCGGTAACGTTGTCGATGGAGATTATATTCTCTATTTATGGGGTCGTTATCTTAAAGATAGCGGCAATTTACCAGACAATTCCCTCGTTACTACGGTCATGGCTAATCTCGGTTTTGAAAGGGCTTGGCAAGCATTAGGAGGGAAAATAATTCGCACTCCTGTCGGCGATCGCTACGTCCAAGAAGCAATGTTTGCTACCGGAGCAATGTTGGGAGGGGAACAATCCGGTCATATTATTTGCCATCATTACGGAATTTCTGGAGATGGTTTGCAAACTGCACTCCATTTATCTTCTTTAGTTCGCAAATCTGAATCTAGTTTGGCAGAATTAGTTGCAAACAGTTTTAAAACTTATCCCCAATTATTGCGAAACGTTAGAGTCGAAGATCGCGATCGCCGTCTTAATTGGCAATCTTGCGATGCGATCGTTAAAGCTATTGCCTTTGCTGAGACGGAAATGGGCGATCGCGGACGCATTTTAGTCCGCGCTTCGGGTACAGAACCGGTGATTCGCGTTATGGTCGAAGCAAAAACTAAAGAACTGGTCAATTATTGGGCAGAAAATTTAGTTAATGTCGTCGAACAAAATTTAAATTATTAGCGCAATACCTTTGTCAAGCGATCGATTTGATTTGGGATAATCTCCATACTTAATTTAGAAGATAATAATTGGACATAATGGGGCGTAGTAGTTCTTTCTCTCCCATTGTGTCAATTTCACTATTTTCTATTTAATAGAGTTACATTTGAGGAATCAAATTTCAGAGATTAGATTTAATCAAGCTCGAGCAGATGCTGATTTTTATTATTTGTTCAAAACTAACAATTCAGCCACCAATTAAAGTAAACGCGGCCCAATCTGTAGTTGGATTGTTACCTTTTATTGAACTTAATATTGCTTCCCGTAAAGATTGAGAAACATCACCATTTTTTTCCCAGTTAGTATAAAACTGATTCATCAAATTTAATGCTGGCTCTTCTGAAGTTGACCACAAAGAAATAACTACTTTATCGACCCCAGCGCGGATTAAAGCTGCAGATAAACTGAGAATACCGCTATCTTGAATTTCTCCTGGTTTAAGATTAATTCCTTGAATAATAGCAATTCTAGCATTAAGATTTAACTTGAGAATTTCTTGAGGAGTCAGACGACCGTCGTCATCTTTTGAAGGAATAAAGGAAAGGGAATTATTGAAATTGCGATCGAACAATCGATCTGTTGTTAAATAAATGACTCGAGCTTCTGGGATTAATTTTTTTACTTTAGTTTCTGTGGCTTGTTTGCTGTCAATTTTTTTAGCATTCAAGATTGGAGGAATTTTTACGCCTTTCTCTAGATCTCCTATTACTAAGGATTGGGATACTTTTGCTGTTTTGTTAGATTTTACTTTAAGAGATGCTAATAATTTAATATTTGGAATTATTGAAATTTGATTGTTTTCAATAAGATATTTACCTTGACGATCTTTTAAAGCAAAAAAAGGAACTAGGAATAATTCTTTTTCAGGAACGAAAATAATTCTTTCTTCAGCTTTTTTAGGTAAAGTATCCGCAATTGGCTCGATTAATATTTGATAAAGTTCTTGTAATAATTTAGTTTGATTTTCTTCTGTTTGAGAACCCAATTCAACAGACTTTTCAAACCGACTTATTAAGTCAATTAATGGAGAGCGATCGAGTTTTTTTTCAACGGCATTCAGTTCTTGCCAAGAGAAAACTACTTCTCCTGTCGGTTCGATCGCCCAAGTGTATAATTTGGTATTGCTGGGTAAAGAATAGACGATTAAAGTTGCTTTTGCTGTGCGAGCGATTTCTTTTATATCGGCAATTTCTAATTTTTTTGGTTCAAAATTAATATTTTTACTTCCTAATAAATCTACTAAATATCTTTCCCGCGATCGCTCGGCAACAACGAGAGCTTCTAATGGTTTATTTTCTGCTACAAGAGTTTTTTGTAATGTATTTCCTGGGAGATATTGCTGCTCGAATCTAGAAAATTTATCTGAATTAGCTTGATTTTCTTCTAAAGCAATTCTTTTGCGAAGTAATCTTTCGGCTTCTGCTAAATTGCCCGTATTATATAAAGCTAATCCAAGATGATTGAGAGCTATTTTTTGTCCGTGAATGTCTTGAATTCTTTGTGTAATTGCTAGATAAGGTCTGAGGTATTCAATTGCTCTTTGATTATTTCCTAAAGCCAAATAAGCATTACCTAAAGTTCCTAAAACTATAGCTTGCTGGCGATCGTCAGGCAAGTTAGAAAAATTGATAATTTGTTCGTAAGTCTCAATTACTCCAATGTAATCTTTTAAAGCTAAATAAGTCTTGCCTAAATCAATAGCTACTTGTTGCTCTCTAGCCTTAGTTCCGATCTTTCTGACCAAAATTAACTGTTGTTGATAGCAATATATTCCTTTTTGATATTCCCCCAAAGCATAATAGGCAAGACCTAATTTGCCGAAAGATTCTGCTTTTTCTTGTTGAGCATCAATTTCTTTGGCGATCGCTAAACTATCTTCGTAATAAGAAATTGCTTTAAGATGGTTTCCTAAAGTTGCATAAGTGCTACCAAGATTATTTAAAATTTGAGCTTGCTCTTGCTTGGCATTAATCTTTTCAGCTATAGTTAAACTTTGCTGGTAATAAGAAATTGCTGTGTTGTAATCTCCCAAAGCATAATAACAGCTACCGAGATAGTTTAGAGATTGAGATTCTTGTTTTATTGCACCTAAAGCTGCAGCTCTAGTTCTGCTTTGTTGATGATATTCTATGGCTTTATTAAAATCTCCTAACTTATAAAAAGTAATCCCTAGACTATTGAGTATAGATCTTTCTTTTTGGCGATTTTCTACTGCTCTTGCCAGGACTAAACTCTTTTGAAAATGTTCGATCGCTTGACGATATTGTTGACGTTTTTCGTAGGCTTTACCGATTTGTCCTAAAGATTGACTTTCAATCGTGCGATCGCCTATTCTCGCTGCGATCGCAATACTTTGTCGATAGTAATCAATTCCGCGTTCGTAATCTCCTAAAGCAATATAAACGTCTCCTAAATTATTGAGAGTAATTCCTTCTCCTTGAGGAATTTGAATTTGTTTTGCCAATAATAAACTTTTTTGATATAAACCAATTGCTTCGGGATATTTTCCCAAAATATAATAAATGCGCCCCATCGCATTGAGAGTTTTTGCTTCTCCATAAGGATCGTTAATTTGTCGCGAAATATTAGTTCTTTGCTGATAGTAAGATATCGCGCGATCGTATTTTTCTAAATGATAGTAAGCCGCACCTAAATTACTGAGAATTTTCCCTTTTTCGTGCAATATATTGTTAGCTTTTGAAGCTTCATAGCTCATACCATCTTTTATTTGTTTTTGATAAATATTTAAGGCTTGTTGCCAAGATTGAATTGAAGATTTAAATTGTTCGGTTTGGTATTCTTTAATGCCTTGCTCGAATAACAAATCTGCTCTATTTTGTTTATCGCTATTTTCTGCAATTACGCGAACAGTCAGAAACCGCGAACATAATACAAGCAATATAGTTGTTAAAGCTAAAATTAAACCTTTTAAAATCTTGATATCTTTTTTCTTTTTTGGCATAATCTAGCAGATCCTATCGAGCATTTTTATTGTCTGTTATTTCTCCTATTTTTGCAGTCATTATTATTACTTATTATCAGAAAGCTTGCAATTATCAACTTTGTCGATTTAAGGATAATATTTTCAGATTAAGTTTTAATTTTATTTGGAGGTCAAAAAAATTAAATAACAGCCCGACTTAATATTATAATTTGAATTTTGTAGGACAACAAAATTTTTAGCTAAATTTATTTTTTTAGCGCGAAAAAATTATTATTTCTTGAAATAAATCAAACAAGATCCATTTGATTGCATTGACTGAGTTGAATCACAAACAAGTTTAAATAGTTTACAAATTTTAATTTATCTTTTGAAAATGTATAAATAGCAAAAAAACTTGTAATTCGTGGTTGCTTATAAATCGACCCCCCAAGTAAGTTCGGCAAACCGTACAACCCGAACAGTTGCAATCATTACAAGCATTTAGTTAAATTAGCACTCGGAAGGTGAGAGTGCTAAATTGGAAAATAAACCTAGCTACATCACCGAAAAACTGATTGTAAACGTCGAGAGGATCGCCCAATGGCAGCCATTACCATAAACGTATCCACAGTAAAGCCTCTAGCAGATCGTGTTTTAATTAAGGTCAGTCCCTCTGAAGAAAAAACTTCTGGCGGAATTCTTCTACCCGATACAGCAAAAGAAAAACCCCAGGTAGGAGAAATCACCGCAGTAGGCCCTGGCAAACGTAACGATGACGGTTCTTATGCTGCACCGGAAGTAAAAATCGGGGACAAAGTTCTCTATTCCAAATATGCTGGCACAGACATCAAACTCGGCGGAGAAGATTTCATCCTCCTCTCAGAGAAAGACATCTTAGCAGTAGTTCAATAATTTTTGTTCTTAATCTAAACAAAAAAATTTAAGTCTACCTTTAAGTCAACTTTTGAGAAAATAGAAAGAGACAGCAGCAATGGCTAAATCAATCGTATATGATGACGAAGCGCGTCGCGCTCTAGAAAAAGGCATAGATATCCTTGCCGAATCTGTAGCCGTTACTTTAGGGCCGAAAGGACGTAACGTAGTATTAGAAAAGAAATTTGGTGCTCCCCAAATTATTAATGATGGTGTAACCATCGCTAAAGAAATTGAATTAGAAGATCACATTGAGAATACTGGCGTATCTTTAATTCGTCAAGCCGCATCAAAAACCAATGATGTTGCCGGAGACGGCACGACTACAGCAACAGTATTAGCTCATGCGATCGTCAAAGAAGGTTTGCGAAATGTTGCCGCAGGTGCTAACCCAATTTCCTTGAAAAAAGGGATCGACAAAGCCACAGATTATTTGGTCGAAAAAATTGCATCTAACTCCAAACCAGTTGAAGATTCCAAAGCGATCGCTCAAGTAGGTACTATTTCGGCTGGTAACGACGAAGAAGTCGGTAAAATGATCGCCGAAGCAATGGATAAAGTAGGCAAAGAAGGCGTTATTTCCCTTGAAGAAGGTAAGTCGATGACTACCGAGTTAGAAATTACTGAAGGGATGCGCTTCGATAAAGGGTATATTTCTCCTTACTTCGTTACCGACTCAGAAAGAATGGAAGCAGTTTTAGACGAGCCTTTCATTCTTCTTACTGACAAAAAGATCGCTCTAGTACAAGATTTAGTTCCCATATTAGAGCAAGTTGCCAGACAAGGCAGACCTTTAGTGATTATTGCTGAAGATATTGAAAAAGAAGCTTTAGCAACTTTAGTTGTTAACCGTTTGCGCGGAGTATTAACCGTTGCAGCTATTAAAGCTCCAGGTTTTGGCGATCGCCGCAAAGCAATGCTAGAAGATATCGCTGTTTTAACTGGCGGTCAACTTATTAGTGAAGATGCTGGCTTAAAATTAGAAACTGCTAAGCCGGAAATGCTCGGTAAATCACGTCGTATCACGATTACCAAAGACAACACAACTATTGTTGCTGAAGGTAACGAAAAAGACGTTAAAGCTCGCTGCGAACAAATTCGCCGTCAAATTGAAGAAACAGATTCTTCTTATGACAAAGAGAAGTTACAAGAGCGTTTAGCAAAACTATCTGGTGGTGTAGCTGTAGTTAAAGTTGGTGCGGCTACTGAAACCGAAATGAAAGACCGCAAATTGCGTTTAGAAGATGCGATCAATGCTACTAAAGCTGCTGTCGAAGAAGGTATAGTTCCTGGTGGCGGTACTACTTTAGCGCATTTAGCCCCTGACGTGGAACAATGGGCTAAGAGTAGCCTTTCTGGAGAAGAATTAACTGGAGCTTTAATTGTTGCTCGCGCTCTTCCCGCGCCTTTAAAAAGAATTGCTGAAAATGCAGGTCAAAACGGTGCTGTAATTGCTGAAAGAGTTAAAGAGAAAGACTTTAGCGTTGGTTACGATGCGGCAAATAACGATTTTACCGATATGTTTGCTGCTGGTATTGTCGATCCTGCTAAAGTAACTCGCTCGGCTCTGCAAAACGCTGCTTCGATCGCCGGTATGGTTTTAACTACCGAGTGCATCGTCGTTGACAAGCCTGAAAAAGACAAATCTGCCGCTCCTGGTGGTGGTGATTTTGATTATTAATTTTTAATAATTGAGGTACTAAAGTCGTTTCTAAGCAGAAGCGGCTTTTTTTTAGCTAGCTTTTTAAAAGGTTAAAGTTCCTAAACCTTTGAAAGCGAAGGCAAGAGGCAAGGGGCAGAAACGTTAGAGTAGATACAATTTACCTCTATCGATTTGCTTAAATTCAACATTATTTAGATTTAATTTAAGTACCTGAGCATAGTAAAAAAATACTTAAATCGAGTCGATCGCACCAAAAAAATCCCTTATTCAAAAATAGAGGGATAATCATCAAAAGCAAAAATTAGTTAATCATCTTCGGCCTCACAAACTACTCTAAAGCCACAAGTTTCCGATCGCGATTCTCTGAGATCTCGACTTCGATAAGCACTGCGACATCTAATCGGCGGACTTTGCCAAGATCCCCCACGCAATACCGAGCGATCGTCATCTAAACCTCGATCTGTTTCGGGAGTTCTTGCTTTGCCGTCTTTAGGTAAACGATAATAATTGGGATACCACATATCTTCGCACCATTCCCAAACATTGCCGTGCATATCGTACAAACCAAAAGCATTGGGCGGAAATATTCCTACCGGAGTAGTTTTTTCTCTACTTTCTCCTTCCGGTTCTTTGGCGTAAACCCAATCGCCCCGATAATTAGCTAAGTCGCTAGTAATTGTTTCGCCAAAATAAAATGGCGTTTCTGTACCTGCGCGACAGGCATATTCCCATTCTGATTCGCTCGGTAGCCTGTATTTAAGTTTAGTTTCTCGAGATAATCGGCGGCAAAATTCAATTGCATCTCCCCAAGAAACCTTTTCTACAGGGAGATTCTCGCCAATAAAACGGGATGGATTTGGATCGAGATTGCGTCGCGATCGCGGATAATTATTAGCAACTTCTCGCCATTGCTTTTGAGTAATTGGAAAACTGCTCATGAAAAAAGGCGGTATTTCCACTTCGTGCTGAGGACGCTCTCGAGTTAGATTGCTTTCTGTTTCGGAAGCACCCATCGTAAAACTTCCTCCAGGAATGGCAACCATTGCCAAAGTGACATCTTCGTTTAATTCTGCTTCAAAATAGCGAGATTCGGCACTTTCGCGCTCTATTTCTTCGCCTGCTTCATTAACGGTAATTACTTCAAATTCTGATGTTTCTAAATATTTTCCTCGTGGGGGTTCGGGCAGCTCAAAATCAAACTCTTCTTCGGTAAATCTCGAACCGATTCGATCTGACTTCGCGATCGCCAATTTATGACTTGCTAATACTAAACTAAGACCCGTACCGCCACTAAGAGCTAATTTTAATAATTTTCTGCGTTTTAATAAGCTTTTTTTCAGTTTAAAATGCAAATAATCCATAAAAATTATCGTTATTTTCCTAAAGATTACTTGTTTGTGTCATCTAAATAACAATTTTATTATTTCTTCGATAATCGAGGGATGGTAACTTTGCATTTAGTAATATTTAATAAATTAAGTAATTTCCTAGAGCAATCTTCTTGTTTGACGAGCGGGATCGGCTGTAAGAATCTTGACATTTTTACAAAAACATGAAATAAATAAACTTCCGGCTAGACCTATGATATGTATTAGTTAAAGTGTCGAAACGATCGGAGCCAAACTCCAAGAGCGATCGCCAGATAATCAGGAAAATCTCAAAAATTTTGGCTAGTAAACCTAAAAAAATTTGATGTCGATTCCTAAAGTCATTCCGTCAAAATTATCCTGGTAGAAAAGCTTTCGATCCACAACACCATATTCTGTTGCACGATCTTTGAACTTATTATTATCAAAACGGGAACAAAAAAAATATAATTAAAAAATCTTGAATTAATGGAAAAAAGCTGGGAATTAGGATTCTAGGATTAATCTTGACTCCGACTCACCAGAGATAGATTCAGATTGAGAGCAATTTCTGAAAAATTTTAGTTGGAGCGATCGGGACTCAAGATTTCACAAATACCAGTTTTTTGATTTATGGACGGCATCGTCAGTAACAAAATCTAAAATCAAAAGTAATAAATTTTAAAAATAGCTACTGTGGTTTCTACAAGCATCCCCCAAACAACAATATCAGCAAATATTACACCTCAACGCCGTACCGGAGCCTTTGCTTTAATCGACAGTCTCAAAAGACACGGAGTCAAACATATTTTTGGCTATCCTGGTGGCGCAATATTACCAATTTATGACGAACTTTATCGAGCAGAAGCAAGAGGAGATCTAGAACACATCCTCGTCAGACACGAACAAGGTGCAGGCCATGCAGCCGACGGATACGCCCGCGCAACCGGTAAAGTTGGCGTTTGTTTTGGCACTTCCGGGCCGGGAGCAACCAATCTGGTGACCGGAATAGCAACCGCTCAAATGGATTCTATTCCTATGGTTGTAGTGACAGGTCAAGTAACTCGAGGGGCGATCGGTACCGATGCCTTTCAAGAAACAGATATTTACGGCATCACTTTACCCATAGTCAAACATTCCTACGTAGTCCGCAACGCCAGAGATATGGCACGAATTGTTGCCGAAGCATTTTATATTGCCAGTACGGGCCGTCCGGGGCCGGTATTAATCGACGTACCAAAAGATGTTGGTTTAGAAAAATGCGATTATATTCCCGTAGAACCCGGCCAGGTCAAATTACCCGGATATCGACCCACCGTTAAAGGCAATCCTCGCCAAATCAACGCTGCATTAGAATTAATTGAAGCATCAGAAAGACCCTTACTCTACGTTGGTGGGGGTGCTGTTTCTGCTAACGCTCACTCTCAGTTATGCGAATTAGCAGAACAAT
Source organism: Prochloraceae cyanobacterium (assembly GCA_030065265.1). Lineage (GTDB taxonomy): Bacteria > Cyanobacteriota > Cyanobacteriia > Cyanobacteriales > JASJDA01 > JASJDA01. The sequence goes on from JASJCW010000010.1 coordinate 36,737, forward strand.
TTCAAATACCTGTGACCACAACTTTAATGGGTTTGGGTTCTTTTGACGAACATAACCCTCTAGCTTTGGGTATGTTGGGAATGCACGGCACCGCATATGCTAATTTTAGCGTCAGCGAATGCGATTTACTGATTGCCGTAGGCGCAAGATTCGACGATCGCGTCACCGGAAAATTAGACGAATTTGCGAGTCGAGCTAAGGTGATTCACATCGATATCGATCCGGCTGAAGTCGGCAAAAATCGCACGCCTCAAGTTCCAATCGTCGGTGACGTGAGGCAAGTTTTAGAACAGGTTTTACACAGAGCTAGAGAATTAGATTTACCTAGCGATCGCTCTAAAACTCGTAATTGGTTGGAAAGAATCGCTCGTTGGCGCAATGATTACCCTCTCGTCGTCCCTTGTCACGCCGATATTATCTCTCCTCAAGAAGTAATTTCGGAATTGGCAAAACAAGCTCCGAATGCTTATTACACAACCGATGTCGGTCAACATCAAATGTGGGCGGCCCAATTCCTCAAAAACGGGCCTCGTCGCTGGATTTCTAGTGCGGGTTTGGGTACGATGGGCTACGGTTTACCTGCAGCTATGGGTGCTAAAGTAGCAGTTCCCGATGAAGAAGTAATTTGTATTAGTGGCGATGCTAGTTTCCAAATGAACCTGCAAGAACTAGCCCCTTTAGCACAATATGGAATTAATGTCAAGACAGTTATTATTAATAATGGTTGGCAAGGCATGGTACGTCAGTGGCAACAAGCCTTTTTTGGCGAACGATATTCTTCATCGAACATGCAAGCAGGAATGCCGGATTTCGAGCTGCTAGCCCGC
>JASJCW010000198.1 GCA_030065265.1 Prochloraceae cyanobacterium
GGTAAAGGTCAATACGGTCACGTAGTGATCGAATTAGAACCAGGAGAGCCAGCAAGCGGCTTTGAATTTGTTTCCAAAATCGTTGGTGGTGCAATTCCTAAAGAATACATTCCTGCAGTAGAACAAGGCATGAAAGAAGCCTGTGAATCGGGAATTATTGCCGGATACCCCGTAATTGACCTAAAAGTAACTTTAGTCGACGGATCGTATCACGACGTAGACTCTTCAGAAATGGCATTTAAAATTGCCGGATCGATGGCAATTCGCAATGCCGTAACCAAAGCATCTCCGGTAATATTAGAACCGATGATGAAAGTAGAGGTCGAAGTCCCAGAAGATTTTCTCGGAGATGTCATGGGCGATCTCAACTCCCGTCGAGGCAATATCGAAGGGATGAACTCCGAAAGCGGCTTAGCCAAAGTCTCTTCTAAAGTACCTTTAGCAGAAATGTTCGGTTACGCCACAGATATCCGCTCTAAAACTCAAGGACGTGGAATATTTTCTATGGAGTTCAGTAACTACGCAGAAGTGCCTCGCAACGTGGCAGAAACTATCATCGAAAAAAACCAAGGGAACGCATAACTAAAAAAAAGGAACGATAAATTAATGGCACGCGCAAAGTTTGAAAGAAACAAACCCCACGTAAACATCGGCACTATCGGCCACGTAGATCACGGCAAAACAACCCTAACTGCGGCAATTACTTTAACTTTATCGGCTTTAGGTAGTGCAAAAGCTCGGAACTACGAAGATATTGATGCTGCTCCAGAAGAAAAAGCAAGAGGCATCACTATCAATACAGCTCACGTAGAATACGAAACACCAAACCGTCACTACGCTCACGTTGATTGTCCAGGACACGCTGACTATGTGAAAAACATGATCACCGGAGCAGCACAAATGGATGGAGGTATTCTCGTTGTATCCGCTGCTGACGGCCCTATGCCTCAAACTCGCGAACACATTCTATTAGCAAAACAAGTAGGCGTACCGAGCTTGGTAGTATTTTTGAATAAACAAGACCAAGTTGATGACGAGGAATTATTAGAGCTGGTCGAATTAGAAGTACGCGAATTATTGAGCGAATACGATTTTCCTGGCGATGATATCCCAATTGTGACCGGATCTGCCCTCAAAGCAGTAGAGCAAATGACGGCTAATCCTAGCACCCAAAAAGGTGAAAACGAATGGGTAGATAAAATCCACGCCCTCATGGATAGCGTAGACGAATATATGCCAACTCCAGAAAGAGATGTCGATAAAGACTTCTTGATGGCAGTAGAAGATGTATTCTCAATCACAGGTCGTGGAACTGTTGCTACTGGAAGAATCGAACGAGGTAAAGTTAAAGTTGGTGAAACAGTAGAATTAGTGGGCATCAAAGACACTCGCAGCACAACCGTAACTGGAGTAGAAATGTTCCAGAAAACTCTAGACGAAGGTATGGCTGGAGATAACGTCGGCTTGCTTCTCAGGGGTGTTCAAAAAGAAGATATCGAACGCGGGATGGTAATTGCTAAACCAGGTTCGATCACTCCTCACACAGAATTCGAGGCAGAAGTTTACGTATTAACTAAAGATGAAGGAGGTCGTCATACTCCATTCTTCCCCAACTATCGCCCTCAATTCTACGTACGTACTACCGACGTAACTGGCGTAATCAAATCCTTTACTGCTGATGATGGTTCTTCTGCAGAAATGGTTATGCCTGGCGATCGCATTAAAATGACTGTAGAATTGATCAATCCGATCGCGATCGAACAAGGAATGCGTTTTGCAATTCGCGAAGGTGGACGTACCATCGGTGCAGGTGCTGTAGCTAAAATCCTTAAATAAGATTGGTTAATTGGGAGCAGAGTAACGGCTTGATTAAAATAAGCTTTTCTGCTCCTCTTCGCTCTGAAAAACTAACAAACTTTTTCTCATCAACGAACCTTGACAACTAAAGAAAATGGCAACAATTCAACAACAAAAAATCCGCATTCGTCTCAAAGCTTTCGATCGTCGCTTGCTAGACACTTCCTGTGAAAAAATTGTCGATACGGCTAATAGAACAAACGCAACAGCTATCGGCCCGATTCCTTTACCAACCAAACGTAAAATATATTGTGTTTTGCGATCGCCCCACGTAGATAAAGACTCTCGAGAGCATTTTGAAACTCGCACTCATCGGAGAATTATTGATATTTATCAGCCCTCTTCAAAAACTATTGATGCTTTGATGAAACTAGATTTACCTGCTGGAGTAGATATAGAAGTCAAACTATAAGCAATTGAAATTCTTTTTTAGGTTAGGTTGTTGGGAAAAGTAGATTTAAAAAATAAATTTTACCCCAGCAACAAATTATCCTGAAGAATAAAAAATAATTGAGTAATATTTTTATTTAGAAAATTAATTAAACTAAGTACATTTAACAACTCTTGAAATCTTGTTAAAGAGTTGGTTTTAAATATTATACTCATCAAAAAAGCATCTAAATATTGCCGAACTACTTAGAAGCATAAATTGCTATTTTTCATCAAAAGCAAGGTAAGAATGCCATCTTTTTTGAAAAAATTCGTTAAAGTAAAAGAGAAAGTTTGGCACGATCTCTCCTAATAACATGATACCTTCTTCCTCAATTGCTGCTATCAGAGAACTTCCATTATTTCCACTTCCTGAAGTAGTTTTATTTCCCAGTCGTCCCCTGCCATTGCACATATTTGAATTTCGCTACAGAATCATGATGAATACGATTCTAGAAAACGATCGCCGTTTTGGAGTCCTCATGTTCGATCCCGTTCGCGGTGAAATAGCTAATATTGGTTGTTGCGCTGAAATAGTCCACTACCAACGTTTGCCTGACGACCGGATGAAAATTTGGACTCTGGGTCAGCAGCGTTTTAGAGTTTTAGAATACGTGCGCGAAAAACCCTATCGAGTAGGATTAGTTGAATGGATTGAGGACGATCCCTCAACCTCCGATCTGCGACCGATAGCAGAGAAAGTTGAAAAGTTATTGCGAGATGTAGTTCATCTCTCGGCAAAATTGTACGATCGAGAAATCGAACTACCAAAGGATCTTCCTAGCTTACCAGTAGAATTGTCTTATTGGATTGCCAGCAATCTCTACGGAGTCGCATCAGAACAGCAGGGGCTTTTAGAAATGCAAAATACCCTCGATCGCTTACAAAGAGAAATTGAAATTCTCACATCTACCCGCAATCATTTTGCAGCTCGCACTGCCCTTAAAGACGCATTGAATTAAACTCGATTAAATAGAAATAGGTAAAACACTATAAGTACCGAAAATTTTTAGTACCTCTGTATAGGTAGATAGCTCTTTCAAGGCAGCTTTGGTAAATTCTTCCTTCCCATTTACCTCTAAATCGATATAAAAAATGTATTCTCCCAGCGATCTTTTAGTAGGACGAGATTCAATTCGACTGAGATTAATACCTCGATCCGCAAAAATAGAAAGAGGCTTGACTAAAGCTCCAGGAACGTTAGCACTTATGCTAAAAGCAACAGACATTCGCTCTCCTTCGATCGCTGGGTTTAAACCCAATACCCAAAAGCAAGTACAGTTGTCGGGATAATCTTGTATTTGTTGTGCTAAGATAGGCAAATTGTAAATCCGAGCAGCTCTTGGCGCAGAAATAGCTGCAGCAGAAGAATCATTTTTTAAATATTGTAAGGCTTCGGTAGTAGAATTAGTCGCAACCTGCCTCACATCAACCAGGTTTCTCTCCAGCCAATTTTGACACTGAGCTAAAGCTTGAGGATGAGAGTAAACCGTTTCGATTTTTGCTAAAGAAGGTGCGTAAGATAAGATTGCGTGAGAAATTGGCAAAACTAGAGCTGTTTGAATTTGTAACCGTTCTAATTTCCAGACACTATCCAAGGTAATTGCAACGCTTCCTTGAATTGAATTTTCCACAGGAACTACAGCTAAATCTATTTCTTGGTTCAGCACTGCTTTTAAAGTTAAAGAGATATTGGCATAAGGCGATAGAGTCGATGTTTGATTTTTAGTCTTAGCTAACCAACTTTGATAGGCTAATGCTGCTGTTTCCGTATTAGTTCCAGAAGGGCCCAAATAGGCGATCGAAATACTCATAGATGTTTGTTGCTCCGTTATTGTTACTAGTCAAATAGAACCAATATAAAATCGAATATAATATTTATTTACAAAAAAGATTTATAGTTATAGACTCAATTGAAATAATAATCCTAGCCTATTTCGAGGGATAAAAAGAAAATTCGGATATTACGAATGTTAGTTAAACATTTGTAAAGTAAAATGAAAAAGATAAGTAAAATCTCAGTTTAAAATATGGACGTTTGTTTTAAAGCTTCAGAATCAGTAAAAATTACTGTTGAAGAACAAAGTAGTAGTATCCAGCACTACTTACGGCAACCCCAACGTATAGTAAAAGCGATCGCCAATCCTAAATTAATGGAGCAACTATCGGAGTCTAATTTTAGGCTCAAAATGCAGTCTTTAAATTTTATGGATATATACCACTTTCAGCCAACTGTAATTTTGAAAGTTTGGACTGGTGCAAGCGGCCGAGTATATTTAAATTCAGAAGATTGCGAAATTCGCGGTATAGATTATATTAACGATCGCTTCTCCCTAGATGTTAAAGGCAAATTATGGCCTCAACAAGAAGGAGGAAAAACTTATCTAATTGGCAAAGCAGATTTAGGAGTAAAAGTTGACTTACCTCCAGCTTTATGGTTAACGCCAAAACCTTTATTAGAAGTAGCTGGTAATGGTTTACTTAAGAGTGTTTTGCTCAGAATTAAACAACGACTACTAAATCAGTTATTAAAAGATTATCGCGATTGGAACGATTACAATAATCCAGAAATAGCAGAGCGATTGAGCCACTCCCTCGAATCTTTAACTAACAGAGAAGATAGAGTGCGATCGATGCCATCAAATTAATTGAAATATTGGGATAAAAACGATTAAATCTCCTAAATTAATCCACCGATTACTGATTGATTAGTTACTATCCCAAAAAAGAAAATGATTTAAAGCCTTTCATTCTCTGGAGTTTTATTGCGTTTTTCTCGCCAGTTATTAACTATTACTAAAATAATAACTAATAGAAAAGTAAAAACCCCGAATTGGGCGAGCCATTCGACTAATTGAGGTAAAGGAATTAACTTACCTAGAAAAAAGGCTAAATTGACGATCGTAAAAGCCCATAAAGCAGCACCAGCAAAATTGCATAATAAAAATTGTTGGTACGGCATCCGAGCAATTCCTGCCAAAGGGCCGGCAAAAATTCGTAAAAAAGCAATAAATCTACCTAAGAAAACTGCCTTTGGTGCATTTTGAGCGAATCTTGTCTTAGTAGTTTCTAAAATGCTTTCTTGGAAACCAAAAAACTTGCCAAAACGGACTAAAAAGCTCCAGCCGCCAATTCTTCCGATCCAATAGCCAAAATTATCGCCAACAACCGCACCCATCATCGCACAGCCTAAAACCAGCCAATAATTTAATTCTCCACTACCGGCAAGAAATCCGCCGACAAGTGTTATGGTTTCACCAGGTATGGGTATTCCCGTATTCTCCAGTAAAATGCCTGTAAATACAGCTCCATAGCCGTACTGACGAGCAATTTCTTGGATGTTTTCTAATGAAAAAAGCTCAAAAGACATCCAGCTAAAACTTGACAAAGTTTACAAAGATTTACTTACAATCTCATCTTGACTTGTTTTCGGAAAAAATGTCAACTCTAGTAAAGTATGGACTGGAGATTTAGTCAGAATCGCTATTAGTTATCCACAAACATTGATAAGGTTTGAGAAGTATATTGCCATAAATATCTGCGATCGGGCGATCGCTCAATAAATCGTACCAATCTTTAGTATCGTATAGATTTAGATCGCTCAAGCGAAGTTGTTGAAGGCGATTGCTCAGATTGTTGATACAAAAAATACTTTGTTCGCGATAAATACTTTGTCTCCAAAAAGCAAATATCGATTGGTTGAGGGGATGAAGGGTATATTGAGTTGCGTTAGGATGAAAAGCCTTTTGACGGCGACGAATTTTGATCCGTCGAGATAATTCCTTCACGACAATAGATTGAGGCGAATCGGGAGCGTTTAACAAAGTTTCTAATTCTTGGTAGTTCCATTTACGGCGATTGATAGCGCGATTTTTACCCGTTTTGACCACATCTTCGTGATGATTTGGAGTCGCCAATAGACTATGAATATAAAAAGCTGGAATTCCTTCTAAAGCCATCATAATAGTTTGAGAGCAGATAAAGCGTTGAATTTGCCACTCATCTTCTCCTTTAGCCGTTCCTTTCATGGCATCAAACCAAGAAATATTGACCTCATAAGGACTTTCGCTGCCATCTGGTTTGCTTCTCCAGCTTATTTTGCCTCCAAACTCCTGCATTCGTTCTAAGAGAACGTTATACTCATCTTCAGCTAGCAATCCTTCAGCCGGGCGCATACCGATCCCGTCATGAGAAGCGGTAAAATTAAAATAAGCGCAGCCGATTGGGACTGGAGGCATTCGCATCATCCAAGTTTTTAAATGCTCTGACTTGCCTTGTAATAAGGCATTGAGCAATAAAGGTGGCAGGCTAAAATTATAGATCATGTGAGCTTCGTTGCGATTGCCGAAATAACTGAGATTTTCGCGATTTGGAACGTTAGTTTCGGTAATTAGAGCTACGCTGGGATCGATCGCCTGTAAAATGTCTCGCAACAGCCGAATCACATAATGAGTTTCTGCTAAATGGATGCAAGGGGTGCCGATCCGCTTCCACAAAAAACCAACTGCATCGAGACGGATAAATTTTGCCCCGACATCGACGTAAAACATTAAAATCTTGATATATTCAATCAAGACATCTGGGTTAGTGAAGTCAACGTCAATTTGATCTTGGCTGAAGGTACTCCAAAGATATTTTTCTCCTTCAACAGTGTCTATCTTGGTTAGTAACGGAGTGCTGCGGGGACGAACTACTTCGGATAAATTGATTCTCGGATCTACTTCAACAAAATAATCGCATCCAGGTTTTTTTCCTTGTTTGAATTGTTCGATCCAAGCATGTTGACTGGAGACGTGATTGATCACCAGATCCATCATGAGATTAAAGTTTTTGCTGATGCGGCGAATATCTTCCCAATCACCCAATTTAGGATCGACTTGAAGGTAATCAATAACTGCAAATCCATCGTCAGAGCTGTATGGAGAAAAAGGTAAAATGTGAATTCCTGTAATCGTATCGTTTAAGTATTTTTCTAAAAAAAGTTCTAAAGTTGCCAGAGGATTTTCTGTGCCATTACTGACAATACTATCTCCATAAGTAATTAATTGAACGTTATTTTCGCTCCACTTATTTAAATCTTCATCCCAACTCGCAGCAAGACGATCTTGCACCAGAGCAAAAATTTTTTCTAATATTGTTTGAATTTTCGCTCGATCGTAAAGTTTATTAAGAAGAGGTTTAGCTCGCAAAGAGAAACGCTCGAATTGCTCCTGGGAATCGATCATAATTTAAAAACTTGGACAATTAAAATACAAAGGAGTTAACCAATCTTACCTATTTCGGACAAACAGGCCAAAGTTAAATTTGGAAAGTATTATCGCTGGCAGCGTTCGCGATATCCAATCGACTTAAACCAGACAAGATACATCTAGACTTAAAATGGTATCAAAAAATGAAAATTTTAAAAACTAAGTCGGGACTGCTTCCCCCGGACGTAATTTAGCCCATTTTCCATCTTCTCTGAGAAAACTGTCGCAACCAACTACGTCCCACTCCATTTCGATAACTGCTCCATCGGGACGAATATTAACATTGATACTGGGCTGGTTGGGTTCAAAATTGGGATTTTCGGTTAAATGTGGTTGTTGATGTTGTTTTTCTACTGCATGATAAGTAACGCAGCGATCGACATAATGACAATTTACGCAAATACACATAGGGATATATTAATTGCTTTTTTTTTAATCTAGCTCGGACAATGCAAATTATTATCATTCTTTGTACTTAATTTTTTATTAAAACTGATGTCTTGGAGCAAACAATATCCAGCAATATCGCCGCAAAATTATCCTTTCAACTTAGATTTTTTGCCAAAAACAGCTTACCTAGTTGGGGGTGCGGTTAGAGATGCTTTACTCTTACGCGAAAGGGAATATTTAGATTTAGATTTTGTTGTCTTTGAAAATGCGATCGCGATCGCGCGTCAAATAGCCAAGCATTATCGAGCTGGTTTTGTTGTCTTGGATAAGGATCGTCAAATAGCTAGAGTGGTGTTCGATCGCGCTACGGTAGATATCGCTTTAGCTGAAGGTAAGAGTCAAGAAATGGATTTGCGTCGCAGAGATTTTACTATTAATGCGATCGCCTACAATCCTCACAGCGATGAGTTAATCGATCCTCTCGAAGGTAGATTGGATTTGGCTCGCAAGATGGTTAAAATGGTCAGTAAAAGCAATCTAGAAGACGATCCTCTTAGACTTTTAAGGGCTTACCGTCAAGCAGCCCAGCTTAATTTTACTATTGAAGCAAAGACTAGATCGACTATTCGAGATTTATCTACTTCTATGAACAGGGTAGCTTCTGAGAGAGTAAGATCTGAATTAAATTACTTACTCAAAGATATTAACGGGACTGATTGGCTCGTTGCTGCGATCGAAGATGGTTTATTAAAACCTTGGTTAAAGCATACAGAGGCTAGAAATTTAGCCCTATTAACAACAATAGATCCAGTTATTGAATCGCTACAAGAGATTCAATCTTTTAGTTGCGACATAATTTTAACGAAGTTAGCCAGTGTTGTTTCTAAAATACCAGCAGAAGCTGAATTAGAATTAAACAATCTCAAATATTCTCGCATAGAAATTAGAACTGTTACGACTGCTTTAAGAAATTTATCGCAACTAGAACAATTAAACGCGCCAATGACTCTTAAAGAAGAATATTTTTTCTTTTTAGCAGTTGGTGATGTTTTGCCAATTTTAGCTGTATTAGCAATTTCTACAGGGATCGATCGCAGATTTATAGATCCTTTAATTAAGCGTTATCTCGATCCCCAAGATCTCGTCGCTCATCCTCAACCTTTAATTACTGGTAACGATCTGATCGAAGTTCTTAAAATTAAACCCAGTCCTCAAATTGGGCTGCTCCTTACCGAAATTCAATTAGCTTTCATTGAGGGTAAAATATCTACTGAAGCAGAAGCCTTGGAATTGGCAAAAGTAATCTATTTAGACAATCGAAAAAATCTTGAATGAATTTTATAGCCTTCAAAATATCTTCACCAAATCTAAATATATTGTCTTCTGTTTAAGCATTTTATCTAGATTTAGTCGAGTCGTTTTACTGATGTTAACAATGATGCGATCGAGTTTTAATGTAATTAATTAAATAATAATTCTATTTTAAACAACAAATTCAATTTTGAGATAGATTTATTATCTATGCATTTATTAACTGGCTCGTACACACAATGATTCCACAAAAAGATATTGCACAAACTTTAGCGGAAAAATCCCTCTCTGGTTTGACTCTTTTACCACAACAATTAGCCAATATACTCGATATTGATGAAGAAATATTAAATTCTATGAAAAAATGTTGGGGTTACGGTTACGTTTTTACAAAAAATAGATCTAATAAATGGATAATCGAAAAAGATGTATTTATAGAAGAAGATTGGTTTCTTGAAGCTTCTAGCGTATCAATTTAAGAAAATCCACGATCGCTTCAATATAATTTAATTTTTTCAGTCTATTTTCGACCGAGCTAATTTTGCTCTAACAATTGCCTCATACGAGGCAATTTATTTTATGTTTGAGACACTTGTATTGCATTAATATTTGATTTTCTAGCAAAAATAATTTTAGGTCTAAATAAAATTTTAAATAGTAACCACAAAGATCTTAATTCTCCTGGAGTTGTTTTGGTTTTCCATTGACCTGGACGACAAAATAACAATTTGACTAACTGTTTGTATTGGCTTAAAGTTAACTTTTCAAACAAAAGTCGTAAAGTTGTAAATTCGCCATTAAATCCAATACGAGTCACGATCGCTTTAAGACTTATTTTTTCTTCAAGAATAATTAGTTCTACGGGAATAATTTGTCCTTTACTTAGTTTGGAAATTCTCGATTGATTTATTTCTATTTCTGCACCTACTTCAGAAATTCGATTTGTTATTCCCCAAAATTCAAGATTATCAGCTTTAATTTGTACGACTCGGCGTAAATTAAACCATTCATGTAAGTTTGGCTTTGGTGCATCAAATAGTACCAGTAAAGCTATTCCAATTGCAATTAAATTAATACTGCTCCAAATCCAACTAAAGCCCAGTCCTTCGATATTTTCAATACTTTCAATATTTGCGATCGTACAACTGCACAAATTCAACCACAAACTAAAAGCATTAAGAATGAAGAGGAAAATTAAAGGAAAAGCTAATTTCCAATTAAAATAAAATCGGTCTTGTTTAGTGCCTTTTGGCGTTACTTTAAATCCACTAGAAAAAGGATTTATCATAACTTTAATTACGGTTATTGCAATTGGGACGGTCAAAATCAAACCATAAATCCCCGAAAGTATCGCCGATCGCGAACGATGATTTAACCAAGAAAAAACCGTCAATTGAATTAGATAATAAGGCAAGAAAAAATAAATCAATTCACCAGTAGTAGCGCGAACAGGAATGACATCTAAAAAAGCATAAACTAAAGGCATTAAAAGAAAGAATACAGTAGCAATGCTGTTAAACCAGTTTAAAATTCCTTCTAAATGAGCTAATCTCTGGACTAAATTAAGTCCTGGAATTGTTAAAGGATTAGAACTAATAAAAAAAGCTTGTAATGTACCTCTAGCCCAGCGCAATCTTTGCTTGGCATGGTCGGCAATATTTTCTGCGGCTAAACCAGCACTTAATTTTTCATCTAAATAAATCAAACGATAACCTTTAGCTGATAAACGAATACCAGTAAAGTAATCTTCGCTTAAAGAATCGATCACAAATCCACCAATTTCTTGCAGCGCACTGCGTCTGACAACAAAAGAAGTTCCAGCACAAACTACACTTCCAGCTGCATCTTTAATTGGTTGTAAATGACGATAAAATATCTCTTCATCTGGTGTTAATACATCTCCTAATCCCAAATTGCGAGCAATTGGATCGATATTGTAAAAACTTTGTGGAGTTTGAACTAAACCAACTCTTTTATCTTGAAAAAAGCCTAAAGTTCTCGATAAAAAGTTTTGCGTCGGTACAAAATCAGCATCAAAAACAACAATAAATTCCCCTCTAGTTTGCGGGATAGCATTATTTAAGTTACCAGCTTTAGCATGAAAATTGTTAGCTCTAGTAATGTATTCACAGCCTAATTCTGCTGCTAATTTTGCCACTTCCGGTCTTCTCGTATCATCCAAGAGATAGATCTTTTTCGGTTCGTAGTCGATCGCACTAGCACCGATAATAGTTCTTTTCAGAATAAAAATAGGTTCGTCATAAGTGGGAATTAAAATATCTACTGTTGGATTAAAACTGCGATCGAGAACTGCAATTGAGGCGCGATCTGCTTCTTTTTGCCGATTTTTTACTTTCAACATTAAAAACAATCGCAAACAGTTATTAGAAATAACTAATAACTCAAAAAAAAGTAAACTGATACTAAATACTCCGTCAAGAGGATCGCTTAAGTTTAAAGTAGAAAAAGACCGCCATAATATATAACGAATAGTTAAAACTAATAAAACTATAATTACTAAAGTCCGCGACCAATTTTTAGGTTGAGGCGAAATTTTGATAATTATCAAAGTAAAAATACATAAAATAATTGTTGGAATAAAAAGAAGACCTTTGATTACGTCAGGGGTTTCCAACCATAAAGGAGGATTTTGTTGCAGTAAATTTAAGTAATTAAAAATACTTCTGACTTGTTCTACATCAGCAAACCACAAAGTAACAAATCCAGTGGTCAATAGAATAATTCCTAATAATACTAAAGTGGCTATCGGAGGAACAATAATCCGATAATTTTTGTTGCCTAGGTTATTAATTTTCATAGAAATATTCGTAGCAAAATTAATATTAATTTCTAGCTTAACATTTATTTATAATTATTTCTTTTTACTTGAAAAAAAAACTATGATACAGTCACAGGATAAAACTAGAGTCTAATAGCCGCTTTATTTTTGAGATTTTTTCACTTTAACTATCTATGAAGCTCTTCTGAATCTTTTCAAACTACTGAAACGTCTACTAAATAAGGTCGGAGAAAAAACAGAGATCTTGAGTGGGAAGTTCTAGAAAAATTGGTTCGAGGAATACCTTTTTCTTCTTGGCAGAATTGGAAAATGACGGATGAAAATGATTTATCTTGGTTGGGAATGCTAACAAACCCAATTAAATGATACTGCGATCGCTATTTAGTAAATGCTTGTGTCTGACAACAAAAAAATTAAGTAAAAAATATAAATCCGGGTGGGGACTTATATAAACCAATTTCAAAAATGTCTCTTACTCCTGTCAAACCTTGGCCGACAAATAAAAGTAAAGCAAGACAATTTAAGATAATATGAATATTACGCCATTTTAGAGATTTATCTTTGTAAATTTCTTGAACGATAGCTAAAGAAACAATCATTAAAATTGAAGCGAGAATACCGTAATAATAATGAGATATATACCATTCATTAGTGCGGCGAAAAACCCCTTCTTGAGAGCCTAAAACGATCAAACCAATACTGGTTAAAGTAGCAAAAATAGCTCGCCAATGCTTTTGTTTGGCTCGATAAAGCAAGATTAAAGAGGCGATTGTCGCTGCAAACATTAGCACGATAAAAACGAATGTAAAAGGTTTATTTTGCAATAATTGTTTTTCAATAAAACTTTTAAAAACGAT
>JASJCW010000199.1 GCA_030065265.1 Prochloraceae cyanobacterium
AATTATTTGAAAATCAATCTAAGCGCGTGCCGATCCTGCATGCGCCAGGTCGCGAAAAATTTATAGCAGAGTTAAAATGATTTGATATGAGTCACGAATATAAAGTCTCGCTCTAATTTTCTTGAAAAATATGTAAATTAAAATTAATTTGATAAGCAAATAGTTATTAATGAATCGCTTTTTTGAAGCATTAATTAAGGATTTTAGAGCGAAATGAATAGTTTATTAAGTTGAGATTGAAAATAAGCAATATATGCGATTAAATGAGCTTTAACGAACCTATCTAAAACTTATCAAAGCTAGATAATAACCGATCTAGAGCTTAATTTTAAATCTGCTATATTTAACGGTTGCGATCGCGCAATTATGCTGAAAAACCAATTGCTAGTAGTTATTGCGGATTTCATAATTACTCTTACCAATCCATAATAATTAATAAGATTATTTTTTATTAATAAAAAAATTTGAGGGCTAGAAACTATGAAATCAAAAGAGTTACTCATCAATGGAGCAGGTTTATTTGTATTTATCGGTTCGATTTTGTTTGCCGTTGCTAATCCTCACGTTACCACTGCAAATTTTTCAGAAAACCCCTCTTTATCTACATTGAACCCTCAAGAATCTCAATTCGGCAAGCAATAATAAAAAAAATAGCAATTTAGAAAATTAAATAATATTTTGAAAAAGCTCGATCGCAGTTTGGATTAACCAGAAATCTTAAATATGCAATCGGGCTAATAATTTTAAGGACAAATTATTTACTAATTGGCAACCAAATAATAAAAGTGCTACCTCGATCTAATTCACTTTCTACTTCAATTTTACCCCGATGGGATTGGGCTATTACTTGTGCGATCGACAACCCCAAACCAGATCCACCAGTAGATCGAGAGCGCGCGCTGTCAATGCGATAAAAGCGATTGAAGATTTTACTTTGTTCGGATTTGGCAATACCGATACCCGTATCGCAAACTTTCAATAAGGCATAATTAGAGTGGCGATCGAGGATGAGGGTAACGATGCCGTTAGCTGGGGTATATTTAAGGGCGTTAACTAATAAGTTAGACAGTAAACGGTATAATTGTTCGTAATTTCCACTGACGATTAAATAGCTGTCGATCGCATTATCAATTTTCAGCTCGATTTCAGAGGCTAGGGCTAAAGCAGCAAAATCTTCGGTAATATCTTCAACTAATTGATTAACAGATACTAATTCGGCTCTTGTTTCTGAATCTGAATTGATGCTCAATTGTCGATCCATCCGACATAGAAGCAATAGATTAGATACTAAATTGGAAACCCGTAAATTTTGTCTTCTCAGAGTTTGTAAGGTTTCTCTTGCTTCTGCTTCGCTAAAATTAGGCATCATTAAAATTGATTCTACCGTCGCTCGAGTTGCAGCTAAAGGGGTATTTAATTCGTGGGCAGCATCGGCAGTAAATTGTTGCAAAAGCTGATAGGATTGGTAAATTGGACGCATTGCTAAGCCCGAAAGCCACCAACTGACAAACATTAATAATAATATTCCTGCTGGAAATCCCATTAATAGCATCCAGCGTAAATTATTTAAATAGCGATCGACATCACCGAGCGATCGCGCTATTTGGAGATAGCCCCAATTTTCAAAGTTTTGGTTGTGTAAAATTAAAGCTATTTTACGATAATTATTGCCGCGAATATCTTGAATATCTTGCCATTCTTCATTATTTTTAGCATTTAAAAATCCGGGGTGTCGATTGCCAATCGTTGTCAGTTGATGTCCGCGAGTATCTGATAAAGTTATGTAGTAAAGATGAGATTCAATTCCTATTTGGCGATCTTGACAATTATTGGTTAGGGAACATATTTTTGCAGCAATTTCAGCTTCGACTGCTTTAAATTGTCCTGGTTCTTGTAAAATTGGTTCGAGAACTTCGTGAATGCTATTAGCGATTGCTTCTAATTCTCGATCTACGGTTAATCTCTGGGAATATGCGATCGCCTGGTAAATACCTACTCCACAAATTCCTAAAACAAGGCTTAATATACCAGCATACCAAATTGCTAATTGCCAGCGCGATCGCTCGAATAGTTTATTTTGAGGATTATTTTTAGTTTTCGTCGCTGAGATTATCTTAAAAAGAATCATTTTTACAAAAAAAATGTTCCACATAATATTTATTATTCTCGATTAAAACGATAACCTAGTCCGTACACGGTTTCTATTAAATTTTCGCATCCCAAGGAGGCTAATTTTTTTCTTACCAGTCTTACTTGTGCTGCGACTACGTTGCTACTTGGCTCGGAATCTAATTCCCATAATTGAGTTAAAAGGCGATCGCTAGTCACAATTTGTTCTGGATGTCGCATAAAATATTCTAAAAATTGAAATTCTTTAGCTCGCAATTCAATTTGTTTGTTATTGTCTTTCTTTTCGAGTCTAATTGAGTTATTTTTATAATCTAAAATTAAGTTACCTACTTTTAATTGTTGAGCTTGCAATTGGGGCGATCTTCTCTGCAGCGCGCGAATTCTTGCTAATAATTCTGCCATACCAAATGGTTTAATTAAATAATCATCAGCCCCAGCATCCAATCCTTCCACGCGATCGTTCATAGTATCTTTTGCTGTCAGCATTAATACTGGTAACGCAATATTATTATTTCGCAAACGTTTTACTAAATCTAATCCCGATATTCCAGGTAACAACCAGTCAAAAATACATACGGTATATTGAGTCCATCTATCTTCTAAATATTCCCAAGCTTGAGTACCATTTTGGACTAAGTCAACAATATAAGATTCTTGTTTTAAAACTCGTTCGATCGCTTTTCCTAAATCTATTTCATCTTCTACTATTAATACTCGCATTTTAAATATTTTTTTTTCTATTATTACATAGCATAATGAAATTAAAATGAAATACCTTTGAATTTTATTTTTTTGCTATTTTTTTTGATTTTTCACGCCTATTTCATTTCTATCCTGCAAGCTATTAAACAGTAATTTAAAAATAAGTTGAAAACAGGTAATTATTAATGGATCGGCGTTTGATTCGTAACTTACATCGTCAAATTGCACCTATACTATTTCTGCCTCTATTCTTAACTGCTTTAACTGGAATAATTTATCAAATTAGTCTGAGTTGGTTTGACGGATTCGGCGATTTGGGAAGCATATTGATGTCAATTCATACTGGAGAATTTTTAGGTAAAAATTTAAAAGTATTTTACGTTATTCTCAATGCTTTTGGTGTTTTTGTGATGTTATTTACTGGTATTTATATGACGAGTATATTTCGTTCTAAACCAAAATAAAACTAAAGTTGATTTTAATCGTTGAATTTTGAAATTAAAGAACTAATGATTTGATTATGATTTTGAGATTTAAGTGGAATAATTTTTGGAAAAAGGGTTTATTTTTAAGTATTTTTGTAGCTGCATTATCTTTATCTGTAGCTTGTTCGCAACAAATAGTAGAAAAAATCGATTTAACTGAGTTCGGCCCTGCTATGCCAAGAAACTTTTTTATTGGTAGTGAAAATCCTAGCAAAGCTTTAATAAATCTTGGTAAACAACTTTATTACGAACCTAGACTGAGTAAAAGTAATCTAATTTCTTGTAATAGCTGTCACAACCTTAGCAATTATGGTGTAGACAATGAAAAGACTTCACCCGGACATTTAAACCAAAGAGGTGGACGTAATTCTCCGACTGTATATCATGCTGCACCGCAAATAGCACAATTTTGGGATGGTCGAGCTGAAACAGTAGAAGAACAAGCATTAGGCCCGATTTTAAATCCGATTGAAATGGGAATGGTATCTGAAGCAAAAGTATTAGAAGTTCTCAATTCAATGCCAGAATATGTAACAGCATTTAAACGAGCATTTCCTCAAGAAAGTGACCCAGTAACCTATGAAAATATTGGTAAAGCGATCGGAACTTTTGAGCGAGGATTGGTAACCCCAGCACCATTTGATCTCTATTTTGCTGGCGATGAATCTGCACTAAACGAACAACAAAAAAGAGGGTTAAAATTATTTGCTAGCGACTGTGCTTCTTGCCATTTTAGTAATAATTTTGGTGGTGAAATGTTCGGCAAATTAGGATTAGAAAAAGAATGGCCGAACAAAGAAGATTTAGGTCGTTATGAAGTAACTAAAAAAGAAGAAGATCGCCTTAAATTTAAAGTTCCGATTCTGAGAAATGTTGCTGAAACTGCCCCTTATTTTCACGATGGTTCGGTAGCAACTTTAGAAGAAGCAGTGAAATTAATGGCAGAATATCAAACCAAAACCAAGCTTTCAGAAAGTGAAGTGCAGGATATTATTGCTTTTCTCAACTCTCTAACTGGTGAATTGCCAAAAGATTATATATCTAAACCGATATTACCAAAAAGCACGGCTCAAACTCCATTACCAGATCTGAGCTAAAAATTTACAAATAGAGGAAAACAATAAGGAAAATTCATACTAACGAGAAAACTACTTAAGCATTAACTCGCACCTTGTCCCATTTTTGTCACGGTTAAAATTGTATTCTTAACTACAGATACTAAAAAGCTAAAAACTAGCTAAATTAATAAGTATTTTTTCGGTAATTATGAAAACAATTTTCCAAAAACTTGAGACTAAGTTAAAAAGTTTATTCAATTACTTTCGTTTAGGATTGTATTTATTTCAAAGTAGCCAGGATAAAGAATTACATCCGATTCTTCGTTCTTATCTTGGTGAAATTCCTTTATGTATTTTTTCCGAGCCTTTAGTTTGGCTGCGAATGATAGTAAGATCTAGATCGAGATTTAAAAAAATCGAACAAAGGCCTTATTCATTCTACGCACCGGATCTTAATGCAATTTCCTTCGGTAAAAGCGATCGCATCTCCGAAATGCTAGAAAATAATTGGGAGGCGATCGCCAAAGAATTTGCTAGAGTTGCTCCAGAAGAAACCCCCACTCCATCTAAAGCTTTAGTCAAAGAAGGGACTTGGAATACATTTCCCCTCAGAAGATCTTCCAAACAAATTGCTGAAAATATCTCGCAATGTCCTCAAACTTGGGCGATCGCAAAGCAATGTCCGCTTTTATCTGGGATAGAAGGAGGAGTATATTTTTCAATTATTTATCCAGATACCCACGTGCGTCCCCATTGCGGCCCTTCTAATGTCAGATACCGCTATCATTTAACCATTGAAGCAGCAGAAAATGCCAAGATTCGCTCGGGCCGAGAATGGCGAAGTTGGGAAAGCCGTAAATGCTTGATTCTCGACGATTCTTTTGAACACGAAGTACAGCATAATGGCAACAAAAGAAGAGTAGTCTTAATTGTAGATTGTTGGCATCCCGACTTAAGTGAAAAAGAAAGAGAATTTTTGAGCCAATTGCATCAAATTTGGCAGAAACCGACTCGAAAAGCGGCCGAAAAACAACTACCAAAATTTGTGATTCCAACAGCCTGAAATTTGATTGCATTTAGCGTTACCATAATACCAAAAATCACTTAAGAATAAATATCGGATTTATGCTAATTCGTAAATTAAAGAAGCTAGCTATCGCTTTACAAACAAAGCTTTATCATCTATTTAATGGCGACTATTTAAATCAAAATATAGAGCCACAAATCTTTAAGGTCAGAACTCAACTTTTGAGCCAAGGTAGAAGTGATTATACTTTAGCTCGCACCAAAGCATTGAGTATTAGAATTAAATGCTACGCTCGAGGCGGAGAAAATGCAATTCATACCCATCCAGGTCAAGATCATTCCTTTATCGTTCTTGGCGGCAAAGCAAAATTTCACGGTGTAGATGGTGAAATTACTGAATTGACTAAAAATCAAGGTATTTTAATTCCAGAAGGATTGTATCACTATTTTGAAAGTTGTGGCGACGAGCCTCTAGTTATGCTGCGAATAGAAGCACAAAAAAGAAGAGTTTTAGAACGTCGGATCGGACTTGATGGCAAACCTTTTTCTGGGAAAACTGCAGAAAACAATTATGAGGAAAAAGTTGCGATCGAAGGGGCTTATTACGAATAATAGCTTTTCTGCTCCAAATCAATTTACTATTAATAAGTAAAAAGAGTTGAAATTTTATTTGAAAATTTTCAATTCAAAATGACCCCGTTCAATAATTTTTGGACGGGGCTTAATTATATTGCGATCGCTTTAGGGAAAAAAATTCAGAATAAAAATGAAAATAATTTGATATGGGTTTAATATTTAGTTGTATTCTTCCTAAATATAAATATTTTTAATATTTTTAATATTAAAATTTTAAGTTTAAAACCTCGACCTCAACATATAAAAAGAAAAGTTGCTGTAATAAATAATACATTTATCTAAAGAGTGCAGTTTTGTGCAAGTAAATTAGCAGAAAATAGCACTCCTAATTTGTGTTAATTCTAAGATAATATCAATAAGCTTAAAATTTAAAAGTCATAATTGAATTCAAGCTTGATTTAACTTCATTAGTTCCTTCTTTGTTCTGAAAGCAGTAAATAGTTGCATTTGGTATTTGTGCAGCTATTTTTTTTTATTCAATTTTTAAATGGGTTTTTGTGCAAGTAAATTAGCAGAAAAAGATCGAGCTTAAACAGCAAAGAAAAATTTGTAAAATACCCAGTGACAAATTATTGAGAAAAAACTAAATCTATCGCTCGCAAAAAATCGTTAGTTCAGCTCAAAAAAGCATTACTATTAGAAATAGTAACCCAAAATATCTTCTAGATTTATTTTAGTTTAATAGCCCTTCAGATTTTAAAAATTTTTCGACGACTGCTTTGACTGGAATAGATTGGCTGTCGACTTGATAATTCATTTCGCGCATTTCTTCAGCAGATATTTTTCCAACTAATTCCGCGATCGCTGGTTCTAATTGTGGATATTTAATTAGTGTTTTTTGATTAAAAATCGGCACTGCTTCATAGGGAGGAAAATATTGCTTGTCATCTTTTAACATAAATAAATTGAGAAAAGAAATTAAACCATTAGTCGAATCTCCTGCAATTAGATCGACTTTGCGATCGGCTAAAGCTCGATAAGTTAAACTTAAATCCATTCCTAAAGGTGGATTGGCAAATTGTAGATTGTAAGTCTCAGCCAGTCCTGGATAACCATCTTCTCGATTAATAAATTCATAACCAAAACCCGCTTGCCATTGAGGAGTATATTTAGCAGCTTCGGAGATAGTTTTAAGATTTAAATCGTTCGCTTCTTGCTGCCGGATTAAAATAGCAAAAGTATTTTCAAAACCTAAAGATTGAATTACTTTTAAATTAAATTTTTCAGCGTAATTTTGTTTTACTATTTGATAAACTAATTGAGGATTATTAATCGGCTTGCGATTTAAAATAGCAGTTAATGCCGTACCAGTATATTCAACATAACCATCGATCGCACCGGAAACAAGAGCATTATGACAGATAAAAGTTCCTCCTAAATTAAACTGTCTGTTAACTTGAAGATCTGTATTATTTTCTATTTCTGTAGCGAGAAGTTCTCCTAATATTACTTGTTCGGTAAAGTTCTTTGAACCAATAGTGATGACATTAGCAGATCTGGGGAACATTAAAGCTATCAATAAAGCGATCGATGCTAGCAATAAAGCAATTTCAAATTTACCTATTTTAAATTTATTTTTTCCTCGCTGCATTAACCTTTTTTCAAAATAACCCAAACCAAAGTCTAAACTTAAGGCAATTAAAGTTGCCGGAATAGCTCCAGCGAGAATTAACTGGTTATTGACCGTAGAAAGACCGCGAAAAATAAAAACACCCAAACCTCCACCACCGATCGCAGCAGCAATAGTCGCAATACCGACGCAAATAACCGTTGCTACTCGCACCCCGGCTAAAATTATCCCCGATGCTAGAGGAATTTCGATTAAGAATAAAATTTGTCTGTTTGTCATTCCTAAAGCAATAGCTGCTTCGATCGCACCGCGATCGATTTTGTTGATTCCTGCATGGGTATTGCGAATTAAAGGTAAAAGAGCGTAAAGTGTTAATGCGACAATCGCCGGTGTTTTACCAATTCCACCGATAATAGGTACGGTTAAAAGAAAGCCAAAAATTGCCAAACTGGGTATAGTTTGAATTGCATTAGCCAAGCCGAGAATGGGTTTAGCTAGTTTTGGTTTTTTCGCAATATAAATTCCTAGGGGAATAGCAATAGCCATTGCTAAAGTCATGGAAACCGCTACTAATATTAAATGTTCCCAGGTGCGAAGAACTATTTCAGCAAAATAGGGGATCGATATTGTCACGACTCAAAAATTATCGAGAGATTATAAAATTAAGACATTATTGCACAAAACAAGTGTTTTTTTAACAAGTTCGATCCAGGAGTTATAATAAGATTCTGTTTGAGAGCAAAAAAAATGAAAATTGCCAAAAAATCAGAAAATTTGTCGGATAATTATCCCGCTCTATCCGTTGCCTTAATTCAACTTTTAAACAAGCAAGAAAAAAATTGGGGCTATTTTCGGATTAAAAATCAAGATGCTTATTCTTGTTTGTGTACTCCTTATTTTCCTCATCTTATATTGCATCAAAATGAAAGCAATTTAATTTATAAAGTATATTGGGGCTACAGCAGCTATCAAGGAAGTTGGGAAGAGCGAAATGAAAAAGAAATATGGAAAACAATCGAAACAATAAAATTAAAAAGAAATGCCCTTAAGCCGTTAGTTTATACTAGAAAAAAATCGCAAATTGTCACTAACTATCGAGGAGCAATTGCAGGCAGAAAACAAACAGTTCAAAAAACGATTAAACGAGAATTACAGCAAGAAAAGAAACAGCGAATTCACGAAATAGTAATTAATCCCGGACTCGAATCTAATTTTTGCTCTGGAGTGAGAACGATAAATCGTTTAATTGCAACATTAATTAAAGATAAAATTGAAAGACAAATAGCAGATATTGCGATTGAAAAAAACGAGGCGAAACCGATAGTAACCATTGCAGAAGTATAGATTATTAGTCATTATCTTCTTCGTTTATACCGCAGGATTCGAGGCGATCGAAGATTAAATTCCAACCAACCCGAGCAAAACGAGCAATCCAATAGTCAGAAAAAGAAATAGGTACTAACCAAGCGATCGGTAAATGACCTTTCGGAGCTTGATTAGTAAAAGTTAAATCCTCGTATTTGAGCCAATTATTTTTTAAAAGCCAACCAACTTGACTGGCTAATTTTGTATAATCTTGTTCGGCGCGATCGTAGAGATTTTTAATCACACTAAAGCCGAATTTACCGCTACTATATCTTACCCAAATTTCATTGATACTGAGCAGATCTATAGCAGGAAAATTTTCAATATCTTTTTGGGTTAATAAGCGATCTGTGCGGAGATCTGCTCCGGTAATAGCAAGCATAAGTTTTCTAGTTTCTAAATCTGCTTCTTGCCATTTTTCAGCTAGTAACAAATTTCTCAATTTACTGTAGTTCATTCCTACCTGTGACGGCCAGGGAAAATAGGATACTAATCTTTTTTTTCCTCGCTCCGTAGCTTTTTCCCAAAGCAAGTCATAAGCTAAATATTGCAATTCTCCCTGTTCTGTTTTCAGGATCTTAAATAATAGCTTTATCCCGTCGTTACCGTGTCTTAAAGCTGTTTTGACACAAGAAACTTTTAGTTCGTTATTGCGATCCTTATTGCTTAAAATTCTTTTAATTTTTTTAAGCTCAAAAGCTTTAGAATCTAGGGCAAATTGCTCAGTTTTGGGAATTGGGATTTGCCAAATCCGCAGTAATAAAGCATTTTGATAAACTTGATATTCTGATTCGCTAGAGCAAACAAAAATGACTTTTTTGAGAAAATTATTTGCACGGATAAATCGCTGTATTTCTGCGATCGCAATTTGCGAACCTCGCTCTAAAGGAAAACTATTTAATCCGGTTTCAATTCCAGGAATTACGATAGTTTCTATCTGATAAGTACGACAAATAGCTAAAGAATGACGATAGCATCGAGCCAACATTATATCTTCTTCTTTTCCACTCACACCATCTTCCCAAATTGGCGCGCAAGAGTGAACGATCCATTTAGCTAATAAATTATAGCCAGGAGTAATGGTAGCTTCGCCAATTTTTGGCGGAATTAACTGGCGAAAACGTAATTCTAAAGCGGGCCCTCCAGCTCGATAAATTTCAGTAAATATATCTCGATCGGATAAATAAAAATTAGTAATATTGAAAATAGCATCTACTTTGCGATCGACATTTTTTTCTCTAACTATCTCGATTGAGGTATCGCTAGAATTTAATCCCGATCGATTGCTTTTTATCTTAACCATAGATATAAAGTTAATTTACTCTGACATTTTCGATCGCATTCCTAGAATAATTAATGTCTGTAAAGAATTTTACGTCGGTCGATCTTTAACAATATAATACCGGAAAAATATACTTTAAATTGAAATCACCTACGAGGAAATACAAATATGGTGCAGGCAAAAATTGGTATTATTGGTGGTAGCGGTTTATACAAAATGGCAGCATTGACTGAAGTAGAAGAAATAACTCTCAAAACTCCTTTCGGTTCTCCTTCGGATGCTTTAATCGTAGGTAATTTAGAAGGGGCAAAAGTAGCTTTTTTACCCCGTCACGGCCGCAATCATCATTTACTCCCTACAGAATTGCCTTTTCGTGCCAATATTTACGCTATGAAGCAGCTAGGAGTAGAATACATTATTTCCGCTTCCGCAGTAGGTTCGTTAGCTGAAGAAGTAAAACCATTAGATATGGTAATACCCGATCAGTTCATCGATCGCACCAAAAATAGAGTATCTACTTTTTTCGGCGAAGGAATTGTCGCCCATATTGCTTTTGGCGATCCGGTGTGTAAAAATTTAGCAGCAATCTTAGCAGATAGTATTGCTAGCTTGGAATTACCCGATGTAAACTTGCATCGCGGCGGTACTTACGTCTGTATGGAAGGGCCGGCATTTTCAACTAAAGCAGAATCGAATTTATACCGCAGTTGGGGTGCAAAAATCATTGGTATGACCAATTTACCCGAAGCTAAATTAGCCAGAGAAGCTGAGATAGCCTATGCAACTCTAGCTTTAGCTACCGATTACGATTGTTGGCATCCCGACCACGATAACGTTACCGTAGATATGGTAGTGGCTAATTTACAGCGCAATGCTATTAACGCCCAAAAAGTAATTCAAGAAAGCGTCAAACGTCTCAGTAAAAACCCCCCCGAATCGATCGCCCACTCCGCATTAAAATACTCGATTCTCACCCCACTAGATAAAATTGCTCCAGTAATTAAAGAAAAATTTGGTTTATTGTTAGAAAAATATTTATGAGGAAAGTCAATTTTCGCAAACTCCACCGCAGTTTTGCACCGATCGTGATGTTACCTTTATTCGTGACGATCCTGACCGGGATTAGTTATCGACTCGGTAAAAGTTGGTTTGGTTTGTCTCGAGATGAGGTACATTTCCTGATGGTAATTCACGAAGGAGAATATCTCGGCGAACATTTAGAACCGATTTACGTCCTTTTAAACGGTTTAGGTGTAATGTTCATGTTGGTTACTGGCATAGCAATGTTATTGAAGACTTTCGGCTTTAAAATAGTCAAAGCTTCTCCAGAAAGCAACGATAAAAGTCCCGATCCTTCATGAAAATCTACGACCAATTAGCTTAACATAACTACAATAGGAAATTTTTGTATGTTTTAAAAACCAAATAAATGAACATTCTCACCAATTTGTTTTTTCAAGAATCTAAAAAATCTCAACCCAAAGTCAAATCATCCCAAACCAAGCAAACAGGACTCAAACCCCTCAAAAAAACTCGTCGCGGTATCGAAATTAAATCCAAAAAAGAAATAGAAATTATGCGACAGTCGGGAAAAATCGTCGCAACCGTGTTAAAAGAAATTTCCGATCTTGTCAAACCAGGAATGACTACTGCTGACCTTGACGAATACGCCGAAAAAAGGATTCGCGAAATGGGTGCGACTCCCAGTTTTAAAGGTTATTATGGCTTTCCGGCTTCAATTTGCGCTTCTGTCAATCAGGAAGTCGTTCACGGTATCCCTTCTCCTAAAAAGGTACTTCGCGCTGGAGATGTCCTCAAAGTAGATACTGGAGCTTTTTATCAAGGTTATCACGGCGATTCTTGCATTACTATTGCGGTGGGCGAAGTATCAACAGAAGCGGCTAATTTAATGCGGGTTGCAGAAGCAGCATTATATCAAGGCCTGTCCCAAGTAAAAGCAGGCAATTATTTATTAGATATTGCTGGGGCGATCGAAGACCTCGTTAAGGCGAATAATTTCGTTGTCGTCGAAGATTATACCGGCCACGGAGTGGGAAGAAACTTGCACGAACAACCTTCAGTATTTAATTTTCGTACCAATCAATTACCTAACGTGAAACTGCGATCGGGGATGACTTTGGCGATCGAACCGATCGTCAATGCAGGATCGAAAGTAACTCGCGTTTTGCGCGATCGCTGGACGGTTGTCACTGTCGATAATTCTCTTTCGGCTCAATTCGAGCATACTGTTTTAGTAACGGCTGATGGTTGCGAAATACTGACCGATCGCAATTCAATTTAATGCTTCTTGTTTTGCTGATTAGCGGCACTCAAACAAAAATAAAGCTTAATTAAGGTTTTGTTTGAGTACCTTTAGCTAATTTTTTTGCATTTTGTTGGTGAGGTAAAAGTTATCTTTTTCTATCTAGCTAAACCGAATAAACAGGTTGAATCTTGTTTATTTTATTCTGCTATAATTCTATTTATAGCAGTCGAAGTAAAGGTTATGACAATTTTATCTGTTACCTACTACCTACTAACTATTCCCTGCTTTTACAATTAGTGTCCTAATCTATAGTTCAGTTGCTATAAATTCATTAC
>JASJCW010000200.1 GCA_030065265.1 Prochloraceae cyanobacterium
ATTAGATATAGATTTTACTCAAACTATTGCTGCTCATTATTCTCGAGCCTATTTTAACGTTAGTTTACTAGGAAAAATTTGCCAACGGATCGGATTGCCAGCAGAAACTCTTGAATTCATAACCAGAAATGCTAAGTTAAATCAACCAAGTTTAAAGATTATTATCCAAAATTTACCCGGTTTAGCGCGCTTATTTCAATCAGAAATTAACTTAGAAAGAGATTTTCAGGTAGATTTAAAGTTTGATTTTAATCCTACTATTAATAGGCTTAATGCTAAAGAGCCAAAACAACTATCTCCAGAAGAATTGCTAGCAAGAATAGATTCAATTTTATCAGTTCTTCAAAAAGCAATTTACTACAGCATTATAGTGCCGTTCAGTTTGGCTGGGAGAAAAGCAATTTTTAAAGTTAAAGATTTAGAATTAGATAACAATTACAATCCTAAAGTCAAATCATTGCGATCGCTAGCTCTTTTAGCCGATGGAGTGCGGAATTTGTTGCCCCAAGAATATCAATCCAGTGAATATTGCTGTGCTTCTTTATTTGCAGATCTTGCCGACATGCCAGACGGTCAAAGCATTTTGGAACAATTCGATCGCTGGTTGGATTCTTATGGTTATTTAAGTGAAGAAATAACAGATCTTGCCTATCCTCGCTGGAATGAAGATCCCAGTAAAGTTAGAGAATTATTTTCGCAATTTTTAATCGATGAAAACCAATCTAAAATAGTAACAACTATAGAAAGTACGTCCTTGAAATCGGCAAATAATTGGCGAGTAAAAGAAACACAAAAGAGACTTAATTTACAAGGAAAAGTATCTCAAATTTACAGTCAGCTTTTAGCTCATTTACGTTGGAGTTTTTTAGCTTTAGAAAATGTTTGGTTAGATTCAAAAATACTAGTAGAACCGGACGATATATTTTTCCTCAAAATATCTGAAATTCGTCTTTTAGTAGATCGATCCGCGCCAAAATTATCCAGAAAATTACCCGAGATAATCCGACAAAGACGCATCCAATTAGAAGAACACGAAAGACTAAATCGCATACCTAATATAGTTTATGGGAAGACTCAAAGTTCCGAATCTAGAGAACTTTCAACTTCCTTAAAAAGAGCCAAACAATTGCAAGGAATTGGAGCTAGTCCCGGACAAGTGAAGGGTAAAATACAAATTATTAACAATTTGCAAGCAGTCGAAAACATCGATCGCACGACAATTTTAGTAGTTCCTTATACCGATTCCCGATGGTCTTCGATCGTTGCTCGTGCTGGGGGGATTATCGTTGAAGTAGGAGGACGTTTGTCTCATGCTGCGATCGCCGCTCGAGAAGCAAATATACCAGCAGTTACAGCAGTTACCGATGCAACTCAATTGCTAACTAACAATTGCCAAGTCAAAATAGACGGGGAGAGCGGAGTAATTGAAATTTTAGATTGAGACAATGTTAAAGAGCGATCGCAATTTGAGTTTTAGGCAATACTGCTATAAGATTAAAGACTGCTAGAGCGATCGCATAAATAAAAATCATGCCTACTCTCACGACTGCGAAACCACAACCTTTGAACTTCCCTCTCACTGCGGTGGTGGGACAAGAAGCCATCAAATTAGCTTTACTATTAGCAGCAGTAGACGCACAATTAGGCGGAGTGGCGATCGCCGGTCGTCGCGGAACGGCTAAGTCGGTTATGGCGAGGGGAATACATTCTCTTTTACCGCCGATTGAAATAATTAAAGATTCTTTTTGTAATTGCGATCCGACTCGACCTGAAGAATGGGACGATCTGATTCGAGAAAGATATCAAAATAGTGAAAATATTCCCACAGAAATAGTACCCGCACCTTTCGTGCAAATACCTCTAGGAGTGACTGAAGATCGTCTCTTGGGTTCGGTAGATGTCGAAGAGTCGGTAAAACAAGGTCAACCGGTCTTTCAACCCGGACTTTTAGCTAAAGCCCATCGCGGTGTATTGTATATCGATGAGATTAATTTACTCGACGACCAGATCGCCAATCAATTATTGACGGTTTTAAGTGAAGGACGCAACCAGATCGAACGGGAAGGAATCAGTTTTCAGCACCCCTGTAGACCGATCCTAATCGCTACCTATAATCCCGAAGAAGGTCAATTAAGACAGCATTTATTAGATCGGATCGCTATTTTACTTTCTGCCGATGGAGTTTTAAACTTAGACCAGCGATTACAAGCAGTCGATGAGGTTATCAAATACGCTAACTCTCCAGAACAATTTATCGGTCAATATCGAGAAGAGACCGACGACCTCAAAACTCAGATAATTTTAGCTCGAGAATGGCTTAAAGAAGTTAATATAACCACCGAACAAATAACTTATTTAGTCGAAGAAGCAATCAGAGGGGGAGTAGAAGGACATCGCGCGGAATTATTTGCCGTTCGAGTTGCCAAAGCAGCAGCAGCATTAGAAGGACGCAACGTTATCTCTCCAGAAGACTTAAGAAAAGCTGTAGAATTAGCGATCGTCCCGCGATCGACCACGATCGACCTTCCCCCAGAAGAGCAACAACAACCCCCACCACCTCCACCACCAGAACCACCTCAAGACGAGTCCGAACCAGACCAAGACGAACAAGAAGATGAAGAAGATAAAGACGAACCAGAACAAGAACCTCCAGGAATTCCCGAAGAATTTGTTTTCGATGCTGAAGGTGTGATCCTCGATCCGAGCGTGCTTTATTTCGCGCAAATGGCTCAACGACAGGGAAAATCTGGGGCCAGAAGCACCATCTTCTCAGACGATCGCGGTCGTTACGTCAAACCGATGTTACCCAGAGGTAAAGTCAGAAGGATTGCTGTAGATGCGACTTTACGAGCCGCTGCACCTTATCAAAAAGCCAGAAGACTGCGCCATCCAGCAAGGAAAGTAATTGTCGAACAAGGAGATTTGCGATCGAAACGTTTGGCCAGAAAAGCAGGTGCTTTAATCGTCTTCGTAGTCGATGCTTCGGGATCGATGGCTTTAAACCGGATGCAGTCTGCAAAAGGAGCGGTTCTGAGATTGTTAACCGAAGCTTACGAAAATCGCGACCAAGTGGCTTTAATTCCTTTTCGGGGCGATCGCGCAGATGTCTTATTACCCCCAACTCGCTCGATCGCTTTAGCAAGGGGACGCTTAGAAAGATTGCCCTGTGGGGGCGGATCTCCTCTCGCACACGGCTTAACTCAAGCGGTACACGTCGGTACTAATGCTAAAATGTCCGGCGATATCGGTCAAGTAGTTATCGTAGCAATTACGGACGGACGGGGCAATATACCTTTAGCAAGATCTTTAGGAGAAACTATCCCCGAAGGCGAAAAACCCGACGTTAAAGCAGAGTTGTTAGAAATAGCTGGCAAAATTAGAGCTTTGGGAATGCAATTATTAGTTATCGATACTGAAAGTAAATTTGTTTCTACTGGTTTTGCTAAAGAGATCGCCAAACAAGCAGGTGGTAAATACTATCATCTACCTAAAGCAACCGATAAGGCGATCGCAGCTATGACTAAAGGCGCGATTTCCGACCTCAGATAAAATGAATTCAGAATTAGAACAGAATGGATCTCGAATTGTTAAGAATCTTCTCGAACAAGAAGAACTCCAACAATTTGAATCTTTTTAGGTCAAACTCGTCGTTTGCCAGAATACGAGGCGATCGCAAGTTACACTAACTTACTCAAAATAATGCTACAAATCGATTTTCTGAATCTCTTGTCTCTTGCCTTACGTCACCGCAATTTAGCTACTCTAAACAGAATTAATCTTACTCTAAAAAATGTTTAAATTCTCCAGGTAAGAAATTTTTATTTTTATCTTCAGGACGGCGTTCTTTTTGGGCCGATTGTAAGTAAAAATAATCGCAAATTGCTTTATCAAAAATAGTTTGATTGTCTATTTGCCAATTTTCTAGACAAGCTCCAGTAAAGATTGTGCCGACAAATTTTGTCCCGAAAGCTTGAACCGAGATTGAATCTATTTCAGATAAATTTGAACCGCTTAAATCGGCTTCATTTAAATTAGTGTTAGTTAAATTTGCACCGCTTAAATCCGTCTTTCTTACTATTGCTTCTACTAAAGAAGCTTGAGTTAAATTTGTTTGTTTTAAAATTGCTTTATAAATCGAAGCATGGTTCAGATTAGCCCAATTAAAATTAGCTTCAATACAATTAGTCTGATTTAAATTAGCATTTTCTAAATTAGCACCGATCGACTTAGCTTTAGAAAGATCCGCATCTAGCAAATTAGCATTTTTCAAATTAGTATTAGTAAGATTTGCACCGCTAAGTTTAGCTTTAGTCAGACTCATACCTTCTAGATCTGCTTCAGTAAGGTCGCTTTGGGTCAGATTTGCATTGGTAAGATTAACGTTATTTTCGCTCAGTTTTACTCCTCTGAAAATAGCACTAGTAAGATCTGCTCCTTCAAAGTTTACTTGTTCGATGAAAGCACCTTTAAAACTAGCTTTATTAAGATTCGCATTGCTAAAATTAGTAGCGGTAAGATTGGCGTTATTAAAATCTGTTTCGCTCAAATTAGCTTGAGAAAAATTAGTACCCTTAAGATTTGAACCAGTAAAATTTTTTCCCTTTAAATTAGCTCCTCTAAGATCTGCTTCGCTGAGATCGATACCATTTAAATTGAGTTCGATATTGTTATTTTGTTGATTAATTATTTGCCAAACTATACGCCATTTTCGAGAGATTACTGTTTTCTTATCGATTATCGTATTTTTTAAATAAGCATAATTCAAATTTGCACCTTTTAAATAAGCTTTGCTCAAATTACTGTTAACTAAATCAACTACCCTCAAAATTGCTCGATCTAAATTTGCTGCGGTGAGATCGGCACCACTGAGATCGGCACCACTGAGATCGGCACCACTGAGATCGGCACCACTGAGATCGGCACCACTGAGATCGGCATTACTGAGATCGGCAAGTTTAAGATTAGCACTACTGAGATTAGCTTTGGTTAAATTAGCACCGTTTAACTTTGCTTGGCGCAGATCGGCACCGCTAAGATCGGCTTGTAAGAGAGTCGCATCGCTCAAGTCAGCACCGGATAAATTGGTTATCCGCAAAATACTATTGCTCAGGTTAGTAGATCTGAGATCGGCCGCTCTGAGATCGGCCCAAAAAATTATCGCACCTTTGAGATTTGAAAATTGGAGATTTGCTTGACGTAATTTCGCCCGACTTAAATCGGCTTTGACTAGATTAACGCGATCGAGATTTGCTGAATTTAAATTAGTTTGAAATAAATTCACTTCACTCAAGTCTATTGCCATTCCGGGATGGTTTTCTTTCCATTGATTCCATACCGCTACACCTTGTTCGATCAGGATGATATATTCTTCATTTGCCATTGTAAAAAAGTTTCAAATATATAAAAAAATAATTGTAATCTTATCTTATTCTTAGATCGTGAAAAGCGATCGCTTAATTAATTAATTAATTAATTAGTAAATAGATGCCAATAACTCTCTGTGATAAATGCATTTTAACTAATTGCTGTGTTTTTTGAATTATTAGGTTGCGATCGCTCTAAAAATACTTAAAAAATATTGAAAAGTATTAAACTAGAAAGTCTGAGAATAAATTTTCAAACTTCTTTCTAACTAATTAGAAAAATATTTTAAGGTAAGTATTCAGTATCGAAAAAGATATCATCAAGCTAGCTAAATAATCAAAGATAGGAATAATCATATTAAATAAACAGGATAAATATCGCTAAGTTGTTTTTCTCTCGATTATAAAGCTGAGATGAACGGTTGGTAAAAACACTGACAACTAAAGCTTTGTTTAAAAAAATATTAAGATACAAAAATATCGCCACAATATCTAAATTTATTGTTTATAAAAGAACTATGCAAATAATAAATCTTTTTATATTATTTGTGAAAATTATTTTCAGTTATAATGAATTATTTTCTCTCGAATGTGAATTTATAACTAAAAGGAAAAGAGGCTAAGCTTGCTTCAGTATATATCAATCGCCACTAAGATCTAGCAATAATAACTAGCTTAATTCAGCTTATATTAATCGAAAAGCTGCTCTATTTTAGAGTGAAAATTTAGCTATTAACTTGGAGTGAAAATTCAAAAAATAGTCACATAAGTTAACAATCAACTTTTAAAAGACATGAAAAAAATGACAATAAAAATAGACGATTTACATCAAAAATCAGAGCAGATCGAGCGAAAAATTAAGACTAATCTAGTTAGAGAAATTAATTTTTCAATTCAAAATAAAATCATCGATTTTTTAGAAATTGTTCAAAGTTTAATCGTGATTATGCTTTGTTTTAGCTTGCTTGGAGTGATGTTAATGAAAATGAAAGAACTGTTTACTTCTTTAATATCTCCTTTAAATTTGCAATTAGTTACTTTAGATATTCTTTTTGTCTTGATACTGCTAGAAATATTTAGATTTTTAATCATTTATTTGGAAAAAAAAGAAATTTCTGTTGGAGTCGCTGTTGAGATCTCGATTGTATCGATTCTGCGAGAAGTTATTTTGCGGGGAGTGATGGAAATTTCTAATTGTCAAATTTGGTCGATTTGTGGGATATTGCTGGTTTTAGGCATAATAATGATAATTCCTTCAATAGAAATGATTCTTACTAAGAAAATGGCAACTTCCTCCTACTTACCAGACAAAAATCAAGGGAAGATCGACTATCTCGTGCGAGGTAATCCAATCGCATTTTTTGAAAATTCTGTTGCATCCCAGTCTGCTGAAGCGATCCAAATAGATGAAATTAGAGGAAGACAAAAATAATTATTGAGAGAATACTTAAATATTAGTTGCGATCGGATCTGAAAAATCCGCATATTTTTTTGAGAAGCAACGATAAAAATCAAGTTTTTTGCAAAATCTATGAATTTAAAATTGATGAGTGCTTGTTTGATTATCAAGCACTCATTTCATAATCGATCCTATTTAGTCTCGGAAAATTCAGCGTCAATTACGTCATCGCCACCACCTGGAGGTTTGCCGCTACCACCATCATTAGGAGGAGTTGGTTCGCCTTCAGCACCTGACTGTTGATAAACGCTACTGCCAATGGTGTAGAGAGTTTGTTGTAACTCGGGTAATATGGTTTGAATGCGTTCGTCGTCGTCTTTAGCCAGAGCATCTTTCAGGTCGCTAATTAAGCCTTCTGCTTTAGCTTTTTCCGCAGCAGGAGCTTTGTCACCAAGTTCGTTAATTTGTTTCTCTGCTTGATAAACTAAAGAGTCTGCTTGATTTTTGCGATCGATCTTCTCGCGACGATCTTTATCGACGCTAGCATTTTGTTCTGCTTCTTTAACCATGCGATCGACTTCGCTGTCGGGTAAAGTAGAAGCTCCAGTAATGCTAATCGATTGTTCTTTACCTGTACCCTTATCTTTAGCAGTTACATTTAAAATACCGTTAGCATCAATATCAAAAGTAACTTCAATTTGAGGAACTCCGCGAGGTGCGGGAGGAATGCCGTCTAAACGGAAAGTTCCCAAACTCTTGTTGTCATTGGCCATTTCTCGCTCTCCTTGGAGAACGTGAATTTCTACATTAGTTTGGCCGTCAACCGCAGTAGAGAATGTTTCAGATTTTTTAGTAGGAATGGTGGTGTTGCGAGGAATAATTTTTGTCATTACGCCTCCGAGAGTTTCTACACCAAGAGATAGAGGTGTAACGTCTAGGAGGAGGATGTCTTTAACTTCTCCAGCAAGTACACCACCTTGAATTGCTGCACCGACGGCTACTACTTCATCGGGGTTGACACCCTGGTTGGGATCTTTACCAATGATCCGCTTCACCATCTCTTTGACTGCAGGAATGCGGGTAGAACCACCAACTAAAACTACCTCATCAATATCCCCTTTAGCAACTTTAGCATCGCGCATTGCATTTTCTACGGGGATACGAGAGCGATCGACCAAGCCTGAAGCTAATTCTTCAAATTTAGCCCGAGTCAGCATCATATCGAGGTGCTTAGGGCCTTCTTGAGTAGCTGTAATAAAGGGTAAGTTAATTTCAGTTTGAGTAACGCTTGAAAGTTCAATTTTTGCTTTTTCTGCCGCTTCGGTCAGACGTTGCAATGCTTGATTATCTTTGCGTAAGTCTATACCTTCTTTTTTAAGAAAATCTTCTGCTAAATAGTCAACGATTTTTTTATCGAAGTCATCCCCACCCAAGTGAGTATCCCCAGAGGTTGCCAATACCTCAAATACACCATCTCCTACTTCTAAGATGGAAACGTCAAAAGTACCGCCACCTAAGTCAAATACGAGAATAGTTTCATTGCTTTTCTTATCTAAACCATATGCCAAAGATGCAGCAGTAGGCTCGTTAATAATGCGTAAAACTTCTATGCCAGCAATTTTGCCAGCATCTTTGGTAGCTTGACGCTGAGAATCGTTAAAATATGCCGGGACGGTAATTACTGCTTGAGTTACTTCCGTACCTAAGTATTTACTTGCGTCTTCTACTAGTTTGCGAAGAACTTGAGCCGAAATTTCTTCAGGAGCAAATTCCTTTTTAAGTGCCGGACAGCCGAGTTTAACGTTTCCGTTGCTATCTCGTAGAACTTTATAAGAAACTTCGGTAGTTTCAGTGTTTACTTCGTCGTATTTCCTACCAATGAAGCGTTTAGACGAATAAAAAGTATTTTGGGGATTCATTACGGCTTGACGCTTAGCAATTTGCCCCACCAAACGTTCTCCAGTTTTTGCGTAGGCTACCACTGAGGGGGTGGTACGAAAACCTTCTGCATTGGCAATAACAGTAGGTTTTCCCCCTTCCATTACTGCTACGCAGGAGTTTGTCGTTCCTAAGTCAATTCCAACAACTTTTCCCATTTAAAGTGCTGCTCCACTACATAAAATATTATCAAAGGCTGTAGGACTTGGGTTAAACCGAGATCGATAACACCTAACAAAAACTATTTTTACTGACAACCTAACTTAAGATTTGCCTGCATTATTTTGTTTTTTCATCGAGGGCAGCACGTTCTCGGTTTATATCCCGCGCTACTACTTATACCTATCCCTATACTGCAAGTGTTCGATCGACTGGAGCTAGTGCAGTTTTCCGAACCTTTTAGGACGGATAAGACCAGTTTTTGCTATTTTAGTTAGTAATTTTTACCAACCCCAGCTACCTGCTCCGCCTTTGAAAGGCCCGACAATATCTTGAGTAATCCAGCCACCGTAAAAATCTCCTGGTTGAGCTTGAACTCTCTCTTCGTCTAAGAAACAAGCTTCCATCTTACTCGGATAAAAAGCAACGTAATTTTTGATATTGATGAAGGATTCTGTAGGATTTGTGTAGTACCAAGCACCATTAGGGACTTGTTTTTCTCCTACTGCAATCGTATAGTAACTAGCCGTTCCTTTCCATTCACAAAAAGATTGTTGCACTGTCGGCTGAAGATATTCCATTTTGATATCTTCTGGGGGGATATAGTAAACGGGAGGATGGGATGTTTCTAAAACTCTTTGAGCATTTTTGGTGTTTGCTATCTCAATTCCATTAAAGATTATGCGGACGCGCTTGGAAGATGGTTCTAGTTTTGGGGGGCGAGGATAGTCCCAAACTGATTCTTGATTCGGCCCTGGCTCGATACGTTGCGGTCTAAACATTGATTGTTATTTTTAAGATTGAAAATAGATCGGGATAACATTGATTTTGTTACCCGATGTGTTAAATAAATTCAGCCAGGGTCTTTTTATCGCTGACGATTTTTTAAAAAATTGATACTTAGATCTGTGTGAATATATTTCACTTTTTTAGGCTCGGAAGGCTTTGCTGAAACTTGTCTGTTGACGGCTAAAAATCCGTTTTCTAATAAGGAGTTATCGTTTTTACAATCTTGAATTTTCTCAGTCATTTTTTAAACAATCTCGATTTATTATTTTTCTTTCCGTAAAAACTTGGAAAGGTATATATATTTTAATGGGTAAATTTAAAATTTGCGATCGCATACTTAAGTATTTAAGTTAAGCTTAATCTGTTTAACATATCAAGCTAATTAAAAATCTGTATAAAAAATTACAGCTAATTATTTGGAGAACTAGCTCGCCAATTAGCTGCAAAATAAAGCTGTAGATAAAGACTAAATTGTTAATTTATGGGGTTTTAGATTCTTATTCGGAACATAAACAAATAAGAATTGACGATCGCACTCCTAAATTTAGAGCGCGCCTAGTCTTGCTAAACCTAAAATTGCACCTGCTCCTAATAAATGACCGAAACTGGTAGTTCCGAGTAAGGCAGGTAAACCCATACCGCCAAAGAAAGAAGGTGCTGGTAAAGCAGGTTTTTCACTTGGCATTTTAATAGTTAATTTGCCAAAAGCGATCGCGAGAACGTTGCAAATAACCATTACGATTGCTACTTTAGGACTCCATTCTACAGTTGCAGGGACTGTAGCTGCTGCTAATAAAGTTAAGTAAGTCAATTTAATTGCTCCTGTAATTTTGATTTGAACTTAAATTATTAACAAAAGTTAATAATGATTGAGATCGAGACTAGAGTTAAAAGCTATTTGCTAAAAACTCAAACTTAATTAACTCGAGGACACGATAAATATAGTTGATATCGTGCCTCTATTCAAGTCTCAAGCTCGATCGAAAGATTGTCGAGCTATTGAGTAGAAATTAAGTTATTGTGAGATTGATGAGCTTGAAAATATTGTTATTCGCCGCTTTTAACGAGCAAAATAAAAGCGATTGAATTATTGGGAGTTAATTTATGGTGAGATTGATTCTTTTAGGAGGCCCGGGATCTGGTAGAGGTACGCAGTCGCAAAACCTTTCTCAATATTTTGAAATAACTGCAATTTCTACAGGAAGTATTTTAAAAGAAGCGATCGGGGGAAAATCGACTTTGGGAAACACTGCCAAAACCTACGTAGAAAAGGGAGAATGGGTTCCCGATTCAATTATGATTAAATTCATGGAAGAACGTTTGCTAGAGCGGGATGTAGAAAATGGTTGGATCTTGGAAGGTTATCCTCGAACTGCTTTTCAAGCAGAGGAACTAGATTTTTTGCTGAAAAGAATCGGACAAAATCTACCTATCGCTATCTACTTGGAAATTAAAGAATCCGTCATGCTAGATCGCTGTTTAGCTCGAGCTGGTGCTGAAGATAGAACGGAAATAATTGAGCGGAGAATAGCCAATTTCCAAGCTTCTACTATTCCTATCTTAGAATATTACGATTTTAGAGGAAAACTATTAAGAATTAACGGACAACAGTCTCCTAAACAAGTGACTCGCTCGATTTTAAATGAAATCAAGTCTCAAATTAGATCGTAATTTCTCGATCTAAGCTGGGTGAAATTGTCGTGCGAGCGACTTTCTAAATTGATTGTTTAAAAAGCAATCAATTCGATCGCTCTTAGATTTAAAAATTAACCTTTAGACTCTTATAGTCCGGGTTCTTGTTACGCTTTATCTCAATTGTTTTTTGTCAGTTATTGGCTTATCTTACTCTAGCAACAAAGACTCTGTCGATCGAGATTGTCCGATCTCCTCTCGCGAGCAAATTTAAGGAAGCAAGTCAGCGATATCCTTAGCACAGGAGCAAATGACTGACAATCATTATAAGAACCTAAATAAGAGTGAGTTCTGATTGTAGCAAATGGTAACCTCAACAATGATGCCATTATTACTAATTAATCGATGACTATTTATGTAGGCAATTTGTCATATGATGTGACTCAAGAAGATCTCACCGCAGTATTCTCTGAGTACGGAACTGTTAAAAAAGCTTATTTACCGACAGACCGTGAAACAGGAAAGCTCAGAGGGTTTGCTTTTGTCGATCTCTCTACTGAAGAAGAAGAACAACAAGCAATTGAAACCCTAGATGGTGCAAATTGGATGGGACGCGACATGAAAGTTAATAAAGCTCGACCTCGCGAACGACGATAATCAGCAGAAAACTCCCAACAATTTATTAGTTTGGGAGAACTATTAATCTCTATTTACTTGCTAAATACTAGGATTTTTTTAATAATCATTAAGGAAATTTTTTTCCAATTCTTTGAATTTGAGGAAGCAAGAATAGAGCAGAAAAGCTTAAAGAGCTAGTTAAACGCTGGCTCGGATCGGGACGGTTACAGCCCGAGCTGAGGCCGGCCCATATTGTATGCTTGAAAGCTTGACTTAAAAAACCTCAAAATATTTCCAAATTGGTTGAATAGATTCAAATAAACGGCCAAAAAATATTTAAAACGAGGTAAGATGTTGGGGCGGTTTTTCGAGCGATCGCAAAAATATTTCTGGTTTATCACCTCAGAAAAACCTTTACATTAGTAAAACAAAAATGTCCCTAGCTCCCTGGCGATCGCCACTTGCAAAAGCATTACATCTCAATCGGTCTTTAGCATTTTCTCGTTATTTTCAACTGGCAACCATAACCTCAGAAGGGAAGCCAGCCAATCGTACGGTAGTGTTTAGAGGCTTTTTGCAAGATACTAACCAGATTCAAATTATTACCGATTCTCGCAGCGAAAAAATAACTCAAATCGAGGGTCAAAGTTGGGGAGAAATTTGCTGGTATTTTACTAAAACTCGCGAACAATTTCGGATCTCAGGAAACCTAAATGCGATCGCAGCAAATTGCCAAGATGAAGCTTTAAAAACGGCTAGGATAAATGTTTGGAAAAACTTATCCGATTCTGGGAGAATTCAATTTGCTTGGCCCGATCCTAAACAGCAAAGAAGTGAAGATAATCAAGCATTTGAAGGCTTAGAAGTATCAGAAAAACAGCCAGTAGCAAATTTTTGTTTGTTACTATTTAATCCTGAAAAAGTCGATCGCTTAGAATTAAGAGG
>JASJCW010000201.1 GCA_030065265.1 Prochloraceae cyanobacterium
GAGATTGGCAAAAACTCGCAGCATATTTCGATCTAATTTCATCTTAATTTCCTCCCTGGAAACTTTATCTTTCATCCTACCTCTCCAATAAAGTTGGCTAATTGAACGTCTTGCATCAGCTAGCTCCCAGACAAATAAAATTAATAAAATAAATAAAAATTTTCAGTCAGACGATAGAAGAAATAAAACTCAGATCGAACTTAAAAAATGCAGTCAATTTGGCAACTTTTGGATCGTCTCTAATACTTTGTGATAATCAATCATTCTATTTTTTTGTTTGAGCAGAGAAGCGGGTTAACTGCCTCAAATACTGAAAGCTGCAAAATTATCTAGATGGCCTCTAATAGCAGCTTCGCTAGTTTTATCCCTAATAGACATCGAGCGGTAGATAAATCTAGTGGTGAAACAAACCATATTGAAAGACTTAATAATATATTCAGACATCTTATTTTGCAATAATAATTCAATAAATTCGTGGTGCGCATCAAAGGAAAATTTACAGGAAGATATTTTTCGTACATCCTCTCAATAGCGGAATAATGATAGTAAATTGAGACCCAACGTCGAGTTGACTCCAAAGCTGTACTCTACCGCCGTGAGATTTGACGATTGCTTGCACAATTGACAAACCCAAACCCGAGCCTGGCAAATGGGTATTTCTACCTCGGAAAAAACGTTCAAAAATCCGCTTTTGCTCTTCTAAATCGATACCTTGTCCTGTATCGCGAACCCAAAACCTAAACTCTTGTCGAGTCAGAGTTGAACCTAAGACGATCGAATCATCTTCTTGGGTGTGCTGAGTTGCATTTTCTACTAAGTTCATTACTGCTTCGGTTAGTTTTTGACGATCGACTTGTATTTTCCCTCTGGCTCGATCGTTTAACTGCCAGTTTCGCTTTCCCAGAGCTTGTGCTTTCTGGTAGAGTTCTTTTGTTAGTTCGCCAATTTCTACAGTTTCTAAGTACAGAAAATCGGGACGTTCTATTTTAGCTAAAAGACTCAGTTCGCCAATCAAGCGATTCATGCGATCGAGTTCGTCGAACACTAATTGCAAGGTCTGTTGCCGTTCGACTGGGTCATTTCCGATTAATTCTAAATGACCTCGGATAATTGTAATTGGCGTTCGCAGTTCGTGACTTGCATCCCTAAGAAAATTATGCTGGCTTTCAAGTAATGCTTGAAGGCGATCGAGCATTTTGTTAAAAGTTTGCGCCAGTTGCGCCATTTCCCCATTTCCTTGTATCTCGATACGCTGAGTCAAGTCTTTTTTGCCGATTGTTCTCGCCGTTTTCGCTAATAGTTGGATTGGCTTTAATATTTTCCCAGTTGCTATCCATGCCAGTGCGTAAGCAATAGTTATTACCGTACCAAGGACTGGAACAGATATTGTAAATAGTTCTAAAGCTTCTTGTAACTCCCCTGCAGTTGTGTGAACGGCAACTAATTTGCCGTCAATTTCTGCCTCGCCAGTAAATGGCTCTACTATATAGATAATATTGCCAATTGTACTGTCTGAGGTCGCTTTTTCTCCTCTTTCAGGCCCAGTAACTTTACTCCAGTTATCAATCAATTCCGAACCGGGACGCAATAGTTTGGGCAAGGCTTGCGGTGCGTGTTTATAAAAACTATCACCCAGATAGAACAGGAGAAAATCGTCATCTTCAGGCAAATTAGTAGCCAAAAAATTATTGATAAAGATTTCAATTGGCTCTCGCTGTAAATCTGGTGTGGACTTCCATTCCTGAAATGCTTCCCGGAAATTTAACACTTCTTGTTGAAGGTCTTTCTTAACTCGTACCTCTACCTGTCGGAGCATTAAATGCCAAAATAGAGGAATAGATAATATGCCCACAAATAGCATCCAGATCGCGTACCAGATGAGGATGCGGGTTCTTGCTTCCCCAAAAATACCGAACTGTTTGTTAGAGTTGGGATTGGCTTTCGTCACCGGAGAATTTGTCATTCTCATAACGGTATAAGTTTTTACTTTTAGGGTACATTGCGGGCTTCTTCGCGTCCGGTTAATGTTAAGTTAAGTTTCAAGAATGTTATCTTATTTGTCTATAGTTTGGAGTCGATATCCCATACCTCTGACGGTCTCAATCAGTTTGCTGCCTAACTTTCTACGCAGATGGGCTACATAAACATCAACCAGATTGGAACCGGGATCGTAATCGTAACCCCAAACCCGATCTAGCAATTCCTCGCGACTGAATACTTTTCCTGGATGGCGCAGAAAAATTTCTGCTAAAAAAAATTCTCTTGCAGATAGTTCCACCAATTCACCATTGATTTTAGCTTGGCGGGAGTGTAAATCTAAGACTAAATTACTCGCTCTGAGTATATTTTCTTCTGGAAAAACTGACTCATGAAGTTGGCGTAACTGTACCCTTACCCTTGCCAGAAGTTCCTGAAAACGAAACGGTTTGGTGATGTAATCATTAGCTCCGCTAAAATAATAATATCCAGAAGTGTTGACAATCAATAATACTTAATAAAAAAGCTCCCCAAAAAACGATGTGCCTGGAGAAACTTTTCGGATCTCGCGAGGGCGAGATCGCAGCAAAAGCAGAAGCAGGTATCGATATTAACAAGCAAACTTCCGATGCTTTAAGCGACTTTCGACCCGAAGACTTTGATGTCGTAATTTCTTTATGTTGAAGGTAAATTAACAGGCCTCGAAGGTCGAGTCAATCAAATTGACGGCACGCTGAAAACTATCTTTGTTGCTTATGTCAGTCTTCTTGCTATTTTAATCGGTGGCTTATTAACTATCACCGGACGGATCGTCTTTTTCAATGGCAAATTTTAATTGAGTTAGGTACATCCAGTCTCTCTACTATAAGACTCTCCTTTCAGTCGGCTGTCTGAGATCGTGGGCTTTGCTTGCTTTTGCTGCGGGTTTGGTCGTCCCCGAGCATTTTGGTTTCTTGTCCCTCGGTCGTGGTTGGTGGTTCTTTGCTGGCTAGCGGTTGCTTGGGTAATGCAGTCAATTTGGTAACTTTTGGATCATCTCTAAGACTTTGTGATAATCCATCATTCTATTTTGTTGTTTGAGCAGAGAAGCGGCTTTAAGCCAGTTACGTCGTGCTTGCTGATTATTTCCGAGTAGTTTATAAGCTCTTCCGCGATTGAAATATGCTTCTGCATTTTGATCGTTGTATTTGATAGCGAGATCGAAGTCTTCGATCGCTCTTCGATATTTTTTATTGATTGCATAAGCTCCACCGCGACTATTGTAAGCTTCCGAGTATTGAGGATTGATTTGAATAGCGAGATCGAAATCAGCTATTGCTTGCTGGTATTTTTCGAGTTTTCGATAGACGCTACCGCGATACCTGTAAGCTTCAGCATATTGAGGATTGAGTTTAATAGCTTGGCTAAAATCGTCAATAGCACCGTGAAAGTCTTCTCTCATCATTTTCTTCAGACCAGCTTGGAAATAAGTATAAGGGCTGACGATAGATAGACGAGTTGGACATTCTGGATAAATCCAAGATAACGGGCCTCCAAAAGCCAACATTAAATACGTTCCCGTACATTCTCGTTGTTGTTGTGGAGAAATTATTCTTTCTGGTGAGGATCTCTCATTTAGATTAGGACATTTCTCCACCATTCGCTGTGCAAGTAATATATAAACTGCTGGTAGATGACCTCGTGGTGCTGATATATCAAATTGAAGATCTGAATAGTTATTAATACCTTGCCATCCTACTTTTTCACTAAAACACTTATAAGCCAGAGAGTGAAAATCGGCAGACTCAACGCACCACTTATTATCGACTTCAAGTTGCGTGCTGAAACCAAAACGTCCATTGCTATATTTAACCCATAAACTATCGATTTGACTTAAAACCGGACAAGGAAAATTAGCTAGATCTTCATTCGTAAACAAACCATCGGGTCTTCGATTTTTTGCTTTTAACATTAAACTTAAAGTTTCTCGATCAGCTTGTTTCCATTTCTGGTCTTTGAGTAGTTTTTCTAGACGACTGTAATCGAGAGAATATCTTTTAGCAATGCTAGGAAAAGTTTTTGTACATCTGCTAGAGTTTTTGATGTAAGTCAGGTTATTTTCATTTCTTAATATTAGAGATGGAACTGGGATATAACTTACATTACTTAAAGTTGCTAAAAGAGCTGTTATTACTAAAATATTAAACATAATACCTCCTATTTGTAGTTTTCTCAGAGGTAATTTGATACGGAAACTAGGAATTTTACTTTCTCTTCAAACAATAAAATCGAGGATCTCAGTCTAAGTAAAAGCTTTTTAAAGTTCGATATTTAACGTCAAGATTTCTCATGATTGAAGAAAATTAATGCTTATTGTTGCTCTTACTTTTCAGTAGAAATATTTCCTTCTGTTAAATAACTCTTTAAATAGAGTTGATATCAATCTGTTAGAGCTTCACTTTTATTATCCCTCGTTTCTCAGATTTTGCAGCAATCAATAATTAGTTAATAATCACAATGTCGATAGTAAATACACCAACTTTCAATAAAAAAGTATTTAGTCAGGTCTTGGAAATTGCGATCGAGCCTCTTCAAGCTAAAGTCAATCAGTCTAATATCATTTCTGAAAGATCGGGCTACAGATACGATTAATTATTCTCAACACCAGTTAATTGTTATCCTAACCCCTGACCTCTGTCCCGCTTGCGGCACTTTATGAGCGTAGCGACGACCTCTCTGACCTCTGACCGTAACAATATTAAATAGAAATGGTGTAATGTCGCGATACTTTAAATTGATTTTTTACTAACCCAAGCACAGCAATAGATAAAAGCAAATAAAATACAAACTTTT
Source organism: Prochloraceae cyanobacterium (assembly GCA_030065265.1). Lineage (GTDB taxonomy): Bacteria > Cyanobacteriota > Cyanobacteriia > Cyanobacteriales > JASJDA01 > JASJDA01. The sequence continues at coordinate 4,810 of JASJCW010000201.1, forward strand.
AGCGAAGAAGTATTTTTGAGCGTTATTTCTATTTGGGAATGTACGATTAAAGATTTCCCGGTCGATAGACTTGACCCCAAGTGCGATCGCAGTTAATTTCAATTACTAAATCGACCAGATCGGGGTTATTAACTAAAGGAGTAATAAATAATTCCGGGTGCAGCGATCGCCAAAAATATTCTACAAAATCGTCAATTTCAGCATCGCTCATCCCCGACTTTCCAGCAGCTTTCATCTTTTGTTCTGCTTCTTTGCGCCATTGTTTAGAAACTCGATAATCAACTGGATAAAGTACGATTAAACGGTCTAATTTTTCCCAGAGGGGTAAATAGTGCTTAAGCTGTTGGTTAATATCTTTGGCAAATAGCTTGTCTTCTGGGGTGACGATCGGCTCTGGTGGATTGTCAAAAGCTTCATCTTCTACCGGACGGGCCCCAATAAACCAACCTTCAAACAAAACAATATCCACAGGTTGGCAGGTTTCTGGTTCGCATCTATCCCCAGCACCATTATGAGCCGACTTATCGAAACGAGGTACTAAAATCGGTTCTTGCGAAGATTCTCCAGTGCAGCGATCCAAAAGCTTAATACCGAGTTCGACATCGTGAGTTCCTGGAGGCCCCCGCCAAATTAAACGAGGATCTTGCTGTTGTAACAGTTTTCTCGCAGCAAAAGTTTTATAAAGATCGTCGATCGAAACGCAGAGGCTAGAATAACCGAGATGCCGAAGAATCAAGCGAGTAACGGCTGCTAGGGTACTTTTTCCTGTCCCCTGGCCTCCTAATATACCTTGTATTAAGGTACGTCCTAAAGTTTGTCTCGCTTCAGCTATTTGCATGGCTAAAGGCAACCACAAAGACCAAAGTTTATTTAAAATTTCTTCAGAGTTTTTCAAGCCCAATTGCTGGCAAAGTGCCATAACATCGGGACAAACCTTTAAGAATAGTTGCGATCGCGCCTCGATCTTCTCTAAACTGTTTGCTTCAGTAAGATTAAAGGCTTTAGCTAATTGGGGTTGCTTTAATTGAGAAGTTAATAATGCTTGCAATTCTTCGGTTGTCGGGGTTTTTCCCTGACTACAACGTTGCAGAATTTCACCAGTTATTAGATTGACTTGCGACATCGATCGAAAACTAATTTTAAAGGTTTTTAGTTCTAGAATTATACGCTAGATGAAATTATCAAGAATTACCAAACTCAAATGATTTCCGTTTCTAGGTAAAGGGACGATCGATTTCGCACGGTGTTAAAAGTAAAAATTCGCTTTTGTGTCCAACTAGCGGGTCATTAACCAATTAACATTGTAGTAGAATGCTGAGTGAATTGCTTCGCTCTCATCCTCAAATTGTGCTTCGCTTATTTAAGGTCTTCCCGCTCGTCGATAAATTTCATCAAATGGCGCGACGCAATCAAATAGATTGTTTATCCAAATAAAATTTTGAAACGCAAATAATCATAATATCTATTTGTAATATGGGCAAATAGTGCTTGAAAAAATTGCAAAATATTACGATAAAGCTTTTCTTGCATAAAACTGAAACAGTGTAATTGAAATGTTATTTGTAGGACTAAATCATTTTTAGGATTAAAAAAAATTATGCACGGATCTAATCAAAACGAACATCAAGATATACTTCGGATTGTAGCATCCTCGAGTGATAGTTTTGATGACGCAGTTAGAAAAGGCATTAAAGAACTAAAGGAAGGAGGAAGGCATAATGATTTAGAATTTAAAACTTATGAAGTAGTTCAACTACAAGGTACTATTGCCGATAGTGGAAAATCCTGCGCAGCTGAATTTTATCAAGTTGTTTTAGATGTCGCTGGGGTTCACATACACGACCATGACCATGGAAAATAACGCAGATTCGATCGATACGGGGTTATTAGACTAAATTAATTTTCTCTACTACAAGCAGAAAATTTGGTAGTGCTTCAAACTGGTATGAGGTAGGTAATTAAATCTGGTTCTGTTGCAAAAAATGAGCTTGCTACTGTAGTATTAATTTACTATTCAAGTTCTGCGCGATCGCATTTAATTTTCCGTTCAAGTCGCGGCATTAGAGGACGCTGTGTGCTTTCAAACCCGCATCAGGTCGCTTGGACTTGGCTTTCTAGGGTTAACCTCACCAAGATGGATGTTCAGTTGTCATCTCTATAGGATTTTAAGTGCGAAATCAACCTGTCTGGTTACTATAGAGAGCAAGTCATTCCCCCAGCCAAGAATCCTCGGCTGGGTTTGGACTGAACGAGTTGCACGTCACTAAAAGTGAGGGTCTTACACTCGCAAAGATAAAAGTGTAAGACAAATTTTCATTTTATGAAACTTGAGTTTCAATTTGAATATCAATGTAACCTAGCTGGGATTTAGTCGCGGGTATGGGTTGGTTACTTGCTTTTAAATTTTCCAAGTGAGATATTAAAACTTGAATTAATTGCTGCTTAACTTCCTCAATAGTTTTGGCTGTTGCTACACAACTAGGAAAATCTGGACAATAAGCAGCATAGCTATATTTACCTTGTTCAATGACGATGGGATAACGCATAAGTATTAATTAAACTCAATGTTTGCATCTTATTTTAATGTCACTAAATATATCGATAAATCGACACATTTAAAGTTTTTAGGGAACATTAACCCTGAAACCTATGCTAAATATAGTCATAAAAGATTTTGGCTATGCAACGAAAAACCTTGGATTATATTAGAGATTTCGGTTTTTATCTGCCTTTCGGCCAGAAGACCCACGAGGGAATCGTGCCTCATGAATGGCGGTCAATAACTTATACCATTTCTATTTAAGATTACTGCAGTTGGGTCAGGGGTCAGATAAGGCTTTAGTCAATCCTAGCTTTTAGTGTTATCTGTAGCCTGATTTCTCAGAAATGGTATTAATATTTTTTCAGATCGTTTTCGAGTATATAGTATTCCCTCTTGCCCATTGCCTATTCCCTCTTGCCTATTCCCTGTTGCCTATTCCCTGTTGCCTATTCCCTGTTGCCTCTTCCCGATTAGTACAAACAAACAATCGAATATTGTGCGACTAAATAATATCTTTGCGCTTTTGTAAAATAATTATCAAACCCAACATAATGGCGATCGATAAGCCTAAAACGAGCCAATGTCGAACTAAATTGACAGCAAAAGCATTCCCATAGTTTTGTTTGTATTTGCTAATAATCCCTTCTGCGGCACCAATTGCAGCTTGAGAATCTTCTTTCCATTTACCGTATTCTTCTTGCCAAACATCCATTTCTTTTTGATAGCGATCGACTTGTTGTCGATATTCTTTGACTTGATTTTGATAGTTATTCAAGGCTGTTTGATATTGTCTTTGGGCGGCAAAAGAGTTATTGCTCGGTCTTTGGGGCGGTTCGGGTAAATTGCCCGGATTTTTGGGTTTTTCCGGTTCTGGAAGATCTACAGCAGGATCGTATTTGCTTCTTATTTCAGGAAAATTACAGCGTTTAAATAAATGTCTTCCCGCACAAGTACATCGATCTTTAGCTTCATTGCTGAGGTTTTTACGCTCCTCTTCTGACAAATCCCAACAGCGATCGCCGGCCACATCAGTACCGATATCGCTAATTGTCACTAAAGATTCAAAAGACCACTTAGTTAAAGTAATGCGATTGAATATTTGTCCTGGCAAGCCAAAACTATCGATCGGCAAAACCCCGCCGCCAAAAGTAATTTGAGGAACGAGAAAAATAATTGTCAGCAAAGGGGCAATATTTTGATTCGGTGAAACCGTCGAAACCAACAAACCCATCACCGCACCGGCCAAAGTAGTTAAAACTAAAGTAATATAAAATGCAATTAAAACATCCGGCGATCGCGGAATATCGATGCCAACCCATCTAAAAAAGAGAAAAACCGCCGCTTGATATAAAGCCAGCAAGATCCCAATCCAAAGTTTTGAGAAAATATAGGGCAGAATTTGCAGGCCGACTGTGCGTTCGCGACGATAAATATCTTTTTCTTTAACGATTTCCCGCATAGTCGCCAAACTACCGATCATTACCGCAATTAAAGAAGTAGTAAACAGCATCGTAATTGCCTGTCCGACATCGCCAGCGGAGGTATCGAATAGTTTACTTTGCCAAGTAAACAGATCGAGAATTCCTAAAATTGGTGCGATCGCTAACATCAAAAAGAGACTGGCGCGATCGCGGATCAGAATCGAAAGATTGCGTTGCGAAAGAATAATAAACTGTTGCCAACCAAAGTTATGCTTGACTTTAGATTTTAAAAATGGTTTACCAACTTTGCCACCACCGCTAGTTTGGGATAGTTGGGGAATCGAAGATCTCGCTTTTTGAACGTATTCTTGATGGTGAGAAGATTGTAAATACTCTTGTTGCCATTCTGGGGGCGATTTTTCCCGTTCGACTCGATGGTAAATTTGATTGAACTTATTGACCTTAAAATAGTCGGAAGTATCTTTTGGCGGCCCGAAATAGGCTAAATATCCTCCTTTAGCCAAAAATAAAACTAAATCGCACAGCATGACGTTTTCTGTTGCGTGGGTGATTAACATAATCGTGCAACCCGAGTCCGCTAACTCTCGCAACAGTTGCATGATATCGGCTTCAGTTCCCGGATCTAAGCCAGAAGTAGCTTCGTCAAGAAAGAACAAACTGGGGCGGGTTAAAAGTTCTACTCCGATTGAAACCCGTTTCAGTTGCCCCCCGCTGAGGGCTTTGACTTGAACTTTTTGGCGATGGCTCAAGCCGAGATCTTGCATCACCGCTGCAACTCTTTGTTGAATCTCTGCACCGGAAGTATCGGCTGGCATTCGCAAACGGGCCGCATAGGTAAGAGCTTCTTCAACGGTTAATTCCATGTGAACGATATCTTTTTGCGGTACGTAGCCAATTTCAGTCCGATAAGCATTAAAATTGCGATACAGATCGATACCGTTAACTAAAACCTGGCCGCTAGTTGCCGGCCGAAAACCGTTAAGCGCGTCGAGTAAAGTAGATTTGCCCCCACCACTTACCCCAGCAATAACCACGAATTGCCTTTCGGGAATAGATAGAGAGATATTATTGAGGAGGTTAATTCCTTTGCCAACTTCTTTATTCAAATCGATCGCATCTAAACGCAAATTACCGGCTTGATTTTGTTGGACGAGAGTTTCGTCAACGTTAAAAGTAAAACTACAAGGGCCGATCTGAATGATGTCTCCAACCATCAACACCCGTTGCTTTTCAATTTGCTTGCCATTAACGAAGATGCCGTTAGTAGAATTGAGATCGATAATGTAGTAAGAGCCTTTTTCTCTGCAGATGCGAGCGTGTTGGCGCGATACTGTAGGATGGTCGATAGTAATTGCGTTGTTAGCATCCCGTCCGATAGTAGTATTTTGGCGATCGCGCAGAGAAACTGGTTTAAGATAAATCCCTGTTTCTAAACTATTAATTACATTCGGATCTGCGATCGTAGTATATTTTGATGAAGAACTATTATTGCTGTCGAGAATTTGAGTGTAAACTACTAATTTGAATTCAGTGATGTAGATTTCGTCTCCATCCTTAAGCAATTTTTCTTGTTGCGGCGATATTTTCACTCCGTTGAGGTAAGTTCCGTTAAAACTTTCTAGATCCCTAATAAAGTAGCGCAGGCCCTTACGAATAATTTTTGCGTGGTAGCGAGATATATTTGTATCGTTGAAAACTATTGTATTGTCTGAGTTGCGACCGATCGCAATCTCCGCAGAGTCATAAGCATGTTTGCTAATCGATTCGTTATTTTTACCACTAATTAAAATTTTAATCATAGCTATCGTTCTATCTTTCAATTAGCAGGAAAGCCAATCCAGCAATAGAATATGCATTCTTCGATACCCATTTTGACACTACTTTGGTAGTTCCACTCACTTAAATCTTAGACTTCTTGCAGAAGTCTGGCAAAAGGGAAGGGGCAATAGGCAATATAGTGGGAGAGATTTTTTTAAGTGAAAATGTATTTTCTAGTTATTCGGTAAGTAATTTACAAAACTCTTCTTGCCTTACCACCGAAGTTGGTTAAACATAAAATATTCACCTTCTGCCCTTTGCCCTCTGTCTTGGTGAGCGTTCCCTTGCGTCTGCTTGCTCCGTCCTTAAGTCGGAGGAAACCGTCTTGGCAGACTTTCCCTTGCGTCTTGCGCCGACGCGGGCTTCTGCCGCTCCGACCGGGCGGTGCGCTTACGCTCGACGCGGGGTCTCACCGCTGCCCTCTGCCCTCTGCCCTCTGCCTTCCGCCGCAGGCGGTTAAACAATTTGTAAATTAGCTAAGTTACCAGTAAAATCAGTAATTTCAACAATACTATCGTTACTAGCAGAATAGCCGGCAACTTCATCGTTGAAAGCCAGGTAAGTCTGCGTTCCGTTCGTAAAACTTACTGCACTGTTAGCACTGAAACTAGTATTTGTCAAGAGAGAACTAATTCCAATCTCATCAAAAGCCGTTACCTCACCTAAACTTGCGATTGGAGAATTTAAGATCGAGAGAGGCCCGTCAATTACATCGATGCCGATTTCTAAATCTATAATGCGATCGAAGCCCCGATCTAAGGTAGAATCGGCAAAAGTATTAAATTTGAAAGTATCTGCACCAAAACCGCCAGTTAGCAGATCTGCATCAGCACCACCAATTAAGGTATCTAAGCCTTCGCTACCAATTAGACTATCTAAACCAGATCCACCAGCTAATAAATCGTTGCCAAAACCACCGTTTAAGATATCCGCACCCGATCCGCCATTGAGTCGGTCAGCCCCAGCCTCGCCACTTAAAGTATCGTTATCGCCACCGCCAAAGAGAGAGTCAATTCCGTCACCGCCATTAAGTCGGTCAGTTCCAGCATCGCCATTGAGGTAATCGTTGCCAGATTGGCCGTCGATCGCATCGTTACCTAAGCCGCCAAAAACAGTATCGTTACCGCCGTCGCCAGTTAAAAAGTCGTTATCGTTGCCTCCTAAAATTTCATCAGCACCGCTACCGCCAGAAATAGTATCGGCACCTGCATCGCCGCCAATGGTATCGTTGCCAAAACCGCCAGAAATGCGATCGGCACCTGCACCACCAACAATAATATCATTAGTATTGTTACCGACGATAGTATCGTTATGGTTAGAAGCAATAATATTTTCGATGTTAATTAGGCGATCGCCCGTCCCATCCCCACCAGTTACAGTACCAGTTAAAAGGTTAATATTAACTCCGAGGCTAGAAGTTTCATAAGTTGCCGTATCAGAACCAGATCCGCCATCAATCGTATCTGCACCAGCACCACCAGCAATAAAGTTATTGCTGTTATCTCCAACCAAGTTATCGTTAAAGTCAGAACCGATTAAATTCTCGATACTGATTAAGCGATCGCCTTGTGCAAAACCACCACTAACTGTATTAGTTAAAAGATTGATATTAACCGCAGCATTCGAGTTAGCATAACTAGCGGTATCGATCCCAGTACCGCCATCGACAGTATCGCGATCGCTGCCAGAAAGCAGAATATCGTTACCAGCATCGCCAAATAGTTTGTCTTCACCGGAACCGCCACTTAAAGTATCGTTATCGCCACCACCGCGCAAGCTATCGTTACCAGATCCGCCAGAAAGATTATCGTTGCCTAAATTTCCTTCTAAAGTATCTCTGCTGCTAAAACCTTCTATCGAGTCGTCACCTAAACCACCAGATAGTAAATTTCTGCTGCTGTTACCGACTAAAATATCTGCAAAATTAGATCCGATCGCACTTTCAATGCTGTTGAGGGTATCATTTCCTAAAATATCCCCGTCAATAACAATTCCAGTAGATAAACTGAGGTTAATTCCATTGCGAGAATTTGCGTAAGTAATCGTATCTCGACCCGATCCGCCACTAATACTATCGACACCAGTACCGCCATCAAAAACGTTATTTTTGCCACTACCGACTAGAGTATCGTTAAATTTAGATCCGATTAAATTCTCAATGCTAGTGAGGCGATCGCCTTGTGCATCTCCGCCAATGCCCGATCGAGTTGCTAAATTAACGTTAATTGCC
>JASJCW010000011.1 GCA_030065265.1 Prochloraceae cyanobacterium
AGGATCGATTCCGTCTAATCGTGTTTGTTTCTTACTGATTGTAACCATTGAGTTACTAAATTAAATTGAAAAACTGTTACTTACAAAGTTATTGTAACTTATTAGGGCTTCAAGTAACGCATTAAAAAAAGTGCTGAGCTTATTTGTTACAGTGAGAGGTTTAAGTTTGATTTTAGTTTTAGAGCTTAAAATAACAGAATAAATTAATTGTTGCACCTAATCTCAAAATAACTTTTTGAGCAGAATCACCGATCATTTATGCCTGTTTCTTCTGCTTCTACGTAGTTAATCAAATCTTCTGGTTGACAATCGAGAGCTTTACACAAACGAATAATCCTTTCAATCCACTCCAAAATGCTTCGTCCTTTCTCATAATTTCTAATAGTCGTTTCAGTTACACCCACTATATGCGCCAACTCTCGTTGAGTTAGCCCAGATTTTTGTCTTAATTGTGCAATTTTGCTCATTGGTAGTTTTCCCATAAAAAAATTTCTATCAAAATTCTATCACAAAAGTCTTTGCGTAAAAATATTGACACCATAAAAAGTTTTACGGTAAGATACCAATATGCATAAAAAGGAAAGCAGAGAGCTGGAAGGCTTCAAGTTAACCAAAAAAAATGCCAAATCAAAAGCGATCGCTGCTGCATGGAAAACAAATGCGATCGCCTCTACCAAAACCTATAAGAGGTTCATAATCTAATGGTAAACGACCAATCAATCACGGTACAAGTAGAAAAGACCGAAAGCAAAGAACAGCTTTTAGATCGAGTTTTTGAGGGAACTAGCAAATACAAAACGGAAAAATACTCGATTAGACTCGACGGAGTTGAAATCGGCAAAATCTACGGACAAGGTGAGAACTATTATGCCAGTACCAGAATCCTCGATTACAACATCGGAGCGTATTTCAGTACGATCTCCGCTGGTGAGAATTGGCTTGTCGCCACTCACCATTCCCTGAGCGAGAGACCGATAGCAATTATAGAATTCGATCGCATTTACTATCTCTATCGCGGGAAGTTCCTAATTGGAGAATATCAATACAATCTGGTTGAGAAAGATTGGAGTGCTACTTATTATCCCGAAGTTATTAATGGCATAATTCGAGCTACTTGGCAACATTTTTCGAGAAAAGTTGATGCGGCTGAATTTATCCTTAATTCTGATTTTGCGCCACCAAAATCTCCACTGCAGAAATATTTAGTCAGTTTAGACAGCGAAACAGGTTTTAACAGCGTCAAAGTCCAAGCCGATCCGAATGCGATCGATTGGGATATATGGCTGGCTGATTATAATCGCGCCACTGGCTTTGAACATTCGATTATTGCCACAACTGAAATTTAATTACCATCAGGACGCAGTCTTTATGATTGCGTCATTTTCATCTCTACAGAACATTCAATTCTTAATCTTTAGAGCTGTATAAAGGTTCGGAGATTTTTACGTTCATTGTTTACTAATATTAATCCAACTGTGTCGTTATTCATCCAAATTACGCCAGAAATAACCAATTATGCGATCGCGTCCAACCTTACCAAGATGCAATATCGCCTCTGGCTTTACCTTTATCATCTCGATCCTTTCGGCGATAGAAAGATCGCAATCCCCCACCCTCAAGAATTGGCAGAAATTTTAAAGATGTCGGTGCGATCGATTTACCGCGCTTTGAGAAAATTAAGTCAACTTGGTTTGTTTGCGATCGCATCTTCTTATCAACGAGTCATTACCAACGGCGTTAAAAATCAACCATTGGGAACTAAAAAACCTCGCAAGCGGAATTTTTCCGTTAGTGACAAATTTGACAATGTTGCTGACAAAACTGGCACAACGGTGACAAAGAAGACAAAGTCCTGCCAAAAAAGGCAAAATCAATCCTCACAGCCCAATAATAGCAACGAATTTCAAATGCCTCAGACTAATTCAGATCTAAAAAATACTTTCTCAGACTTAGAACAGGATAGAGAAATTGAATTTAACAGCCAAGAAAATGAATTAGAAATTGATTATTGGTTCGAGAATGAGAGCAAAAAAGAGTCAACTGTAAATATTAAAAATAATGAAGAAGAACTTTTATGCGGCGATGTTGAAGTAATAGACGAAAAAAATCGCACTAAAGCAGAAATAGTAATCAGTAAGGACGAGACAGTTATAACTGAGCCAATTATCGATCTCGAAGAGATCCGCTTCGCGGTGCGCCATCAAGTGGGTTTAAATTGGCTGAAAAAGGGGCCGTGGAATATCGAAGGGAAATTAGACTCAAACTTTCGAGATTGGCTGGCTAATGACTGGATAAATCGTTATGGAGGGACGATTTATCAGAGACGTGCTGATGTGCTGGCTCATTTCAAGAAAGATCCTAGTAACTTGGCGATTCGGTGGGAGCAATATCAATCTGAGTATTTAGATCGCTTCGGTAACGCTCAAATGAGATTGCGATCGGGTTTGGAAATAAAAGCAACTGAACAGCAGCAACTTGTCAAACATACTGGTGCGATTGCCAAAGTCATGCCACCGGAGACAGTTCCAGTGGCCCAGAAAAAAGGAGAGGGCACGGAGCATTCACTTCCAATTAAAAAAAATCTGCCGTCAATACCCAGTAGAATTGCCAATAACCCAAGCGCATCGGCTACATCTGATCTTGGTGGGGGCAACAGAAATCTCAAAACAGAAATTCTTGAAAATCGACAAGCGTATCAAATTTATCAACCTCAAGAGATCGATAATCGAGCCGATCCGAATCTAGTTAAAGAACTTTTCAGTAAGTTGGGGAAAGCTTTCAGCCTCAAGCCAATGAGTGCAAAGTGTTACAAAGATGGCGATCGATTAGCTCAGCTCAACGACTGGCTTAAAGATTCGATTCTTTACTCTGAAGCTGTTAAACGAGCTAAAAGTGCCGGTTATCAAATTGATTTTGATGAGAATGGCGTAGCGGTTAAAATTTCTGAATTAGAATTTTAGTTGCTTTTGTTTGTTACGTAACAAAAATAAAACTGTATTACTCTTTTTTGTTAAAATTTGCCGCTAAAAAAAACAACTTGACCAGTTATGGTTAATAAACCAATGATTAAGACAGCAAGCAGGCTAACATAAGCAAAGGCAGTAGTTTTAAGCGTGCCATCAATTTGATTGACTCGCCCTTCGAGACCAGCTAATTTACCTTCAAAGGCGACAATTCTAGCTTCAACTGTTGCAATCTTGATTTCGAGTTTTTGTTGTCCGACTTTAAGGTCTTTGATTTCGGATTTGATTTCGGTACTTAAAGAGGCGATTGCATCGAGTATAACTTTATCTCTAGTATCTGTTTCGTTGCTCATTGGTATAAAATAGGGTTATGTGATGACTAATTTAAGCATCCTCAAAATTGTCTTAGCGAGGATGCTTTGATTTTATCGAGTAAGAATTGATTTGGCTATGTAATCGAAATTGGAAAAAATAGCTCGATAATCAGCATAGTAAGGATAGAGTTGTTTGTTGCATTGCTCTAAAACATCTTGTTTGCGTAACATAGTAGCTCGACTACGGCATTTGAGTGAGGATAATTCGTTAGCTTTTTTAAGCGTAAATTCAAAAGTATGACGGAAAGCCGGATTCCAAGAATCTTTTTCTTCTTTGGTAAAATAGCCTTTGATTTCTGCTAATAGTGACCATCACCATACAGAGTTCGTTAACTTCGGAGGTTTTCGGGGCGACTGACTAAAAACAAAGACCCACAAGCCTTTCGTTTGAAAATAGCAAGTTGATGAAAGAATGTTTATTTAACAAATCCTTATTGAGAATGAATTTTTTAGTTATTTTGTACTGTTTTCGGGGTTAATGAGCACCGCGTAGCGGCGAGACTTTGGCGCGGCATAGCCGAACCCTGCGGGATCGCTTGTTTGCGATCGAGAGCAGTTTCGATTTTTTTTAGAAGTCGAAAAAATCGAAATAATTAGCGTAATTTTTACGCCAAATATTTTATTATTGAGATTCTCGGAATATTAATTGTTAACTTCTGAAGCGTTCTGATTGAACAAAAATTAACTTAATTTTTTGATAAGAAAAAGGTTAATGTTAAGATTTTTTTAAAATCAAATTATGTTTCCACAGTACGCTATAGAACAATTTGAAAAATATTTAAGTGAATCACAAATCCAAACTTTAAAAATATTAATTTGGCTTTTACAAGTGCATAAACAAGTTAGAATTGAAAGATTAGCATCTTGTTTGCCTATTCCAATTCTTTACGAAAGTCGTCGCAAGCATCTTCAAAGATTTTTAGTTTTACCTAATTTAAGTATTGTATTATTTTGGTTTCCAATCATCAAATCAATTATTGAGAAAGAGTTCAAATCCGCTCGAGAATTGATTTTAACTATCGATCGAACTCATTGGAAAAAGAATAACGTTTTAATGATAAGTATAAATTGGAAGAATCGTTCTTTTCCTGTTTATTGGCAAATTATAGAAAAGGATTCTGGGTGTAGTAATTTCACCGAACAAAAAGCAGTTATTCGTCCAGTTTTAAACCTATTAAAACATTTCACTGTAATAATAATTGGAGACCGAGAGCTTGGTGTCGCTAAAAGCCGAGGGAACCTCGGCGGCGCGACATCCGCAATTTCATGGAATTCAGTTAGCTGATTGGTTAGAAAAAGAATACTTAAAGAAAAAGAAACAATCAGTTTTTTTTGCTTTTCGGCAAAAACAAGATACTCATATTAAACAAAGGTATGCTAGAAAATATCAACAATTGTTTGATTTAGGAATAAAACCTGGAACAAAAATTTTTTTTTCCAACCTTAAAATCACTAAAAAGAAAGGATTTGGTAATTTTAATTTAGCAGCTTATTGGAAAAGAAAATATAAAAAGAATTATGAAGAAGAGCCTTGGTATCTTTTAACCAATTTAGACGATCTCGAAAAAGTTATTAAAGTTTATTCAACTCGTTACGGAATTGAAGCTTTATTTAAAGATTGTAAGACTGGTGGTTATAATTTAGAGGGCAGCAAAGCCAACAAAAAAAGATTAACTAATCTAATTTTATTGATAGCTTTAAGTTACACAATGCTAGCTTTAAGAGGTAAAAATCTTAAAAACAAAGGACTACAAAAATACATCGCTCGACTAAAAGAGAATAAGCGGACTACAAGAAGACATAGCGACCACTGGGTAGGAAAGTAGGTCGAAATGTGGATATTAGCATGGAATTTTTGTTATGAATGGATCGATAATATTATAAAAAATAATTCTGGTAAAGCCCCTTTTTATCAGAAGGGTTTAACAGCTATGTCAGCCATCTCTCTTAATTAAATAATACCAATATCCCTCTATCTTTTGGGAATAATTTCAGACAAAATAATAATTTTTATTCTATTATCAAAATTGAAAATAAAAACTTTTTTTTATTGGAACAAACATTCCAATTTAGCTTAAACTAATTTGAATATAGTATCATTGTCAATAAGCTGCAAATTTTCAACATTCTATCGCCAACTCATAAAGTTCTAGAACAGGCATAGTTACAGTTTTTCACTGGCTGTCCCTCCGAAAAATCGATAGCTTTAAACCAACCTTTTTTAACTCTAACCCAAAGTCCTTTGGAGAGATTGTTTGATAAAGCGTAAGCAATCGAAGATTTCATTTTTTGTAATTCGCGGTCGCTTAGTCCGTTAGGATAGAGCCATTCGAGAATTTGCTTGGTATTCATCGGCTCTGGTGCATTGGCTCTCAATGCTTTGTCAATTATTTGCCATAAAACAAGTTGCTTAATTTCTTGATTAGTCAATGGCTGTTGCTGTTCTACTTCTAAATTAGCAGTTGACTGACTAGGATCTGAGGGAAGGGTCGAATCAATGATTTCTGGTTCTTCTTGTGCTTGAATTACCCGAATGCTAGTCTCACTCACTTCAAGACGATAAAAACCTCCGCTAATTTTACTTATTTCTTTGCGATCGATCCCCTGATTCAAAGTTTTAACGATTTCTGTACGTATCTCGCCGGAATCTTTTGAATCTTTTTGAGGAAAAATTATTTTGATCAGTTGGTTAATGCTCAACGGTTTCTCAGATAGAGCATTTTTAATGGCAGCAGCTAAATCTTCTCCTGATGCTTGTGGTGGAGCATTTATAGATGTCGCTTCTTCTGTAACTAGATCTTCTTTTTTAGCATCTGGTTCTAATTCTTGAGCTTCTTCAACTAAATCAGCTTCAGTTTGGCTTTGTTCTTCTTTTGGGAGAACTACAGCAATGTGCAGAGTTCTTGAGCTTGAGAAGAAATCGGAGGCTATGCCGATACGCTTGCGTAGAGGTATAGCCTCCCCCTCCTCACATACTAGACGTTCTAGTATGAAAAAAGCCCTTGATTTCCTAATATTAATACAAAAATATTAATTAGTTAACTGCGCTACTAAACCCTTGATTAAAACTCGAGCTGGTGATTAATTTTTAAAACTTAGCTAAAATAATTGACCGTGTTGAAAATTAATTCCTATCGCCCTTGAATGAAACCCTATTCCCTGGATTTACGTCAAAGAATTATCGATGCCTACTCCAATGAAGAAGGTACAGTTTTGGAAATAGCTCAACGTTTTAAAGTCAGCACAAGTTCTGTTCGTAGATTAATAAAACGCTATTTAAGCACCGGATCGATTGCGCCCAAGCCTTATACTGGTGGAAACAAACCAAAATTACAAGCAGAACATCTCGAAATCCTAGCTAATTTAATTTCTGAAGATAACGACGCTACCAATTTTGAATTAGCTGAAAGAATTTATGAAAAGACCGAACTTCAAGTAAGTATTTGGACTATTGGTCGTGGACTAAAAAAATTAAATATAACTAAAAAAGCGCACCGCCCGCTCGGAGGTTTCCTCCGAGTTAGGACGGAGCAAGCAAAACGTTAAAGGCAGCAGAAGCTTATACTTCCGAAAAACAACTCGCGCGTTGTAATTATTGGAATCAAATTAAAAATATCCCAATAGAAAATCTGGTTTTTTTAGACGAAACCGGTGTTAATCTAGCAATGGGTGGACGGTAGACAGCCTTCATAATAAAGTTATCGATTAGTACCAGGGTTTATCGGTAAACAAAGGCTGTCTACCTCACCCGGTTAGTTTATACGGTCGTGCCATTAAAGGAAAAAGAGCATACGATTCAAAACCACAAAAGCGAGGTAAAAACGTATCTATTATTGGTACAATGACATTGAATCACGGTTTTTTTACTGGATTTAGTTTTCAAGGTGGCACTAATGGTGATACTTTTTTATGGTTTGTTGAAAATGTTTTAGCACCTCAATTATGGCCCGGAGCTGTGGTGGTGATGGGTGGAATGGCTAAGCAGCCTTTGTTTACCGATAAATCATGCTTATGACCGATAACTTTATTATTAAGGCTGCTTAGCCGCACCCGGATAATTTACCTGCTCATAAAGTAACAGGAATAACTGAAATTATAGAATCAGTTGGAGCAAAAGTTGTTTATCTTTCTCCCTATTCTCCAGACTTCAATCCAATCGAACATTTATGGTCTAAACTTAAAATTTATTTGCGAAAGATGGCAGCTCGAACGAAAGAAATTCTCCATGATGCTATTGCTGAAGGATTAAGTTTGATTACCTTAGAAGATGTTCGTAATTGGTTTGCCCATTGTTGTTATTGCACTGAATAATTAACTAATTAATATTTTTGTATTAGTCAGAGTAGGAATTCAAGAGCATCGTCTCAAACCAAACCGTCTAGTTTGGCGCGGGGGGAGGGTATACCGCTACGCAGGCGTATCGGCATACCTTCCGATTTCTTCTCAAACTCAAGAACTCTGCACATTGCTGTATATCGATATAGTTTTTCGATATAGTTTCAGCAAGTATGACGATCGCCAGTACAAAACAAGTAGCAAGCATACTTGGAGTTTCAATTGTTAGAGTCAGACATCTTTTATCTCAAAAGAGAATTAAAGGAGCTTACAAAGTTGACACTCTAAAACTAAATCAAAGATTATAGTTTCAGAATTCCTAGAATCGTTTCTCTAAAGCCGTGTCAAGCGGCTACTATACGTCAAACACAATACTAGATTGTATTATTCGCTTTACTTACTTTCACTTTGATGTTAAATTCGCTCCTCGATAAAGTATCTAATTTGCACCCCTGACGGTCGATCCGTTCACCTGTTGGCGGTCTGCATACGCGGTAGTGTGCTAGGTATTACACCTATTCTTTGTCAAATCAACGCGTTTTAGCTTCAGTAGTGTTTGTATTGTCGCCAACTAATCCTTGACTTTCAATTCCCCTACGACTAAAAACCCTATCGCGCAACAAACTATGTTTGTTTTAAATCGCTCTTGTTTTATAGTCGCAGTACCCTTAAAAGAATTACGATGGAAAATTTTGGCGCATTCCCTTAGAAAAAGGCAAACCAACTATTACCGAAGGAAAAAGAGGGCCAAAACCAAGATGGCTTGCTCGTCGCCGTCAAGCAAAAACTATCGTCCACGCGCAATGCAATCGCTCGCAATCGGAAAAAAAATAGTAAAGAGCCAGTAATCAGTATCAAAAAAGGCAAAAGCAACACTTATGCCAAAGAAATACAGATCGTTGGCGAAGCGATCGTAGTTTACAAACCCGATCGACCCCGACCTTGCGGGGCAGTCCTCTGGATCGAAACCTATTCAGAAGTTGTAATATTGGCTTAATTGAACTTAAAATGCTTGGCAGCGCGGTCGAGCTGGAATTTTAGCCGCAAGAGAACGGACTCGATTAGAGGTGTTTCGATCGGTTTACTTTGTTCGATCGCCTGATTTGCCAGAGATAAAAATTAAAAATATTATTCTAAAACAACATTGTATATTGTTGAATGTGACTTGTAACTGCAACAGTCTCATAAAGTAGCAAGAAAATGACTTAATTTGCCACTATTTTGTTAGTATTCTTGCGTTACTATCAAACTCGGTGACTGAAATCACGATCGAATGCAGATCTAAATCTCTTATAAATTAATCAGCTCTTAATGTTTAGTTACGTAAAATATTTTTTCTTTTATGCTGAACCAGAAATCTACAGTCGCAGACTTAGAACTTTATAGTTCTCAGTTGGATGTTTCTGAAATACTTCATAATGTGAAGAAACATTTTGAACTTAATCCCTATTTACCCGGAATAATTTTATTAGAGGAAGATCGATTATTAGGTATCGTATCTCAAGC
The DNA here is from genome assembly GCA_030065265.1 of Prochloraceae cyanobacterium. Taxonomy (GTDB): domain Bacteria; phylum Cyanobacteriota; class Cyanobacteriia; order Cyanobacteriales; family JASJDA01; genus JASJDA01. The sequence goes on from JASJCW010000011.1 coordinate 9,179, forward strand.
ACAATTTTGGCAGTATATGAGCCTTCCTTATAGTTTAGAATTGTCATCTAGGATTTCTCTAAAACATTTATCTGATTTGCTGAAACTGAAAACTTTAATCATTAATAAAAATACTTTAATTACCGACGCTTTAGCCAAAGTTTTAGAACAGAAAGATAATAGAATTGAAGAGCCTATTTTAGTGCAAATAAATGCTAAAGAATATCGAATATTAGATCTGGCTCAATTATTGTTTGCCTGTCTTAGAATTCAGTACAGCACAATTGAATTGCTAGATAAGATGAATCAAAATTTACAAGAAACAAATCAAAAGCTTAAAAAAAATTTAAAATTAGAACAGAAAATAGAATTACAAAATGAATCGGCTTTTGAAGAATTTTTATATTTAACAAACAATTTCCTCGTTCCTATTTCTCAATGGTCAGAAATAAAGACAACGAAGAATATTTCCGATTAATTTCCGAGTCGCAAAAAAAACTATTAAATAAATTTAAGTTCTGATAGCTCAAGGAAATCAGAAGTAAGTCGATTATAGAGTAGTTATTTAAAAATTTTATATAACTACAGCCACTGACTTTTAACCTCTGATTTCCCAACTTTGATTAAATTTAATTCAATCAATATTAGTTTTCGGGGGGAATAAGAACTTTATCAATAACGTGAATAACGCCATTGCTTGCCATAACATCGGCTTTAATTACCATAGCATTATTAACCTTGACTTTTCTGCCGCCCCGTTTAGCTTTAACCATAACGGGACTCCCTTCAACAGTATCAACGTCTCCAGAACGAATATCTTTAGAAGTCACTTTACCGGATACGACATGGTAAGTTAAAATTTGCACTAAAGTATCCTTATTTTCTTCTTTCAATAAGGTTCTCAAAGTACCTCGAGGTAGTTTAGCAAAAGCTAAATCTGTGGGTGCAAAAACGGTGAAAGGGCCGTCACTATTTAAAGTATCTGCTAGTCCAGCAGCTTTAACAAGTATAGTCAAAATTCTAAAAGAATCGGGATTGCTGACAACAATTTCAGTAATAGTTTGGTTGCTAGTGCTGCCGTGTCTGTCAGCTAAAATTAAAGCCTTTTCAATTTCTGCGATCGCTTGTTCTTCTGTTAATTGAGAAGGTAATGTTTCTGCTTTGAGAGAGCCTACCAACCCTAGGGTATTAAAAGTCGCTGCGATCGCAACTATTGAGGTAATTCTTTTCAACATAGTTTTATTGTTTGACAAGCGTGTTATTCCACTTGACACCACTTTTCTAAGTATTCTTAACTTTATTAAGATAACATAAATTTTTTTCTCTCCAAATAAAATATCCCAAGATTATGCTTTGTTAAACAAAAAATTGAGATTAAATTAAAATCAAAGGCCGTTTAGAGTATCGAATCATTTATTGTTTTTAGTTCCCTTTAATATCGCTCCTTTATAGTTATTAAAAAGCGTACCGATCCGAGAAAGATTCATCATAATTAAAACGGTACGCCAATTAAAATTTACTTAATTATAAAATTTACTGGAGAATAGCATCTGTAATCGGTAGTGGCTCATCAAAACCTAAAATTGTAATTGCAACACCCAGCTCGATAAAAGTCCCAGTAAAACTAGGGATACCATCACCAACACCAGTAAAAGTTACTGCAGCAAAAGCTTCTGCTTCCGAAGCAAAACCTAAAGGTCTAAAATCGAGTTTATCAACCCCAGTTTGAAAATCAGTAATAATAATCAATCCATCCCCCGGGTTAGCAACAAAAAAATCCGCACCCGGACCGCCAGTTACAATATCAATACCCGTACCACCAACAATAGTATCGTCCCCAGCACCGGCCTCGATCGTATCGTTACCTGCATTGCCAAAAATGAGATCGTCTCCAGCACCGCCAAGAATGGAATCGTCTCCGGCACCGGCTTCGATCGTATCGTCTCCAGACAAACCTAAAATTAATTCACTGCCAGCTATAGCCGATAAATCATCAGATCCAAAAGTTCCTTTTACCAACAGCATTTTTTTTACCTCTAATGGTTCTTGACACGACAAAGATAAATAGAAACCGATCGACTCGATTGCTTTACTGGCAAAATTTCAAAATTGTTCTGATTAGTACAAAAAGATTTTTTGATTATTTTTTTAACTTTTAAAAGAAAAATAAAATCAATTAAAAATAAAAGAAAAATAAATAATTTTTAACAGAGCCGCGATCGCCATCTTTATTGTCATCATGGCAACAACGGCAAATTCGCTCCTCGAAACAAGAATAACGATCGAAAGTACATAGAGGGACAATAAAACAGACAGTATCGATAAAATTACAGATAACGCTGAGTTTTTTGGTGCAGATCCGGTCGAAATAGTGTAAAGATCGATATCTAACCTAGAGCAGAAAAAAGCGTAAAAGAAGCACCATTACGAAAAAGAACCAAATGAATTCACCGATACGAGCAGTCCAAGCTCCCTATAGAGGAGACGCATCTTACAGAACACCGCCCCCAGATTTACCATCTTTGCTGTTAAAAGAACGAATCGTTTATCTGGGACTACCCTTAGTTTCCCAAGACGAATACAAAGATCAAATCGGGATCGACGTTACAGAATTGATTATCGCTCAACTGTTATTTTTGCAGTTTGACGATCCAGATAAACCAATCAGAATGTATATTAACTCTACCGGAACATCTTGGTACGGTGGAGATGCGATCGGGTTTGAAACAGAAGCCTTTGCAATTTGCGACACTATCAGCTACATCAAACCTCCAGTACATACTATTTGCCTCGGCCAAGCAATGGGAACGGCAGCAATGATTCTCTCGGCTGGTACTAAAGGCTGCCGAGCTAGTTTACCCCACGCTACCATAGTTTTACATCAAGCTCGTCAAGGGGCCAGAGGTCAGGCTACAGACATTCAGATCCGCGCTAACGAAGTAATCGAAAACAAGCGGATGATGTTAGAGATTTTGGCCAAAAATACCGGTAAATCTTACGAACAAATCGAGAAAGATACCGATCGCATGCTTTACATGACCCCCGAAGAAGCAAAAGAATACGGCATCATCGATAAAGTTCTAGAAAGTTCTCAAGATCTTAAACCTAAAGCTGCTCTCAGCTAAATTATCCAGATAACAAACAACAAATATTGAGGAATTAACTCATGCCTATTGGCGTTCCCAAAGTACCGTATCAAATGCCCGGTCAACCTTACAGCGACTGGATCGATATTTACAATCGTCTTTATCGCGAGAGAATTATTTTTCTCGGTAGAGGAATTAATGACGGTTTGGCAAACCAAATAGTCGCAGTCATGCTCTATTTAGATTCTGAAGATCCCGGCAAACCGATCTATCTTTACATCAATTCTCCAGGTGGCTCGGTAACTGCAGGTATGGCGATCTACGATACCATGCAACATATCAAATCCGATGTAGTTACAATTTGCGTCGGTTTGGCTGCTTCGATGGGAGCTTTCTTGTTGTCTGCAGGAACTAAAGGCAAACGCCTTGCTTTACCCCATTCTCGCATTATGATCCACCAGCCTTTAGGTGGAGTTCAAGGGCGCAGACAAGCTACTGATATTGAAATTGAAGCTAAAGAAATTCTGCGGATTAGAGAGCAACTCAATGGTATTATGGCTCATCATACCGGCCAGCCCCTCGAAAAAATCGAGCGAGATACCGATCGCGACTTTTTCATGTCAGCCGAAGAAGCTAAAGCATATGGCATCATCGATAAAGTAATCGAAGAGCGTCCTGCTTAATTTTACTAGCCTCTTAGCGGATCGCCGTCTTAAGTCGGGCGGCGATTTTTTGCAGCAGCAATATAGTTCTAAATCCGATCGCAAACTTTCCGCTAATCTTTCGACAGATACCAACCTTGGTCGATAATATCGGGGTCAAGATCGTACATTTCTTATGCTAATTTTTGGGGATTTTTAATCGGAGTAAGAAAATGACCAGCTCCAGTATCGATTTAAATTATTATGCTTTTCGAGCGCAACTTCTGAAATGGACGTAACTGGACTCGAACCAGTGACCCCTACGATGTCAACGTAGTGCTCTAACCAACTGAGCTATACGTCCTTGCATTGTAATAACATATCATAAATTTTCGCTCTGTTTCTAAGATTAAAGAATTAATTTAAGCTTTTAAAAACTAACTTGTGTTGCTGCTTTTGTTAGAATATCTTGGTCAGCAAGACAGAATCCGACAAAGAAAGCGACTAGTCAGTCGATTTTTAAGGTAAAATCTTGCCGATCGCACGATCTAAGTTAATAGAGTCTGAAGAGAAAATCTTTGAGTCAGCCAGCAAACGTAACAAATTTAGATACCTTAGCACAAGAGCTAGCAGCAATTCAGCAAACTGGTTCTAAGCGAATTGCATTATTAGGTTCCCGCCACGTCCCCATAACTCATCAACAATTAATCGAAATGATGAGTTACGCCCTAGTCTTGGAAGGGAATCGTTTGGTCACATCCGGGGCAACGGGGACAAATTCGGCAGCAATCAAAGGAGCTACCCGAGCCGACCCCAATTTACTAACAGTAATTTTACCTCAAAGCTTGAAACGCCAACCCAGGGAGTCTCGCAAACAACTAGAGAAAGTGCTTCATTTGGTAGAAAATCCCAAACACGACGAACTATCTCTTGGAGAAGCAAGTGCTGTTTGCAATCGCGAAATCATTTCGCGATGTCAGCAACTTATTTGTTTCGCTTTCCACGACAGCCATACCCTATTGCAAACTTGCAAAGAAGCAGAGGAACAGCGCAAGTTAGTGACTTTGTTCTATTTTGATTGAAAAATAATGAATATTTCGGTAAGTTCAATTCTACTTTATTCGATTGTCGGAGCATTTATACTAGTATATTTACCGTTCTTGGTTGTTGCCTATTATCGATTTCAAGGCGGAGAGCAAATGCTGAGAACTCCTCGCACTACCGCAGATAAATTGCCCGAAATCGCCCAAAGAGCTACGGCAGCTCACCAAAACTCCCTCGAAGCTTTTGCATTTTTTACTGCGGCCGCCTTGATGGCATATGTAACAGGAGTAGACTCGATCGCGGCATTAGGAGCGGCGATCGCTTTTTTAGCGGCCCGTTTATTTTATTCAATTTTCTATATTGCCAATATTGCTGTAGCCCGATCTTTAATGTTCGCGATCGGCTCGCTGTCAATTTTTACTCTGTTTGGTTTGAGTTTACTGGCCAACAGCCAGGTTTAAATCGAGAAAAAAGCAAGGAGGGCAGACCAGAAAAGAAATTTTCGCGCCCTTCTTGTGACTAAAATTCCTGGATTGTTTGACCCGCAAGTTTGATAATGAGACTTCAAATTGAACTGATAAAATAAATCATAAATAAATACGATCGCAAAAATGTTCCCTCTTGCTTTCACTTTCCAATCCCCAGGGCCGGTTATATTTGAGATCGGCCCCGTAACCGTACGCTGGTACGGACTTTTAATTGCCTCTGCGGTGGTAATAGGAGTATTTTTATCAGAATATTTAGCAAAAAAAAGGGAAGTTAAGCCTTATATAATCAGCGATCTAGCAGTCTGGTTGGTAATTGGAGCGATTCCTTGTGCCAGACTTTATTACGTTATTTTTGAGTGGCAACAATATGCCGACAGACCCCAAGATATATTTGCAATTTGGCAAGGTGGAATAGCAATACACGGTGCTATTATCGGCGGAACCGTTGCGGCATTAATATTTGCCAAATTAAATAAAGTCTCTTTTTGGCAGCTAGCAGATTTGGTCGCACCATCATTAATTTTAGGCCAGGCGATCGGACGTTGGGGCAATTTTTTCAATTCAGAAGCATTTGGCGGCCCGACCGATCTGCCTTGGAAATTATACATTCCTCAAATAGACCAATACGTTCATCCTACTTTTCTCTACGAGTCGATTTGGAATGTAATGGTATTTGCTTTGTTAATGTTTTTGTTCTTCTGGGGGTTAAACAATAAAGATCGATTGAAAACAGGCACGATCGTTTTTGCTTATGCGATCGCCTACAGTTGCGGTCGAATTTGGATTGAAGGGTTGCGAACCGATAGTTTATATTTAGGGCCTTTGCGAGTAGCCCAAGCAGTTAGTTTAATCGAAATTGCGATCGGCATAATCGGATTAATCTGGCTTTACAAATTGAACAAACCCTTACCCGATGTCGTCTCAACTACAAAAAAGAAACTGAGTGAAAACTAACTCCCTCAAAAATGCAGTATATCTAATCGGTGCCGGGCCTGGCGATCCCGAATTACTGACCGTTAAAGCACAGAAAATTATTTCCGCAGCAGATGTAATTTTATATGCCGATTCTCTCGTACCTCGAGCGATTTTACAAACTGCCAAACCCGAAGCAGAATTAATTCCTACCGGGAATAAAACCTTAGAGGAAATAGTTCCTTTAATGGTTGAAAGGGTAAAAAAAAATTTAGCAGTAGTGCGACTTCATTCGGGAGATCTTAGTCTATACAGTGCCATTCACGAACAAATTGCAGCCTTAATTGAAGCCGAGGTTGATTTTGAATTAATTCCCGGAATAAGTGCCTATCAAGCAGCAGCAGCCAAATTAAATGCAGAATTAACTATTCCCGGACTGGTACAATCAATTATTTTAACTCGCATTAGCGGTAGTGCGTCTCGAGTCCCAGAAAAAGAAGAATTAGCGACTCTGGCCGCCCATCAAGCTAGTTTGTGCCTCTATTTAGCTGCTCGTCACGTTGAAAAAGCGCGGCTCGAGTTACTCAAACATTATCCCCAAGATACTCCAGTAGCAGTTTGTTTTCGCGTTGGCTGGCCGGACGAAAAAATTTGGCTCGTTCCCCTAGAAAGTATTGCAGAAATTACTCGACAAGAAAGACTTATTAGAACCACCCTATATATAATTAGTCCTGCTTTGAAAGAAATAGGAAAAAATGTTCCCGCTCAAAGATCCCGTCTCTATCATCCCGAACATTCTCACTTATTTCGACCGTAGGAGCATGGAGGTATAACTGAGGTTAGAGGTTGGAGGTTCAAGTATCATATTTAGTCTTACTAATTTTCAATTAATGAATCAAATTCAAACTTAAAACTCGCTACTTAAAACCCTCTTGCCTCTTGCCTAGCTAGGGTTTGCTTTAAAATACTAACGATTTCTTCTGCCATCTGGCATGATCGCGCCTCTAGTATTAGCCCGTCTGAGGTTAGTTCCTCTTAAGTTAGCACCTTTAAGGTTAGCGTAACTGAGATCCGTACCCCGCAGATCGACCCGAGTCAGATCGGCACCGCGCAAGTCAGCGTGAGAAAGATCGGCACCCCGCAAACTAGTTCGCGTCAGATCGGCACCGCGCAAGTCAGCATGAGCCAATTGAGCGTAATTGAGAGAAGTGCGCTCTAAATTTGCCCCTGCAAGGTTAGCAAATTGCAGATCTGCACCCTTAAGGTTAGCAAAATTTAAGGCCGAGCTGGCTAAATTAGCTTCTTTGAGATTAGCACCCCAAAAGTTTGCGCCCCAAAGGTCAGCCGTTCGCAAATTAGCTTTTTTCAAGTCAGCCCCAGACAAATTAGCACCGGCCAAGTTAGCTGATTGCAAATTAGCTCGACTCAGGTCGGCATTTTCTAAGTTAGCTCCTCCCAATTGAGCTTCACCCAATTGATGACTGAAAAAATTAGCTTCTGCTAGTTCGGCATTTTGAAGGTTAGCACCGACTAAATTAGTTCCGGCTAAATTGGCACCGGCTAGTTTCGCACCGACTAAATTAGTTCCTTTGAGATTAGCCTCAGCGAGTTTTGCACCTTCAAGGCTCACCCCAACCAAGTTAGATCCTTCGAGATCTGCCGATATCAGACTGCAACGATCGCACTCTCCAGTCGAAAGCAAGCGATTGTAAGCACCGCCAGCACCTTGATAAATTGATATAGAGCTGCCGATTACTGCTGCTGCGCTAACAGTACCCAGGCCCAACCAAACTGCCGCTTTGCGATCCTTCAATCCCTGCCAATAATGTTGTATTTTATTATTCTTGGTAGATCTTATTGATTTGAGAGCGTTGAGAGCTGCGGCCGCATCTTGATAACGCTCTTTTTGTTTGAAAGCGACCATTTTCTGCAACCATTTTATTAAAGGATTATCTAATTTTGGTGCAATTTGTCGCACTTTAAACCCAGCACTATCGCCGATTAATTGACCGATTTGAGTTGATTTAGTTTGAGAGAACAAACAAATTAGGGTAACTCCCAAACTGTACAGATCCGATGCTAAGGTCAATTGACGGTTGTAAATCTGTTCTGGAGGCATAAAGCCTAACGTGCCTTTAACGGTGCTGCTAGCGGCTATTTCTGGGGATTCAGCTCTAGACCAACTGAAGTCTACTAAATAAACCTCTATGCGCTCTGCTTCGCAATTAACCAAAATATTTTCTGGTTTAATGTCGCCGTGAATCACCGGAGGATTTTGCTGCTGTAAATAGACTAATATTTCTAAAAGGGCGATCGCGATTTGTTCGACTTGTTTGGCAGTATAGTCATTTTTTTCTGCTAGGGAAATACCTGGTTTATATTCGGTTACCAAGCAAAAACCTTCTGCAGTTTCAAAGGAATTGAGATAGCGAGGGATATTTTCTAGGTCGAGTTGTTGCAACAACTTCATTTCTGCCTCGTAGGCTTCGTATCCAGCCCAACTTGCACCGGAGTTAGCAAACTTGAATTGTTTAATGACAACTAATTCGTTCGTGTCTGCTCGCGTCGCTAGGTAAGTGAGGCAACCACCCACAGGATTCGAGCCTAATTCTTTCTCAATTCTATAGCCGTAAGGTTCAAAGTCAATTCGATCGCTCCCCCCAGAGCGGATCTCTTGGCGATCGCTTTTTTGGATTGAAGATTGTTGGGGATTAATATTTTGAATGGCATCGATCGCACTATTCAATCCCGATCGCAGGGAATCTTTAAAGTTTTGCATATTTTTCCTATGGTATTTTTCGATCTGGTTGCCTTCCTCTAATGGTGGGTATTTTTTCTCGAAAATTCTCGGGTTTTTTGTAATTCTTTATAATTGTTTTGAATCTGAATTGAGTGCGTAACCTTTTCTCTTTTGCTCGGGCCAAAACTTAAATTTTTTTAACTGTGAATTCTCGGTTCTGAATATAAAGTCGCTATTATATTGCTTTCAATTCTTGCTAATTGGTCTAAACGTTCGGCGACGATATTTTTCTCAAAATAGGTATCGGCTAATACGCAATAAGTTGCATAATGACGGGCTTCTGATTTAACTAAAGAACGGTAAAATTTAGCTAATTCGACATCGGCAATGTTTTCAGCGAGTAAGAATAATCTTTCGTGAGAACGCGCTTCAATTAAAGCCGAAATAAGTAAAGAATCTAACAATCTAACTGGTTCTTGATGGCGAATTTGACTTTTGAGTTGAGAGCCGTAGGGTGGAGCGTTCAGGGGAGCTAAAGCAATTGCTCTTTTTTCTAAGAATTGATTGACTAGAGCGAAATGTTCTAATTCTTCTCGAGCTATTTCTGTTAACTCTTTAACTAGCTGTCCGTGTCTGGGGTAGCGAAACATTAAACCGATCGCTCCGCTTGCGGCTTTGAGTTCGCAATGGGAATGATCTAGTAAAATAGTATCTAGATTGGCGATCGCAGCCTCGAGCCAAGCTAAGCTAGTAGAGGTTTGTAGGATGTTAATTTTAGCAGTTACCAATTGTACTTAAGCTCCAAATTTGACGGGAAATCCGAGAACGAATAATGCTGTTTTTTATGATAAACTGTGTTTTTTTCAATCCCGCTAAAGCAAAAAAGTAATCAAATCTGGGAATAATAGCAATAGGGGCGACAAAAAAAAGCAAGAAGTCTCAGTCAAAATCTTTCGGGTTTAGGTGTTAAAATCGATTGAGAATTTAACTCAAAATGACTTCTAATTTAAAAAATACATCCAAATGTAGTTAATATAATAAGGATTACTTGAAACAAAAATGACCCATCGCCGTATATTTATTGGTGACGTACACGGTCACTACGATTCGCTTGTTGCTTTATTGGAGGCGATCGCGCCAGGTAAAGAAGATAATGTCTATTTCCTTGGAGATTTGATCGATCGCGGCCCGAAAAGTGCTGAAGTAGTAGAACTTGTCATTAAAAATAATTATCATTGTCTGCGCGGCAATCACGAAGATATGCTGCTCGATGTTGTTGGCAACGGACAACAAATGTCGATGGAGGGCTTTCAAGCTTGGCTTTACAGTGGCGGTTATGCCACCATCAGCAGTTACGGTAATAGTATTCCACAAAATCACGTCGATTGGATGCGAAGTTTGCCATATTATCTCGATTTAGGCGATATTTGGTTGGTTCATGCTGGTCTTAATCCTCGTCTTTCTTTAGAAGAACAAACCCCCGATCAGTTTTGCTGGATTAGAGATGATTTCCACAGCATTGAAAAGCCTTATTTTGAAGATAAACTAATTGTCACCGGACATACGATAACTTTTACTATTCCCGGGGTAGAACCGGGTTATTTGGCTGCTGGCCCTGGCTGGCTGGATATTGAAACGGGAGCTTATCATCCCAATAGTAATTGGTTGACTGCTTTAGATAAAACTAACGATTTAGTTTATCAAATTAATACCCGCCAAGGTAAAATCAGAACCATTCCCCTTGCAGAAGCGACGATTGAAATAGACCCTTCTAAGATCGCTCTGAAAAAGGCGAAAAGGAAAATACGCTCTTAATTGCCAGAGTAAGATCTAAGATTAATTAATTACTGGCCCCGCAAAATTAGGTTCGGTTGCGGCGAGATGCTCGACTGCTTCTAAAACAAATCCCGCATCGGCGATTGTTTCTAAATCCGCTCGGGCTGCTTGTCCGGCTGTTGTCAGGTAATCGCCAATAAAAATCGAATTAGCCGGATAAAGTCCTAGAGGTTGTAGCGATCGCAAGTGTACTTCCCTGCCCCCAGCAATGCGGATTTCTTGACTCGGGAGTAAAAAACGGAACAAACACAAAACTCGCAAACAATAACGAGGGTTGAGTAGATTCGATTTTTCGGCTAGAGGAGTGCCCGAGATGGGAATTAGAAAGTTGATCGGAACGCTGGTTACTTCTAATTCTCGCAACGCCAAAGCTAAGTCGATAACGTCTTCAAAAGACTCTCCCATACCGACTATACCCCCAGCACAAGTCCCCATTCCCGCGGCCTTAACATTTCTTAAAGTTGCTAGTCTTTCGGCAAAATTATGGGTACTACAAATTTGAGAATAATATTCTGCTGAAGTATTAAGATTGTGATTGACCCGATCTACTCCTACTGCGGCCAGACGCTTGCTTTGTGCTTCGCTTAAAATTCCCAAACAAGCACAAATTTTAAGATCGTATTTAGCTCTAACTTGGCCAATCGAGTCTAGAATTCGACTAAAAACTAACTCCCCAGGCGATCGCCCCGAAATTACCAAACAAAAAGTCCCTGCTTTCAATTTTGCCGCCCGATCTGCTGCTTCGAGAATTTTCTCGGTAGCAATTAAAGGATATTTTTCGATTTCAGCTTCACTAACAATCGATTGAGAACAATAGTTGCAGTCTTCGGGACACAAACCGCTTTGGGCGTTCAGCAGATAATGCAATCTGACTTTATTGCCCCAATAGTGACGGCGAACTCGATAAGCTGCGGCGAGCTGATCTAATAGTACCTCGTCGGGGGCTTCCAATACTGCTAATGCGGAGGAGCGATCGATCTCTTTACCAGCCAGGGCCAGATCTGCAAGCTGATTCCAATCGGGAAGGTTCATAAATAATCTTACTTCAAGTTAAGCGATCGTAAATACCTAATATTTTATACAGGAGAAAAGTTCGACAAAAGGTAATTACAAAAGTTTTTTTAATCTTTTCTCACTAAAACAATCAATTGCTATGAGGATTTAATTGCATCATTTGCCAGGTTACAAAAGTTCCGATCGGACTCCAAAGTAAGTGAGGAAAAATTAAATAAGCAGCGCGATCGTTTAAGGGAAAAACCAATAATGTTAAGATTAAACCAACAAAAAAAGTTATAATTCCGCTAATCGTTCCAGCCTTAAGACTGCGTAATTTACAAATAATTGGAGTATAAACGAGAATAGATACTTCCCAAAGTAAATAACACCCCATTAAAATCCAAGTATAGTTTTCGTTTGGAGCAGTTTCCCATACTTCGCTTGCTGAAATTGCACCGCAAGTAAAGATAAAAATCCAAATAAAAGGAATTGCCCATTCAAAAGTCAGCCAGGCCGGTCTGCGCAAGCGAGCGAACCAACGATAGTCTTCTGAAGAAACTGAAGCTATCGAATTAACTGCAAAAACCATTAAAAAGGTAACGGCCGCAGTTGTCAACCAAGCAGGAAAAATATTCATATTTCTGAACTTAAATTTCTCAACCTATCTTATAGCTAAAAAACATCACAAAATCTCTCGAGCGGAGAAAATTTAAATTAATATTGTCTTGTTAGGAGGATATTCTGATGAAAAAACAGTTATTGTCTTTGTATCAAAAGTATCAAGCAGCACCGATCGGGCATCACAAACAATATTACCGTTCTCAACTCAAAAAGCTCCTTCTAAATAAACCTTGGTATTTAGAGCTTTTACCGGGATTAGAACCGAAATGGCGCAAACAAATTAGAGAAGCTGTCAGCTAAAATTTAAATATCTCGAAATCAAAGAGATCGTCCCATTGGGAGGCGATTTTTTTATTAATCAATATCCGAGGGTTAAAGCATCGAGTCTGCGAGGATCTGAAGCTCCATAGAGTCGATCGCCTAGTTTCATGATACTTTGAGTCGAACCGATCGCCGCATTTGTTTTGACAATGTTATGGCCTCTTCTGGTTAATAAACGGATCGTATCTCCATTTAAATCTTGTTCGATTTCGAGGCGATCGGGAAACCATTGATGATGGAAACGTACTGCATTTGTTGCCTCAGCAACGTTCATTTTATAGTCGATAACGTTAGTAATAATTTGCACCACAGTGGTAATAATTTTACTACCTCCGGGGCTTCCAGTAATTAAAAAAGGCTGATTGTCTTTAAGTACGATCGTTGGAGTCATTGAAGAGAGCATTCTTTTTTCTGGTGCGATCGCATTTGCTGCTCCACCTATCAAACCGTAATCGTTAGGAATTCCAGGTTTAGCAACAAAATCGTCCATTTCATTATTAAGTAAAATTCCCGTTCCTGGGACGGTAATACCAGTACCGTAATTAAAGTTTAGGGTATAAGTATTAGCGACTGCATTGCCAGATCGATCGATGACAGAATAGTGCGTTGTTTGATTGCCTTCTCCTAGATTGTAAGGATTTCCGGGGGCAATTTCTCGAGCTGGAGTTGCACGATAATAGTTGATTTTCCTTCTTAATTTATCGGCATATTTTTTAGAGGTTAATTGACGAATCGGAACGGAAACAAAATCAGAATCTCCCAAATATTTCGAGCGATCGGCATAGGCCAATTTCATGCTTTCGGTCATTAAATGAATTGCTTGAGCGGTATTATGTCCTAAAGTCCCGAGGCGAAATCTTTCTAAAATATTTAAAATCTGAATTAAATGTATTCCTCCAGAACTTGGCGGTGGCATTGAAATTAATTCGTAGCCGCGATAATTTCCGGTAACTGGTTGACGAATTACTGGCTCGTATTTGGCTAAATCTGCTTTAGTAATTATTCCGCCATTAGCTGCCATATCGGCAACAATTTTTTCGGCTATTGCTCCGCGATAAAAAGCATCTTTTCCATTTTTAGCTATTAATTTTAAACTGGCGGCTAAATCTTTTTGAATTAAAATTTCACCCTCTTGATAAACCGAGCCATCTGGTTTATAAAATATATCCATACTAGGAGGAGAATCTGCCATTACTTGTTTATACAAAAGCAAAGAATCGCGAAAATATTCAGTAACTGGATATCCTTTTGAGGCTAATTCTATTGCTGGTTTTAAGGCTCTTGCTAAAGAAATTGTGCCGTATTTTTCTAAAGCCATTATCATTCCTGCAACCGTACCCGGAACCCCTACCGAGAGATGGCTGAATTTGACTTTTTTTTGGTTTACTTCCCCATTTTCGTCGAGAAACATATCTTTTGTGGCTGCGAGGGGAGCTTTTTCTCGATAGTCGATCGCCAGATTTTGATTGCGATCGGCTAAATGAATTAACATAAAGCCACCGCCGCCTAAATTACCGGCACGAGGTAAAGTTACTGCTAGTGTAAAGCCTACCGTAACCGCAGCGTCGATCGCATTTCCGCCTTCTTTTAATACTTCTAAACCGGCTCGAGTCGCTAATGCTTCTTGAGTTGCTACCATGCCATTTCTAGAAGTAACGGGATGAAATCTATCCTCAAGATTGAAGGTCGGATTGACTTCTTGAGAGCAAATATTATTGGCAAAAAATATCTGAACTAAAATTACGATTGAGAATAAGATGATTGGCTTTTTTTTAAGCAAAAATCTCCAGTTTTTAGGCCTTTTCATTATTTTCAAATTGAGTTGTCTAAAATACTTTAAAGCATTATCAGACAGTCAAATCGGGCAATATTTTTTGTAACTTAACTTAAATTTATTATTTGTAATAAAACTAACTTTTTTTTAAGATACAATAGAAATATAACAGCACAGTTATAAATGTTTCGATCGCAGTTGTATTGCTGTTGCAAACAAATATAAACATTTAAATAATTTCTAATAGCAACCAAGACAGTCAATCAAAATTGCAATCGAGATCGATCGAGCATGACTAGAGGGGAAAATATTATGAATGCTTGGGAAATAATCGATAGATACAACACGCAACAATTCGATTTTGTTGCCGTTTATCTTCACGAAATTAATTTACAAAATGTCAATTTAAGCAGAATCAATTTAAGTCAAGCAGATTTGAGTTCTGCAGATCTCAGAAATAGCGATCTTTCCGGTGCAACTTTAGAAAGAGCTAATTTAACCGATGCTGACTTGAGAGGGGCTAATTTAGTCGGAGCTAACTTAGTTGAAGTCAATTTAATCGGTGCAGATCTGGCCTTTGCCGATCTTTCCGGTGCGGATCTTGCGGGTGCAGATCTGCGATGTGCTAACTTAATCGGTGCTAATTTAACTGGGGCGAATATAACCGACGTTAACCTTAACGGTGCCGATCTAAAAGATGCCAACTTAACTAATGCTAAATTAGCAGGAACAGATATTAGCGTAGCAGATTTATCGGGGGCCACTCTCGAAAAAGCAGATCTAATTAAAGGAGACAGGAAACGCGCCCATACTTCCCATAATTGGATTTCTTGGTCTGGAAATTGAAGCTAAATAAAACTAAATTGGACGAGGCAATTATTACTTCGTCCAGTTTACAATCTTTATTCAGTGGGCAGAGTCGGACTCGAACCGACACGGCCGAAGCCGCCACATTTTGAGTGTGGTGCGTCTACCAATTTCGCCATCCGCCCGAGGAGGCTTTACTATTATAGCCTTTTTTTCGTGCTTGCAACAATTTTTGATATTCTTGAGAACTAGACCAGCGATCGATTTCTCTGGCGCGAAGCACGGGAACGGGATGGGTTAATTGAGCTGTTTGGGCTGTTTTGAGCATTTCTCCGATTTCAGTTCGATCGATTTCATCGTAGGCTCTGGCTTGAGCGATAAAAGCATCTAAGTTTAATTTCGGGGATAGAGTTGGAGAGCCACCGGCCAACTTCATCAATACCGACATGACCACTTTCGGGTTTTGGGTAGCCAGAAGTGCGGCGCGATCGCAACTAAATTCGGCACATCTTTGCCATTCTAAGATTTTCTCTTGGAGAGATTGAGTAATGACAGTCCCCCAAATTGGCACTAAATTAGCTGCTAGGGCGACGATATTGGCTAAAGTCAAATATACGCCGTGTTCGCATTTAAGATGCCCTAATTCGTGAGCGATCACTGCTTGAATTTCTTCTGGAGTCAGCATCTCAATTAAAGAAGTATGCAAAACCATAAAAGGCTGTTTCCCGCGCATCGCAAAAGTATAAGCATTGGGAACGGGATTTTGCTGCACGTACAATTGAGGAGCTTCTAAATCTAGGGTTTTACAAGCATCTAGAAGCAGTTTATAAAGGTCTGGTAATTGATTTTCGCCGACTAAAACGCTCGAAGCGATGTTATTGAGATAGAATACTTGTTCGGCTAAAGGGCCTAACAAACTCCGTACGGCGATATCGAGTCCGGGTAATTGTTGTTTGAGTTCTTGGGTAGCTTCAAAGTCGAAGGGGTGGCGAAAGTCTTCTGCTTTGAGGCCAATTAATAGTTTTTTCGCAATGTCCATTTCCAATCGTCAGCGCAGGTAAGCAAAGAATGCGCCATCTCCTAGTAAATTTTACAAAAATTTTCGATTTAAATTAAATTTCTAACCAATTTTTGACTCGTTGCAAGCTTTTCCAATCGGGTTTTTTATTCAAACCATCGGCGATATTTTCCTCGACTTCAGCGCGTATTTTCGAGTCGAGGGGTAAGACTTGTTGAACGACTTCGATATGTTCGCGCACGCCGCTTTTTTTGGTTTCTAACATGGCTAAAGCCAGATTAATTCTCGCTTGGGGGTCTTCTGGAGCTAATTTGACGCTCTTTTGAGCTGCTTTATAGGCTTTATCCGCTTTATCTGTCAGCAAGTACAACCAAGACAAACAAATCCAAACGATCGGATTTTTGGGAACGCGATCGCAGATATCTTTAAAAACTGGGATCAGCTTTTGAGGATCTTCCCCTGCTTTGTAACGTTCGATCGCATTTTCAAATAAAGAGTCAATAGATTCGCTCATCAGATTTCACTTCAAAAGTTATTCGTGGCTGGCTTGCTTTGCTAATGGGGGAGAATTTTTCACTATAGAGATCGAAACAGACCAGCAAAACAAAATGTTTTATTTTAAGGTCTGCTTCGTGCCTTCTGCGATAAAATTACTCCCTTTAGCAAATTAATTGACCCTTAAACACCAAAAGATTTACCGCATCCGCAGGTTTGATTGGCATTAGGGTTATTAAATTCAAAGCCGCCACCAATTAAAGCATCGCTGTAGTCTAATTGCAAGCCATAGAGATAAAGCAGGCTCTTGCGATCGCAGATTATTTTAAAACCGTCGTAATCAAAAACATCGTCGTTATCGGTTTTGTTTTCGAGTTTCTCGAAATCCATCATGTAAGACATTCCCGAACAACCCCCGTTACGGACACCTACTCGCAAACAGAGATCTGCTCCACCTTGAGATTCTCTAAGTTTAAGAACGTGTTCGAGAGCTTTTGGTGAGATTAAAATTCCTTTTGTTGCTTGACTCATCTCGCTAGTTACTCTGAATATTTACAAAATTCAACCGCAAAATCGTAAAAAAGGGCTGACATTTATTATTGTGACATTTTCAAAGATTATACAAAAATCAAATTTTCACCAGAATCAAACGGCAGATTCTCCTGACTTCCAGAGTTAGATTGTTTTGTGGAATGGAGCAGAAGAATGGTTAGGGAAGTTAACGTTATTTTAATTATCTCTGCCTGTCAAACCTTCCCCAAGCCCGAGTCTTCTACGTAGCAAGTCTTATTTTATTGAGCTGCCATACTTGCCACGCTTAAAGGGACTAAATCGCCGTGAATGGTTAAACCTAATAACATTTGTTCGTCTTCTTGAATCAATTTCCCTGTCAGGACGCAACTTTCATCTCTGCCTGCTGTTGCTGGGATTGTGGCGCGAATATCTGCTTTAGAAAACTGCGGTCGATAATCTCCAGATTTTTGCTGAACGTAATTCCAGAGAATATCGCGGATCAGAGCTTGATAACCTTGATTGCCAGATAGTTCTTTTAACTTGTCTTTGAGAGTCCTCTCCAGACGTATGCTGGTAACTTCCATTTCGGTAGTTGAAGTACGGCTTAAAGTACGCATTTTTTTTCTCCAAATAAATAGTGGACAACTGGGTAACATCAGTGTAGTATAAAAAAGACCCAACTAACACATCTAAAAAATTCTGTGAGCCTTCTAATACTCTCCTTAACTCCCAAATTTGCTTGCCATCGTCAGTTCGACGGCGACGGACAGGTGGCAATGTTTGGGAAATTTTTATTATTGGGAGATAACAGACAGCTCGGATCGCAGATAAGTAAAACAGATTCAACATATTGGAATAATCTAGGCAGATGCTCCGAAGCGATCGAACGACCAATTACCAAGACAAGCGGGAGGTACGAAGATCTAAAAACCGTACCGATATAAGAACAAAAAGTAAACAAAAGTTCTCAACCCCCCGCTTCACCTAAGAGGCGGGGTTTTTTTACAGCCTCTTAACAGCAAACGGCTACAAATAAATAGGAGTGAAGCGGTGAACGCTCAAACAGACAAATTGAATCGATCGGTAGTCGTTTTCTCGAAAAATTACCTTCCGATTAGTCGAATAAACTTGAGAAAGGCAGTTGTCCTTTTAGTAACAGATAAAGCTGAACCAATGGATGCGATCGCATCAGTTGCGATCGAAATTCGCTCCCCCAGTACGATCGTTGCCGTACCCGGCTATATTCGTTTGAAAAATAACTGTCACGAACGAATCTGGAAAGTTCCCCCCGTTAACCGTCGGGAAATCCTCAAGCGCGATCGCCATCAATGTCAATACTGCGGGAGCAAAAAAAACTTAACTATCGACCACGTCATTCCTCGCTCTTTAGGGGGCAAACACTGTTGGGAAAATGTAGTTATTGCTTGCGTTTCTTGCAATTCTCGTAAAGGCGATCGCACTCTAGATCGGGCGAGAATGCAGCTCAAAACTAAGCCTAAAGCTCCAGCTCATCCGGCCCTTGTTTTCGCCGAACAGTTTTGGCACCAAACACAATCTGATTTCGTCAACTCTCAAGTGGAGATATAAAACTGATGTTAAAACTAACCTACATTGAAAACGATTTTTCTCTGGAGCGTCTCGATACTACCCTCGAAAATTGGGTACAAGCACGGGTTTTGGTCTGCGTGCGCGCTTGCGCTCCCTTTTATGTCGAACCGACTTCGGCTTCTTTCTTACTGCCAGCAGATTTGCCCGATTTTGGTTCTCTCAAAGCAATTGAAGCAGAAGGTACGGAATCTTTCGAGATCGATCCTGTAGATGGAGGATATGTCGAAATTAGCCTCGAAGGTACTTGGTTGACATCAGAACCCGATAGCGAAGAAGGGCTATTTGCTTGCGTCATGAGCGATCGCGCTGAATTCTTACTGACTCGCCTCTGGCTAGAAGCTCAACTTGGAGCTTCTGTAATTGGTGAGTAACGATTGAGATGCACTTAGGCCATTCTCCGAGTGAATCGCTTAAAGTGCGTCTGTCAATTGCTTGAAAACTAAATATTTACTTTAAAAAAATTACTACATAATATATTTAC
The DNA here is from genome assembly GCA_030065265.1 of Prochloraceae cyanobacterium. Lineage (GTDB taxonomy): Bacteria > Cyanobacteriota > Cyanobacteriia > Cyanobacteriales > JASJDA01 > JASJDA01. Next base: position 28,539 of record JASJCW010000011.1, read on the forward strand.
TATTTTTTATTTTTTTAGATCCAAACTATAAATTTTTGGATTACAATTGGCAAGATCGGTATAATCTAAAAAAACTACCTATTAGTGCGATCGTTATGTCTGAATTAATAGAAAAAGTTGTAAATTCTCTGAAACAAGATACGGATTTCGAGACCTTGGATGATTCTATATGTACTGCTGCTGACGTTCTTTGTCGCTCAGTTAACAAGGATTATCGATCGGGCTTCCCAGAAATAGATTCTCAAGAAATTAGTGCTGAAGAAATTAAGGAACTCGAAGAAGCTTTAATCGATATTTTCAATCGTAGCGATAAGGTACAGATAAAAACATCGGCAATCTGGGCTTTAGGAAAAAGCCACAATCCTCAGCATAAAGAGTTATACATTAAATACCTTCAAGAATCTCTGCAAAAACTTTTGGTTTACAATAAAGCAGTTTTTGAAACTTTATCAACTCTCAGACAAATCGATCCAGAACCTTTTATTAAACAAGAAAAAGAAGCCGCAGCAAATAATGCCCAAGAAGCTACAACCGTAGATAAAGAGATTCGCGAAGCTCACGAATATTTGCTAAAACATGATATTTATGTGTCTTAACTCGAGTTATCAGTAAAGGAAATCTTGCTAAATTAATAGTTATAAATACGAGTAGTTGAAACCCTCCTTGTTAAGATACTTTGCTCTGAGGAACGCTCCAACTCTTCGATCTAAACTAAATAGATATTGAATTGTTGACGGATATCTTTGAGAGGGCGATCTAGATATCGTTTATATTCGTCCCAAGGCCATTTTTTTGTCATTTTACGGGTCAGCCAAATTACTTTTAGTATTTCGGGAAAAATCTTAATTCCAATCCAAATAAGTTTGAAATATCCTACTTCTTTAAATATTTGCTGGGTTTCTGGATATTTCATGTATTCAAGATACTTTCTCAAGGAAATTGTCGAACCAAATATTGTCCAAGTATCGCAAAGAAATTCATCTTTAATGTCAGTGCTACAACCAAAAATTACGTGGGTAATATCGTGTAAGGTTAGCATTTTTGCTGTTTCTTTATCTTTGAGATTTTCAGGAACTATTAGCCCGGGAATACTGGCATAATATTCATTTAATCCTTGTTTTAATGTTTGATTAGAATTTTGTTGTTGATATTGATATTTGTCGGTCATTTTGTTTACCTCTGTTGTTAATAGTTAAAGTCTCGATTCTTCCATCGGTCGATATGCTTTTTCTATTACGCTATGGCCGAGAACAATTTTGATAAAAAGTAAAGGAACGAACCATTCAAATCCCGGAATTGCTTCAATAGGGTAAGAATTTATGAAAATAGCGAGTACGACTGTCAATATGGCGATCGGTCTTGATAAATAAAGCGGTGTTTTTATCGTAATTAAAACGGCAATTTGTAAGGCAAAATACCAAAATAAACCGTAAAGCCAATCGTTATTGCCGAATAATAAACCTACGATTAAAGGATGAATGTGGATTGCAGAAAATAAAAGCTTATTTTTGAGCGATCGAAGATAAATAGGCTCGCTAGATTTTGGCAAAGATTGATAAAATTGTTTACAAGAATTAAGAGAGTTAGCAATTGCACCGCCCACAACATCAATAGCAATAAAAATGGCTATCAGGTACTGCCAATTCGACCAATTAAAACTGTTATTAAGATAAAAGTACAGATAAAAAACTACTCCTAATATACTTCCAATCCAACTTAATATTTTTTCCGTTTTTGTCGCATCACTGCCAATTAATATCTTGGTCATAGTTGGATCTCGATCGATTATTTTTGCTGAAGATTGCACAATTATTTCTCCTTTTTACTAATATTCAGCGATCGCTTAATTAACTGTTTTCAGAAGTAACTAAAACACTCCTCACCATCCGCTCTAATTCTTTTTGCTGTCTTTGAAAGAAACTTTTTGGTGGTTGAAACAAGCAGTAATGTAAAATGATTCCGTCGATCGCGCTGACTAAGGTTCTTCCTAATGCTTCGCCATCAATTTCTGGGTCGATCTGTCCACTTTTTTGCCCTTTGATAATTAATGTTTGATATGCACGAGCGAATCTTTCAAACCACTCCGACATCTGGCGATCGAATCCTAGTTTTTCATTTAAATCTTTTGCTGTCCATAATTCAAAAAAAACTGGCACTAAATCGGCATATTCGTCTGCTTCTGCCATCATTTGTCTGAAGCTTGCTAAAATAGCTTCTACTGGGGGCAAATCTCCTCCTGCCAATTCTTCGAGACGCTCTTGGTAGTCGAGAAATAAACTTTCAAAAATAGCTTCGATTAGTTCTTCTTTACTGCGAAAATATTCGTAAATCGTTCCTTTTCCTATTCCGGCCGCTTCTGCTATGTCGATCGTTCGAGTTGCTTTGTAACCTTTACTGGCAAAGACTTTTAAGGCTGCATACACGATGGATCGCCTTTTTTGTTCTTTATCGACAATTTTTGGACTCATTTGCAATTCTTTTCGATCTCGTTATCTTCATCATACAATATGACCGACCAGTCGGTCAATAAAAAAGACTGAAGGGCGATCGCACCGAGGAAGCAGGTCAGAAGTCAGAGGTTAGGAGTCGGAGGTTAAATAAGGTTTTAGCCGATCTTAACTTTTAGCATTATTTGTAGCCTGATTTTTCAGAAATGGTATTACCCCCGATCGCCCCAAATCTTGCGGTGCAGTAGTTTGGATTGCAACAGATTCAGAAGTGAAAATATTCAATTGACCCAAACCCGATCCCAAGGGCCGCCACCCACTTCCAAACCGCAAAGATCGCTGTTTGCTTCGAGAATAGTGACACCGAGACTGGATTTTAATTTTAGATGTAACTTTCCTTTCATCGTATCGCGACAGCAAAAAATTAGACCTCGATCCGTAGGTGCTCTCAGGGGAGTTCCCGGTAGATTTGTCGTGCCCGTAACAGTTACTTCAAAATCGTAATTGCGAGCCTGCATCGTCCAAATTCCCCAGGGTTCGATTTGCCAATTAACCTCGGAATTCCAGGGCACGAACTCGTAAAATTTACCGCGATGGTGTATGCCAACTAAAGCCACTTCTTCCATCACAGATAAAACTTCTCTTCTGCCCCCTCCAGCAGTTAAAGCTAAATCTGGTTCGTCAAGAAAACTATTACAATTGAGCCAAAACCATTTTTGCGGAAAAGATCGGCCCCAATTTTTTTCACCATAAGCGGGAGCGCGATCGAATCGGTATATTTTTCCGTTCCAATCGATCGTCCCAGTTGCCAAACCGTGAGCCATGAGGATTTGCCAGCCAGGTTCAAATATTTGCAAAGAAGACAACCAGCCTGCAGTAGATTGTTGAGCCAAGTTGGGATTTCCCCAACCGTAAACCGGTTCGATAGTATAAGACCAACGACAATAATTTTTAGTGACCGGATCTTCGATATAACCTTGATTTAAAGTCGCCGTTGCTTGATAACCTTCTTTGATTTCCGACTCGAATCGATCGCTGGGAAGTTCTCGAGGATTGGCTAAATTTGTTTTGCCCCAATGTCCAAGTCCTAAAGAGTTTTTTGCGCCCCAAAAGCCTTTAACATCCGTAAAGATGCGATATAAATATTCATCTCGAGGGCCTAATATTTGTGCCGCACCGCCGCTATGGGGTTGAGAGCCGATCGGATCGTCAATAGAATACATAAAAGCGAAGGTTTCAGCTATTTCCGGTAAAGTTACCCGATAGTACCAACCTTCAAAAAAGCGTTCTGAAGTTTCATCCCAATGATAGCCACTGTGGGGAGTTTGGAGAAGACTGTATTTAGATCGATTGGTTTGCATTATTTGTTGGTTGCTCGACAAATTTTTAAATACTCTCTAACTGTATTAGATAATCCCATTTCCAATGCTTCAGCAGTTAGAGCGTGACCGATGGAAACTTCTTGAATATCGGGGATAGTCAAGAATTTAGCTAAGTTATCTAAATTAAGATCGTGACCGGCATTAATTCCCAAACCTAATTCTCGCGCTTTTTCTGCTGCAGCGGCATATTGTTTAAAGACCGCTTCTAAATTATGCTGTTCTCGAAAAGCAGTCGCGTAGGGTTCGGTATATAGTTCGATGCGATCTGCTCCTGTTGCTGGGACTCTTTCTATTTGAGCGCGATCGGCATCCATAAACAAACTAATTCTCATACCGAGACTTTTCAATTCTTCAATTACGGGTACGAGGCGATCGCTATCTTTAGTTAAATCCCAACCGCTATCTGAAGTGAAAGTATCGGGGGTATCTGGGACTAGAGTACACTGTGTCGGCCGCACGTCTCGAACTATTTCCATAAATGGCGGTTGAAAAGGATTTCCTTCGATATTAAATTCTACTGTCGTGACAATTTCAGCCAGTTCGTAAACGTCCGATCGCCTGATATGTCGCTCGTCTGGACGGGGATGAACGGTAATTCCATCCGCACCGGCTTGGATGCATATTTTTGCTGCTTTGGTAACGCTGGGTATTCCTATATGTCTGCTATTTCTAATTAAGGCTATTTTATTGAGGTTAACGCTGAGGTTGGTCATTAATTTGTTGTGCTTGAATTTTAGTTTCGGTAATATTTTCTGACACAACTATTTTAAATGCTCGTATTTAACTATCCTATTGTTCCGTTAAGGGAGATCTTTTTTTTTGGAAGTTGAAAGGGCGATCGCCTATTTTTCGAGAGATCGATCTAAATAACTATCTTTATTAGCTCTATTAATTACAGTTTGAGTCTGCAGAGGTCAAGAGGCAAAACATTCGTCCAATCTATCTGTAGTATTATTAGTAAATTGATATGATAACTGTTGTCACGTCGATAGCTCATGTTCTCAGTTTGCAATCGCAACCAGGAAATATTAGTAATAAACAATTTAACTTTTCGATCGAATAAAAACTAAAGTTTATAATAGATAAAAGTTTAATTGAAAATACTCAGATAAAAATTAGTAATTACAATGACCGATAAAGAAATATTTATATATTATATTTTACCGTTGTTAATTTTACTCGCGGCAATGGTAACAACTGGATTAATTGTTTTTGAAGGAGTCTTAGAATTTTGGACTTATCAAGATCCTTAGAAAAATATCATTAATCGCTAAATAATTTACAAAACTCATCTTGCCTTAGAGACGAGCAAATAATTATTGATATCAAGCTATTGTTTGGCCTGCTGCGATCGCATAAAGAACTTTTTTCTTTTTAATTTAAAGATTGAACTTAAAATTGGTATCCCAGATGCAACCATAATTTTAGATAGAATCGACCTCAAGCAAAATAAGAGTGCTGACAATGCTAAAAAAACCGAAAAAACTCTGGAATCCTGCAATCTGGGCTAGTTGGAAACCCTTCGGTATCGGTGAAGAATATCCTAACAACTATTGGGAAGTAATCAGGGCTGGATTAGTTAATTTCAAGCAATTACCCTACGCTTGGCGAATTCTCAATCGTGGAGTCTGCGATGGTTGTTCTTTAGGCACTACGGGGATGAAAGACTGGACTTTAGACGGCCTCCACCTCTGTAACGTCAGATTAAGACTGCTCGAGTTTAATACGATGGCAGCATTGCAGCCGAAATTGCTTGCAGATGTCTCTCAACTCGAAACAAAAAACGGCAGCCAACTGAGATCTTTAGGACGACTTCCCTACCCGATGCGAAGAGATAAAGGAGATAAAGGTTTTCGGCCCGTTAGTTGGGACGAAGCACTAACATTAATTGCCGATCGCATCCGCAACACCCAAAGCGATCGCACGGCTTATTACGTCACCAGTCGCGGCACTGTGAACGAAACCTATTATGCAATTCAAAAAGCAGCTCGGGCGATGGGGACTAATAACGTCGATAATGCGGCGAGAATCTGCCACTCTCCCAGCACTAACGCCCTGAAAACGACCATCGGTGCGGCGGCGACTACTTGCTCTTATCAAGATTGGATCGGCACCGATTTATTAGTTTTTATCGGTTCTAACGTTGCCAACAACCAACCGGTTAGCGTTAAATACCTCCATTGGGCAAAAAAAGCAGGAACTCGCATCGTAGTTATCAATACTTATCGAGAGCCGGGAATGGAGCGTTATTGGGTACCTTCTCTACCTGAAAGTGCTTTATTCGGCACCAAGTTTGCTGAAGATTTTTTCTTGGTTAACGTCGGCGGAGATATGGCGTTTATTAACGGTACGATAAAACATATCATCAAGGAAAAATGGCACGACCAATATTTTATTGACAATTATTCGAGTAATTTTGATGCTTTAAAATCTGCTGTAGAATCTCAGTCTTGGGAAGAGTTAGAGGCAATTTCCGGCGCGACTCGCGAAGAAATGTATGCTTTTGCCAAAATGATAAAAGAAGCGGATAAAGCGGTGTTTGTTTGGAGTATGGGGATTACCCAACACGAATGCGGCGAAGATAACGTCAAAGCAATTATTAATTTAGCCTTAACTAAGGGTTTTGTCGGACGAGAAGGCTGCGGTTTAATGCCAATTCGGGGACATTCTGGCGTTCAGGGTGGGGCGGAAATGGGCTGTTATGCGACAGTATTTCCCGGAGGTAAAAAAATAACTCCAGACAATGGGGCAGAACTGAGTAAAATGTGGGGGTTTGAAGTACCCAGCACTAAAGGATTAATTGCCCCGGAAACAATCGACGCGGCTGCCAATAATAATTTGGATGTTTTGGTTTCGGTGGGGGGAAATTTTCTCGACGTGCTTCCAGATCCAGATTACGTTAAATCGGCTTTATTAAACATTCCCCTGCGGGTACATATGGATATTGTTTGCAGCCAGCAAATGCTCTTAGAAGCAAAAGAAACAGTGATCTTGCTGCCAGCAACTACTCGCTACGAAATACCCGGAGGAGTCACGGAAACTTCTACCGAAAGAAGGGTGATTTTTAGTCCAGAAATACCCGGAAGAAGGATCGGCCAGGCGCGATCGGAATGGGAAGTGTTTTTGGACTTGGCAAGGCGAGTCCGTCCAGAAATCGCCGATCGCTTAAAATTTGCCAATACCGAAGCAATACGCCAAGAAATTGCTAAAGTCGTCCCCAGCTATGCCGGAATTCAACATTTAAAAGAGGCTGGCGACCAGTTTCAATATGGGGGCAAACATCTCTGTTTTGGTTGGAATTTTGCTACTGGAGATGGTAAAGCTCGTTTTGCCCCTTTATCGCCGTTGCAAAAAGATATTCCCGAAGGCTATTTTTTAGTGGCAACCCGTCGAGGCAAGCAGTTCAACAGTATCGTTCAAGAAAAGAAAGATTCGATTACTGGAGCAATGCGGGAAGCGGTTTTGATCGGTTCGGTTGATGCCGAAAAATTAGCTTTAAAAGATGGGGATGAAGTAATATTAAAAAACGATTCGGGTCAGTATCGAGGCAGGGTCTACATATCACCGATCAAACCCGGTAATTTACAAATACACTGGCCCGAAGGCAACGTTCTTTTGGATAAAACCAAGCGATCGCTCGAAGGCGTTCCCGATTATAATGCCTTAGTCAGTTTGCACAAAGTATGAATCAGCCTCGCAAAAGTAAAATTCAAGCCAAAATATCCGTCGTAGCAAACAACCAACAAAAATGGCGATCGGATTATTTAGCTACAGAAGAGCCTTTAGAAATGCGTCTGGTCGATCCGCAACGAACTTTAGCAATCACAATGCGAACTCCAGGGGCAGATTTCGATCTCGCTGCTGGTTTTCTCTACAGTGAAGGAGTTGTCAGCAAGGGAGAAGATATCGAACAGATCGGTTATTGCGTCGATCGCTCGGTAAAAGAACCACAACGCTATAACATCGTTAACGTTAAATTAAAACCGGGATTGGATCTCAATTTACCTGCCCTAGAACGTCATTTTTTTATGACTAGTGCCTGTGGAGTTTGCGGTAAAGCTAATATTGAGGCTTTAAAAATTAGGGGTTGTGCGACAATTTCTTTAGAAAAGCAAGTAAAAGCAGAAGTTATCTACAGTTTGCCCGACAAGTTGCGATCGGCTCAAGGTATATTTACGGCTACCGGAGGCTTGCACGCTGCAGGATTGTTCGACTTGTCGGGAGAACTGTTAAAGTTACGAGAAGATGTCGGGCGACACAATGCGGTAGATAAGTTAATCGGTTCTGCTTTACTAGGGGGAGATTTACCTTTGAGCGATCGCATCATGTTGGTGAGCGGCCGTTCTAGTTTTGAAATCGTCCAAAAATGCGTCGTCGCTAAAATACCCATACTTTGCTCCGTTTCCGCTCCTAGCAGTTTAGCCGTATCTCTAGCTGAAGCATTTGGCATTACTTTAATCGGTTTTTTGCGGGGACGAAAATTTAATCTCTATTCCGGGGGCGATCGCATTTCTCTTTCGAGTTGAAAATTTAGAGTATTTTCGGTTTATAATTTACTTCCAAACTGAGTTTTAAAAATAAACAAATATTTGGCTAATTTAGGATTAAATAATGGCAGGAAGCGAAGTCAAAGCAGATCTGTGGATAAACGAATATATCACTCCTTGGGACATCTACGCTCACGGAGTGACTAAAATATTAGACTATAAAAAAACAGCCTATCAAGAAATGTATATCGTCGAAACTGGGGCTTATGGCAAAGCATTAGTCCTCGACGGTAAATGGCAATCTTGCACTGGAGATGAATTTATCTATCACGAAGCATTAGTTCACCCAGCAGCGATCGCCTACCAAAAACCGCAAAATGTTTTAGTCTTAGGTGGTGGCGAAGGGGCAACGATCCGGGAAGTATTGCGCTGGAAGAGTATCGAAAAGGTCATGATGGTCGATATCGATGGGGAAGTAGTAGATTCCTGTCGCAAACATCTGCCAGAAATGCATCAAAATGCTTTTGCCGATCCGCGAGTAGAATTA
>JASJCW010000202.1 GCA_030065265.1 Prochloraceae cyanobacterium
AAATATAGCAGTCGAAGTAAAGGTTATGACAATTTTATCTGTTACCTACTACCTACTAACTATTCCCTGCTTTTACAATTAGTGTCCTAATCTATAGTTCAGTTGCTATAAATGAGAATTGGGCCACTGTTTTTCTTCGAGCCAATATCCTCAACGCTATGAAAAGTAAGCCGGAAAAACTGTCTATCACTGCCACATCCTTGACCACGAAGATTTAGGTACGATCGGCATTCTCGAGCGATCGCTTTTTCCGAACCTTATTGCTCTTGACTCTACACCCGACTAGAGAGTTTAAAATAGAAGTCTAATGAGTTATAAATTGAATCGATAATGTCAAAAGTCTTTCCTAAAATAATTTTTACTGCGATCGCGATCTCTGCTGCCGGAGCAGCAACAATTTACTTAAGTTTAATTCGAGGTGAAAACCAAACTATCAGTAAACAAAATGAGATCGCTAAGCAAACTAATACAGCCGTTAGCGTTTGGGACAAAGCAACAGAAGCGTCCTACTCGGGAACAAAAGAAATGACCGTATATCGCAGTCCAAGCTGTGGCTGCTGTGGAGTCTGGATCGAACACGCCGAAAAACACGGTTTTAAAGTCGAAGATATCAAAACCGAGGAAATGGCAGCACTCAAGCAGAAATATAATATACCCCCACAACTAGCAGCTTGTCATACAACTATCATTGATGGTTACGTAATCGAAGGTCATATTCCTGCCGATGACATCAAACGTTTTCTGACAGAAAAACCCGAATTAGTTGGTTTAGCCGTACCGGGAATGCCTTTAGGAACGCCAGGTATGGAAGCAGGAGATCTCAAACAACCATTTCAAGTATTCGCATTTAACGAGAAAGGAGAAGTCAAAGTATTTAAAGAATATCAATCTTATTAATACAAACAATCTGAATCATGGCTAAAATTAATCGTCGCCAATTTCTTGCCTTAAGTGCTGCTGGTGCTGGAACTGCTATTCTTGCTAGTTGTAGGCAAAAAGAGGCTAGTTACAGTCAAGTTCGATCGAATTCAGCACTAGATTTATCTCAACTTCATCAAAGCAGCACAGGTTTATTAGAACTAGACTTAGAAGCATCAGAAAGTCTTGTTAATTTAGGCGGAAAAAGGGCGAATCTATTAACTTATAACGGACAAATTCCCGCACCCCGTTTAGAAGCCAAACCAGGCGATCGAGTTCGCATTCATTTTACTAATAAACTCTCTCAACCTACTAACCTTCACTATCATGGATTGCACATTCCACCGACAGGAAAAGCGGATAATATTTTTCTGCATATTAATCCAGGGGAAAAGTTTACTTATGAATTCGATATTCCCCAAAACCATCCTCCTGGAACATTTTGGTATCATCCCCACCTGCACGGTTTAGTGGCAGAGCAGTTATTTGGAGGGTTAGCGGGTTTATTTATCGTGCGGGGCGATTTGGACGAAATTCCCGAAATCAAAGCGGCTCAAGAAGAGTTTTTGGTACTGCAAGATTTTGCTTTAGATCGCGATGGTAGACGAATGGGTTCGCGACATATGTCTTTGATGATGGGGCGAGAAGGAGAGGAGATCGCAGTAAACGGGCAAATGAATCCTAGTTTTTCTTTTCCTGCTAACGGATTGTTGCGTTTGCGAATTCTTAACGCTTCTCCTTCGCGTTTTTATCGGCTTTCTTTAGAAAATCATCCTTTTTATCAGATTGCTACTGACGGACATTTCTTGAGAGAACCAATCGAAGTTAGTGAGTTGCTACTTACACCAGGACAACGAGCTGATGTTTTAGTAAAAGGCGAACAGCCAAAGGCTGCGGTGCGAAGCACCTCCCGCGAACCCGGTCAATATCGCTTGCTCAATTTACCCTACGATCGCGGCAGTATGGGTATGATGGGCGGTAGAGGGATGATGCACGGAAACGATCGCGATACAACTACAACTTTAGCAACCCTTAACTACGAATCTGCTGTTAAATCGACCCGGCGCACGCCGGATCTCGCCGAAGACGAGCGCGCTCTCCCCAATAAAATAGCTTCTATATCTAAATTACCAGAACCAGTGCGAGTGAGACGTTTTGAACTCAATCACGGCATGAGTCCGGCTGTTGGCATGGCATTTTTGATTAATGGCAAACCTTATAACGGAGATCGTCGCATTGATACCCAAGTACGACTAAATACGGTAGAGGATTGGGAATTAATCAATACCGGAGTAATGGATCATCCTTTTCACCTTCACGTCAATTCTTTTCAAGTTATCAGCCGTAACGATCGACCTGAATCGATACCAGCTTGGCGAGATACGGTATTAGTTCCCAGAGGGGAAACTGTTCGTATTCGCATTCGGTTTGAAGATTTTATAGGTAAAACCGTTTATCATTGTCACATTCTCGACCACGAAGATTTAGGGATGATGGGTATTCTCGAGCTGCTTGCTTAAAACTTGAAAAGATTGCGAACGATAGTTTATTAACAATCCTAGAAAAAGATATGCCACTGAAGCCAATACTGCTCGGTTAAGAATTTTGATTTATCCTGCTAGGTTTGCAGAGGAGCAGGAAGCGCAATCGCTGTGAGAATTAATAGATAATTGAATGCCTCAAACGATAATAGGAGGAATCGATCTTAAACTTAATCTCCCTGCTCCGGTCTCCCTGCCCCCATGCCACTTTCACCAATCTATTTTTGCAAATCCCGAGTAGTATTGCCACTGAAGCAACGAAAAACTCCAGCGAACTTGACCTACAAGCAGAAGCCAAGTGCTGCTTGTTACTCGGCGAAAATACCGCTAGTACGTTTTTTCGATACAAGGTTCGCCATGACAGGGATTAACTTCAACCAAGACATGAGCCAGAGAACTAATACCATTGAGCAGGCTTTTGTAATGTTCGGGCGATCGCGGATAATGGGTAACTAAGGCAATGGTTGCAGCCAAGCGTCCATTATTTAAATACCACACGTGCAAGTCACTAATGCGATTATCTGCATCTGCTTCAATAGCATTAATAATATCTAACTTAGTTTGCTTGTCGATCGCTCCATCTAGCAAAATTACACCAGTATCTCGAACTAAATCGTAAGACCATTTAGATATAACTGCTGCACCTACTAACCCTATCAAAGCATCCAGCCAAATCCAACCTAAAAACTTACCCGCAAATAAAGCAACGATCGCCAAAATAGAAGTTAAAGCATCGGTAAGAACGTGAATATATGCAGATCTAAGATTGCGATCTTGATGGTGATGGTGATGGTGATGGTGATGGTGGTGTGAACGATCATCGTGACGATCTTGCAACAACCAAGCACTTACTAAATTTACTACTAAACCTAAAATAGCAACGGCGATCGCCTCATTGTAAAAAATCTCTTGAGGTTCAAAAAACCGAGTTATGGATTCGATCGCAATAGTTAAAGCTGTCACCGCTAAAGCTACGGCACTGGTATAACCCCCAAGCACGTTAACTTTTCCCGTGCCAAAGGTGTATTTAGGATTGTTAGCATGGCGACGGGCATATCGATAAGCAAAAACCGCAATGCCAAATGCTGCGACATGGGTTGCCATGTGCCAACCATCAGCCAGCAAAGCCATTGAACCGAAGAAACTACCAGCTACAATCTCTGCTACCATAGTTGCGGCTGTTAGCCACATTACTATCGTAGTATTTTTCTCGGCACGATCGCGAGATATTGAAAAATCATGTGAATGTTGCCATTGTTCTAGTCGATCTTTGTGCATAATATTTTACTTACGCAGTATTGGTTTTAAAGAAATAAAGTTGAGTTTTGCTAAAGCATCCGGGATATCGCTATGAACTCCGTCGGCAATTTCTTTAAAAATACCTAAATCTCCCGGATAAATAAAGGTTGGAAAATTCTGTTCTGCCAAACAAGTAAAAATTGCCATTTCTTCTAAAAGATATTGACGAGACATCGAAAAACAATCGTCTTGTCTTTCGCGATCTTCAATAGATTCTCCTCGACACAAAAAATTACGAGCAAAACAATTAACAGAATAACTGAATTTGTCATTTTTCTCGTACAGATTGTTTAATTGTTGATAATATTTAGCATAATTAGAAGACTTTTGAATCTCTGAGGCTAAAACAAATTCAAAATTACATAGTTTCCGATAGCGATCGAGCAGAAAACTATTATATTCGATCGATTCTCTCCCCAAACGCAAAGCTTTATTTAAAGCTCGCTCTTCGCTTAATTTTTCTTTAATTTGTAAGGTTAACCGATGTATTCCATCTGCGATAAAAATCGCACAATGTTTAAATCTTCTCGAGATCCACTCAACTTGACTCATTATTTTTGCTGTCGAACTATTAGTAGTTTGTAAACTTACTCCTAAAAAACATCGGGGATAGTTTTGTAAATTTTCTCTCAGGTTTTCAGGAGCAACATACCTAACTCGCATACGGTATCGCTCTGTTGTAGTTAATAAAAATTGTTTCTGAGGTTGGATTATTTTTTTTAAATCGCTGTATTTCATGCGAATAATATATCTAGAATCGCCTGCATAAAAACTTACCCATTCATATCGTTCTAATTCTTCCGCACAAAATATATCGATCGAATTGTTAACATCTAGAGGATTAACTTTTTCCAAACCTGGAAAAATATTATTTACTTCTTCTGAGGTCGCATAGACAATTTCACTCGTACCAAATTTTTTTTGCGCGGAATTAAAACAGAGCGTGCGAGTATTCAGTACTAACGTTATCACAATCCTTTCGCCATTTATTTTAATAAAATAAGGCGAAAATAACTCATTTTCTAAGTCCCATTCTTGAAGGTTTTCAATGTCTCTTGTTCTAGATGCCAATGAACGAATAGTCATTCTGTATTCGATATTTTGACTATCTAGAAGATCGGTTATACTCAAAATTTTAGACAACATATTTTTTGGAAACTTTCAAGACTGTTGTTAATAGGTAAAATTGTCAATCGTCTCTTTCAAAGAAAAACTAGATAATTACTTACATTGTCAAGGGTAAATCTCACATGAATGTGACCAAAATTAGCATTTTTTTATGTTCTTCACTCGTCAGGGTATTGCTTTTTTAACGAGCTAAATAGTTAACTTAGAAAAAACAACAACTACTCACAAAACCATTTTCAGCTAAGAAGAATCTATTTAACTGCTTGTTGTACTGCCAACTCTTTCTTTTACTTCTACAACATCTTTTTCAATTTCTTCGCGAACTTCTATAACTCCTCTAAACATATTCATGCCACAATTGAAAGTATAATTACCTGTTTTTTCAGGAGTAAATTCAACTGCTGTCGTCTCGTTCAAAGATAGATCGGCAGCTTTATGAAAATCTGGCAACAATACTTTTTCTAAACAATTACTAGGATCTTTACGAAAGAAATTCAGCCGCACGGGTTCGCCAGCTTTTACGACAATTCGCTCTGGAATATACCCGCCATCGACAGTAATATTTACTTCTTGAATGCCCCTACTGCTTTTCGCTTTTTGGGCTTTAGTTTTACTGAATAAAAACCACCACAATTCTGCACCAATTAAAGCTAAACCTCCTAAAGTTACGCCGATTTTTACCGCTTTTGGTTGTTCGATGCGCCGAAATTGATTTACCGATTCTGAGGATTTTTCAACTTTCTCGGCCATCGCAATATTATTTCCTCCGAGCAGCAATACAATAGTAATAATTCCGCTCCACATTTGTTTATTTTTCAACATAATTAAGCCTCTCGATCGAAGTAGTAAATTAATGGGTTTAATAACCCCAATAAATCAAAAGCAATTCCCTATTTTCAGTTAGTAGTATTAATCCGATGAAAAATAATCTCTACTCGTTCAAAATTAGTTAATCTGCGATTTAAAATTACGCAAACGCAGCGCATTTGTCACCACAGAAACAGAACTAAATGCCATCGCAGCCCCGGCAATCATCGGATTGAGCAACCAGCCAAAAAGAGGATAAAGAATGCCAGCAGCAATCGGAATTCCAGCAGTGTTATAAACAAAAGCAAAAAATAGATTTTGACGAATATTTTTCATAGTTGCTTTGCTCAATTTAATCGCGGTGACAATACTGCGTAAATCGCCCGAAATTAAAGTGATATCACTAGCTGCGATCGCAACATCAGTCCCAGTCCCGATCGCAATTCCTACGTCTGCTTGCGCTAGTGCTGGTGCGTCGTTAATCCCATCCCCAACCATCGCAACTATTTTTCTTCTTGCTTGTAATTCCTTAATTTTGGCTGCTTTTTGTTCCGGTCTAACTTCAGCAAAAACCATACTTATCCCGACTTCGCGGGCGATCGCATCGGCTGTTTGTTGGTTATCTCCGGTTAACATAACTACCTCGATTTTCATGCGTCGTAAAGCCCTAATAGCCTCGGGTGAAGAGAGTTTTATCGGATCGGCAATTCCGATTAATCCGGCAATTTTGCCATCAACAGCGATCGCCGAGGTAGTTTTAGCTTCTTTTTCCCATTTTTGACGCTCGGAGTCGAATATTTTAGTATCGATACCATTACTATCCATCCATCTTTGAGTGCCAATATGGATCGTGCGATCTCCAACAATACCTTTTACACCCATACCTGCAACTGCTTCAAAGTCTCGTACTTCAGCAAAAGGCTTGGAAACTCCCCGATCTTTAGCGTAGTTAACAATTGCTTCGGCTAAAGGATGTTCGGAATTACTTTCTACTGCTGCGACTAAATTTAATAATTCAATTTCTCGATCGCTGTCAGTTCCAGGAACAGTAATATAGTTAGTAACGCTGGGTTTCCCTTGAGTGATAGTTCCGGTTTTATCGAGAACGATAGTTTGAATTTTATGGGCTAATTCCAAACTGTCAGCACCCTTAATTAAAATACCGTTTTCCGCTCCTTTCCCCGTACCTACCATAATTGAAGTGGGAGTAGCTAAACCTAGAGCGCAGGGACAGGCAATAATTAATACGCCGACAGTAGTTATCGTAGCTAGGATAATGTTGCCCGTAAGATTGAACCAAATAATAAAAGTCAAAATTGCGATCGCAATTACTACAGGTACGAACCATCCCGTGACGCGATCGGCTATTTTCTGAATTGGGGCTTTACTTGCTTGAGCGTCTCGGACTAATTTTACTATCTGCGCCAGCATCGTATCTTTACCGACGCGGTTGGCTTTAAATTTAAAACTGCCAGTTTTGTTAATTGTCGCGCCAATTACTTCATCTTTGGCTCGTTTCTGAACGGGAATAGGTTCGCCTGTGACCATAGATTCGTCTATTGTAGAAGAACCACTAATTATCTCTCCATCTACGGGAATTTTTTCCCCCGGACGGACTAGAATAATGTCACCAACTTTTACTTCGGCGATCGGCAGATCGATCTCTTCTTCGTTGCGAATTACCCGCGCTGTCTTAGCTTGCAGTCCGATTAGTTTCCGAATAGCTTCAGTTGTTTGACCTCTGGCACGATTTTCCAGCAGTCGCCCTAGTAGAATTAAGGTAATAATTACTACCGCAGCTTCATAATAAACTTCCGGTTGCAAACCTTGACTTAACAAAAAACCTGGGTAAAAAGTTGCTGCTAGAGAATAGACTTCTTGCAAAAGTCAGTTTTGAGGATTGATCTCGCGGAGCGAGATCCGGCGTAGCCGGTGCGCTGCGATCAGTTCGTAATTGTATATTCCAGCTATCAAGTTAAATCTTAATCCAAATCTCTTGCGACGGTTACGATATTTTTCTGATAAAATTCTGAATATTTTTAGTTTTCTATTAATATGTTCACAGATGATTCTTAAACGAGCTAATTCTCTATTTTTTCGCTTATCTTTGATTGTTAGCTTAGAATTTCTAGTTTTTTTCTTAGGTGTAAAACTATTATTATGATACTTTTTTATTCCTTGATATCCTTTATCTCCTAAACATTTTATATCCGCTCTTAAAGCAAATTTGCTTTCCTTAAAAATTTTAAAATCATGCTTTTTTCCCCGAGCAAATTCGGTACAAAGAATTTCTCCTGTTTCTTGTGATACAATAACTTGAGACTTTAATGTGTGATTTTTCTTCTTGCCTGAGTAGAACTTTTTCTGCTTTTTTTTGGACGTTCAATCGGAGATTCTGTTACATCTATAACAATCGTTTTTAATTGTTGCTCGCTATCAATTAATTTCTTTTTTCCTGGCAACTTAAAAATCCCTGATTTAATAAGAATATTTTCAATTTTTTGGACAATACGAAAAGCTGTTGATTCATAGATTCCCCAAGTTTTTCCAATATGAAAGTATGTTCTATATTCTCTTAAATATTCCAGGGTTATTAATATTTGATTTTCCAGAGATAATTTGCTAGGTCTCCCAGAAACTTTTTTGTTTTCTTGATGTTTTTTAACTATTTCGAGCATTTTGGCAAAGGTTTCAGGATACACTCCACATAATCGCTTAAACTCTTTTGGAGCAAGATTTTTAGCCTTTTCGTATCTCATCGATAGTTTTTAAGTATTTTTGCTTATTATATCGCATTCGATACTTTTGCAAGAGGTCTATTAAATGGGGTCAGGGGTCAGGGGTCAGGGGTCAGAAGTATTTTTAAGTTTATAAATAGTTTCGTTAAATTAAAAAATTAGAAGAATCAATATTAAATTAGTTTACCTCTGACCTCTGACCTGGGGCGTAGCCCCTCTGACCTCTGACCTATCAATGACATAACAATGCCCGGAATAGTAAACAAATACTAGCAAGTAGCTGGAATTCGCATACTTTTCCGGGCAAGATTTTTAACAACCTTTACCGATTGCTTAAATTTCTTGACTGACTA
>JASJCW010000009.1 GCA_030065265.1 Prochloraceae cyanobacterium
TGAGGAGTTTGTCAGAATCTAAAGCAATATTTAATACTTTTGGCGTATGTAAAATTTTTGCTTTTAAACCGGCAGGATTGTTGCTATCGAAAAATTTATTAAAGCCGTCTAAATATTCTTTGGCGATCGTATATTCAAATTCTTCCTTTGTAAATAAATTCAAATCGATTAAAGTTTGAAATTCAGCGCGAGAAATATTCCATTCTCGATTCATTCTGCCAAATTTTAATCTTTCAACTACTAAAACTTTATAGCCTTTGAGTGCCATTGCTGCGGCGTGGATCGCACCTAAAGCCCCACCAATATAAATTAGATCGTAAGTCGGTCGAGCTGTTTTTGTAGCGGGGGTTTTAAAAATTACTTGTTTGGGTTGTTCTGGTTGTTTAACATTATCTCGCCATTTCTTTTCCCACCAATAAACTCGATTGAGATCGTATTCTCCTCGTTCCATTTTTTGAAAAAAATGAACTGTCTTGGGATAATAAGGTGCTAAGGCTGTAAAAATAGATTGCTCTTTGAGATCTATCTTTGGCAAAGTCGGATATTGTGTGGGAAATCTTGCTCTGATTTCTGCGATTAATTGTTGTTTGATTTTGCTCCAATTGGCGATCGCTCTTTTTCCCCATTGAAATACTTTTAAATAAGTCGTACGCTGCAACGACCAAATAAAGATTGAAAGCTCGCTAGCTTCAATATTTTCAGAAAATTGAATGCGAATCCCTCGAGGGGTAACGATCTTTTTGCCTTTGTTAGGTTGCCATTTTTGCTGCAACCATTCAAGAACTTCATTAGTGTCTGGTGTCGGTATTTCTAAGTACAAAATTTCTTTCATTTTCCTCTGCCAATCTCAAAAAATCTATTCAAATAAAATTATTCTCTAGAAGATATCAATATTTAAGAAAGTTTACTTTTCTTAATTAGGGCGATCGCATTTAACCTTGAGGATAAGATTTTCGATTGCTTTCGATCGGGTTACATGATGACTCGAACATGGAAAAGTTTACCTTAAATTGACGTTTTATCAGTAAAAATGTTTCCTGAAAAGTTAACAATCGATTTAGGCATGATTATTAAAAAAGATCGCGCAATTGTTAACATTTTTTACTTTTGTAAATATTTATTGTCCTAACTGAATAAAAATCAATATAATCGAGCGAGATTCAATCACAATTAAGAGGTTTAAAAATATGCCTTATACAGTAGAAGAAGGTGGAAGACTAAATAACTACGCTAAAGAGCCAAGAATGTACGTAGCTGAGACGACAACAACTCAAAAGCGCAATTATATTATTGTAGGCGGTCTAGGAATTGCTTTAATCGGCGGTTTAATTGCTGTAGCGGCGATCGTATCCTAGTTATTGCTAGAAAATTGAATAACATTAACCTTAGTGCATCTTTTGTGGGGATGCACTTAATATAAAGAAAAATTTTTAAAACATTCCTCGATCTTGGTAAGTTGTTAATATCTGCTGAATAACTTCAGATTTCCCTTAACAACTAATCGAGAATATGTCAATCGAGGAAAAATGTACAGATCTTTATTAGCAACCATTTTAATTATTTTCAGTTTAATTTTGCACGGTTGCTCTAGCGGTGCGAGCGGGCTGCAAAAATACGTCAATACCGCTCGAGGTTATGAATTTTTATACCCTAACGGTTGGATTGCTGTAGATGTCAAAGGAGCATCTGAGGGAGTCGATACTGTTTATCGAGATTTAATTGAAGAAAGCGAAAATTTAACCGTAATTATCAGCAACGTCTCTGCTGAGGAAACTTTAGAATCTTTGGGCGATCCGACTGAAGTTGGTTATCGTTTTATGAAAAGGATTAATAATGCGGCTAATTTAGATCGCAAAGCAGAATTGATCGCAGCAGGAAAACGGGAATACGAGGATAAGAATTATTATTTATTGGAGTACGTGGTCGAATTGCCAGGAAATCGAATCAGACACGATCTTGCTAGTGTGGTAGTTGACGATGGCAAACTATATACTTTTGATATTTCTACCCGCGATCGACGCTACAAGAAAGTTAAAAACTTATTTGAAGTCGTGGTTAATTCTTTTACCGTGTACTAAGATGTTTGTCTGCTCTTTTGAGAGTAGATATTTTTCGGTAGATAGATCTAGTGTATCTGTAACCTCTTTGATTCAATGAGTCCTCCTGATTTTGTCTTAGCTTCTGCTTCTGTTGCACGTCGTAAATTACTGCGGATGGCTGGAATCGAACCAATTATCTGTCCGAGTAATTTTGACGAGTCTCGGGTCAAATCGACCGATCCGAAAATCTTAGTTCAAACTCTCGCATTAAGAAAAGCTACTACTGTAAGCAGTCAATATAGTAAAGCCTTAATCTTAGGTTGCGATTCTGTTTTGGCAATTGAAGATCGAATATACGGTAAACCCAACTCTCCTGCAACAGCGATCGCCCGTTGGCAAGAAATGCGAGGCCGAGAAGGACTTTTATACACCGGCCACGCTTTAATCGATTCCGGCGCAAATCAAGAGGTTTTACGTTGCGGCATTACTAAGGTATATTTTGCTAATATCAGCGATCGCGAAATAGCTGCTTACGTGGCAACCTCCGAACCCCTTAAATGTGCCGGTAGTTTTGCTTTAGAAGGGCAAGGTGGTTTGTTCGTTGAAAAGATAGATGGCTGTCATACTAATGTGATTGGTTTGAGTTTGCCCCTATTGCGGACGATGTTGGCCGATCTAGGATATCAAGTTACGGATTTTTGGCAAAATCCTTAATTATACCTTGAAATAAAATGGCAATTTGGGATTAACTCAGCAGACTTGTCAGCCATTTTAAATTAAATTATAGATTTAAATATTTGGTTGAATGCTATCAAACATGATAAGATTTTAAATTCGTGTAATTTTTAATTGATTGGAAAGAGATCGAGACAATTAGCAATTAGTAGATTAATATATATAGAGTAGTTAAAGCTGGGATACGCGGATAAACCACTATAGATAGCGTGGTAGGGGATCGTAGTAAAACCTCGCGGCCCGGGCAATTTTTTTTGTCTTTAAAAATGCAACAGACCCTTTCGACCATCAAAACGAATTCAAAACAAAATAACAACATTCATGCCGTCGGTAGAGATGGTTCGAGAAAGCCTCTCGATGTTGTTAAAATAAGGCGCGTGGTCGATTGGGCGACTGCGGGATTGGAGGTTAATTCGATTGCTCTAGAAGCTGGTTTAAAAACTAGATTGCGCGATGGAATTACGACTAGAGAAATTCAAGAAAATTTAATAAATTGCGCTCTAGAAATGTGCAGCCCTGAAGAACCAGATTGGCGATATGTCGCCGGAAGGCTGCACGTCTGGAGTTTATGGAAAGACACTAAAGTCAGTCGGGGCTATACTTACGGCGATTACGAACAAACTGTAAAGTTACAAGTAGAATCCGATCGCTACGATCGCCGTATTTTGACTTACTCTCCAAGTGAGTTGCAAGAGGCAGGAACTTGGATCGATCCCGATTGGGATTTAGAATACGACTATGCTGGAGCCGTCTTATTAACTTCTCGATATCTTTTAAAGGACGAATTACCCCAAGAAGCCTTTTTAACTTGCGCTTTATTGTTGGCTTCGGTTGAAGCACCTGAAAATCGGATCGAGTTAGCCAAACAATTCTACGAGGCAATTTCCAAGCGAAAAATATCCTTAGCAACCCCAATCTTAGCCAATCTGAGAAGCCCTAAAGGATCTTTGACTTCCTGTTTTATCACCGCGATCGACGACAATTTAGAAAGTATTTTCGCAGAAATAACCAATACGGCGAGAATCTCCAAAAATGGTGGCGGTGTTGGCGTAAACGTAAGTCAAATTCGCGCTACCGGAAGCACGGTAATGGGCAAGTCAAATGCTTCGGGTGGAGTAATACCTTGGATTAAAATTCTCAACGATACGGCGATCGCCGTCAATCAAGGAGGAAGAAGGGCTGGCGCGGTCACTGTTAGTTTGGATATTTGGCATTTTGACGTGCCGGAATTTCTAGAAATGCAAACCGAAAACGGCGATCGGCGACGCAAAGCTTACGATATTTTTCCCCAATTAGTCATTACCGACGAATTTATGCGTCGGGTGGTGAATAAAGAAACTTGGACTCTAATCGATCCTTACGAAGTAAAAATAAAATTAGGCATCGATTTAGCCGGACTTTGGGGCGCAGAATTCGAGCATAAGTATCAAATTATTGAAAGTAAAGTGGGACGAGAAATTACTCTTTACAAACAAGTTTGCGCTCGAGAATTATTTAAAAATATCATGCGAAGTCTCTTAGAGACGGGAATGCCTTATCTCTGGTTTAAAGATACGGTAAACAAAGCCAATCCCAACAAACATGATGGCTACATTCCTGGGGGCAATCTTTGTCAAGAAAGTTTTTCTAATGTCAAAGCCGGAGAATTAGCCCACAGTTGCAATCTTAACTCCCTCAATCTGCCCAACATTGCAGACGAAGAAATCGCCGCAATATGTAAAATTGCCGTCAGAATTTTAGATAATACAATCGAATTGACCGAACCACCTTTTGCAGAAGCTAAAACACACAACGATCGCTACCGTACGATCGGCGTAGGATGCATGGGTTTGGCTGACTGGCTAGCCGATCGCAAACTTACTTTTGAGAATTTGCCAGAAATTAGCAACTTATTTGAGGAAATTGGTTACTGGTGTACTAATGCGTCGATGGAATTAGCCAAGGAAAGAGGTGCTTACGCTGCTTTTCCCGGTAGCGAATGGAGTCAAGGAAAATTAATCGGTGCTAAACCTGTAGAATGGTTTTTAGAAAATGCTAGGGATCCACAGCGTTGGCTGGAACTATCGGCAAATATTCAAAAATTTGGCATCCGCAACTCCCACATTACGGCGATCGCCCCCAATACTTCTTCTTCTCTAGTCCAAGGAGTTAGTGCTAGCGTACTTCCAGTTTACAGTCGTTTCTTTTACGATAAGTGGGCTAAAGGTACGGTACCGATCGCACCACCCTACATTAAAAATCGTTTTTGGTTCTATCAAGAAAACAAAACCCTCGATCAAAATAAAGTGGTTCGAGCAGTAGCGACAATGCAAAAATGGGTCGATACGGGGATTTCGATGGAATTATTATTTAACCTCAACCAAGGGGTTTACTTTCCCGAAGATCCAGATCGATGTCTCAGTGCTAAAGACATCTTTGAAACTTTATTAATGGCTTGGGAAGAAGGTTGTAAAGCAGTTTACTACGTTCGCACCGTACAACGGGATAGTTTTCAAGAAATAGATAACTCTTGCAGTGCTTGTACTAATTAATTGTCAAGGAAAAATATAGAAACAAATGAGAGCAATCGAGCAAAAAATGCCCGTCAATCCGATCTTTAACCCAGGAGGAGACGACGCGATCCAAAATAGATCGATTTGGTTCGGTAACACCACTAATTTAATGCAGTTAAACGACGTACGCTATTCTTGGGCTGTCTTGCTGTACCAACAAATGCGAGAAAATTTTTGGATTCCACAAAAATTAGACTTGACTCAAGATGTGACCGATTATTGGAATTTGACTCCCTACGAACGGAGAGCTTACGATGGGATTCTTTCCTATCTTACCTTTCTCGATTCGGTACAAACTTGCAATATTCCCCATCTTAAAAGCAGCGTTACCGCACCGGAAGTTAGTTTGTGCATGGCCGAACAAATTTCTCAAGAAGCAATGCACAACCAAAGCTATCAATATATTATCGAGACGGTCATACCGAGCGATCGCCGCAGCGCGGTGTATGAATTTTGGCGCAGCGATCGCATTCTGGCCGATCGTTGTAAATTCATTGCTAAATTTTATCAAAACTACGTCGATAATCCGAACCCAGAAAACTATTTTATTGCTTTGTTAGCGGATTATTTATTAGAAGGACTTTACTTTTACAATGGCTTTATTTACTTTTACAATCTCGCTTCGAGAATGTTAATGCCAGGTTCGGCAGATATATTTAAAATGATCAATCGAGACGAACTTTCTCACGTCAGACTATATCAAAAATTGATTGTCGAAGCGATGAAAGTTTTTCCCCATTCTGAAGAGCTAATTTATGAGATGACTGACAGTGCGGTCAAACAAGAATGTCGTTGGACGAATCACATTGTTGGCAACAATATTTTAGGTATTACTGAAGCATCGACTTCTCACTATACTAAATATCTAGCGAATATTAGATTGCGGGCGATCGGATTGAACCCACTTTATTTAGATAATAAATATAAAAAGAGTCCTTACTCTCATTTAGAGCGTTTTTCTGACACTAAAAAAGGAGCGCATACCAAAGCTAATTTCTTTGAAGCGCAAGTAACTAGCTATGTGATGTCTTCTGGTGTAACTGGTTGGGATGAAATTTAATAGTTTTACCGTTAAATTTGATTTTTTAACGGTATTTTTTTGTCGAGCATTAACAATATCGGATTGTGAAAATATAACAATTAATTTTATTTAGCAAGCAGTTTTTGAGGTCATTAATTGAGAAGAATTGACCTTAATGCTATTGCAGTTTGCTGTAATCTTATCGCCGACAAATTTCTCGATCGCTTTACGGATTTCTAGAAGTTCGATTGGTTTGGAAAGAAATGCCGCCGCACCGCAGATTTTTGCTCTGACGCGATCGGTAATTCCAGTTTGACCGGTCAACATTATAATCGGCGTATTTTCTAATTTTTTAACTCTTTTTAATTGAGAACAAAGCTCGTAACCGTTTACAATTGGCATCGCTACGTCTAAAAGAATTAAATCTGGCTGAGAAACGATCAATCTGGGAATAGCTTGTAAAGGCTCTTTAATCCCGATGAAATCATAACCGTAATGGCGAACTATTTTTTCTGTAATTTGAATTGTTGCCGGACTATCATCGATACAAGCAATCAACAATTTCGATGGTGCGATCGTCCCCATTTCAGATTCGTATTTAATCTCGCTCTCAGAAAGATCTGCAATTTTAATTAACTCGATCGAACCTTCTTCGATGTATTGTTTTAAAGAAGTTGTCAATTCTAAAACATCTCGTTGCAGTTGAATAGCTAGTTCTTGTAAAGTCCGGTTACCATCGAGCAATCTGACAAAATTTTGATAAACTTGGGGTGAAACTTGTCCTTTTAGGATCTTCCTATCTTTGATAATTGGCGCGAAATTGGGCGATATTTCTTCAAAACCGCGATCGCACCAATTTTGCCATCTTTCTTTTGCGATCGCTAATTCTTGTTTTGTATTGAGGCGAATTAAAGATATTTTCAGTCCGCAACAACCTAAAATTGAATCTCCAGATTTACTTACAGTATCGTACTTGAGAGTTTGATTTTTCTCTAACTGAAGAAATTCAAACAAGATTCTTTGAATTTGTTCTCTGACAATCGTTATTAACCGATCTAAAGTGATTTTTTTCTCTTCTAATAGTTCTGTTAAATAATGATGATTAGAACAATCTAATTTTGTTTTAGAAAGGAAAAAGCGATCGTATTGGTTAGGTTTGAGATTGTATCGACTCAGATGAAGTCTCCAAAAACGATTTGATTGTTCTCCTCCTTCAGCCCAAAATATTCGCCCAAATAGAAAATAAAATCTACACTGCACTCCTGCGATCGATTTTATTTCAAGTCTTCCAGTAAATCCATTTTCTTCTAAAGCTGTTACTCGTTCTATTAGCATTTTCGATCGACACTGGTTTAATTTAATTTATTATAATTCAATTACTTAAGTAATATTACTGATTTAGACTAGATTTATTGAATATTTATTTTTTACTTCTCGATCTTTATTATTTTTAATAATAAATTCATACTCCGCTAGTTTGCTCTGGTATTGAGGCCGAATTTATACTTATAAAAGCTCCTTCATCTCTGGATTTTATTAGTGAAAGTGACAAAGCACATGTAATTTTGTCAAATTTGTTTTTTAAAAATTCAAGAAAATAAAGTTAATTAATTTAAATTTCATACCCTCAATGATTCTAGAATCTTTGCTTGGTGGATTCGAGAAGCTTTCTATTTGGTAGTTTGATGATTTGTTTCTAAGTAAAATCTGATTTGAAGATAGCCGATCGAACTAAGTTTTTCAAAGAAGATGATGCTGCTATGAATTTTGAGGTGCAAGTGTTTCTTATTACGTCTTTTTCTACAATTTTGTTGTTTATATATTGATATTTTTATCCTGTTTTTTCAGATACTGACATCATCTTCAATTCATTTTTGCAACTCTTAAAGTTAGGTCTATCGAAGCTTTTGTTGTTCGATAAAATTAGAACCAAACTTTATTATCTTCAAAGATACTTTAATTAACTAGTTTAAATATGTCATTTAATCAATAAAATAAAAACAATTGCTTTAATGACAACCTTTGAGGTTCTAACTGTAAGAATAACCTTAAAAAGTAAGTTTTTGGCAAAAAAATATAATTTTAATATCACTGAGAGTTGAAAAAACTTTTTCATTCAAAATATGGCAAAAAAATAGACATTTTTTTATTGTTCATGTAGAATCATATACATAATAAAACTGGCAATATAAATTATCGTTTAATTATCTCGTGTTATTATGAATTTTGTTGAGGGTACGACTAATAAACATAGAGATATATTTAACTGGGTTCGTACTAGAAAAGGGTTTAAGTATACCAACAAACAAATATCTGCTTGGAGTGGATTTGATGAAAGTAAATTAAGTCGTTTTTTTTCAGGGAAAAGAGATTTAAAAGCTGGAGAATTCTTTTATCTACTTGAATCTATGCCGAAAAGTTTTCAAGAATTATTTTGGAGTAGATACAATCCCGAGAAGCAAAAAGCAAATTTAGATGTGATTATTGCAGATATGGATGTTATTAGTTTGGTCGATCTAGTTAATTTAGCTGGAGAAGAGCTATCTAAAAAGATCCTCAAGCAAAATACTCCCTAGTAAATACTGGTGACTAAATTAAATTTAATCCAGGTAAATCGAAACAAAAAATAGCTAGATGCACGAAGATACTAAAAAGACCGATTTAAATTTCTATTTTTTATTTTTTATAGAGAACAACCCAACAGAATAAAATTCAAATTTACCCTTGAATTATTTGCTGGAACGAACCACAACATTTTTTTTCGGATCTTGCTTTCTCACCCAAGACAAAAATTTTTGCATCTTAGGTTCTTGTTGTAACTTAGAAAGAGTATTTAATTCTCTAGCTAGATACTTATTATCAAATAAAGCATGGATTTGTTTGTGACAAGGAGAACAGATATTAATAGTCGGGCCGGTATTTAATTTTTTTCTTTTGCTGTATTGTTTGGGAATTAAATGATGTAATGTCAGACTATCTATTTCCCGATCGCACAATTCACAATTCATTATCAATTTTTCTCAACGAGAACGCCACAAATTTTTTAACTCCCGCCATAAAGGAGAACCGCTCGAAACAGAACTGGGATTAGTAATAAGTCCTTGAGTCGGACTAAATAAAAATGCGATGACGAACAATCCAGATGCTACTAAAACAATAGCAGGGCCAGAAGGTAAATTATAAAAATAACTGAGATACATTCCGCTAATGCTAGAAAATACCCCCACTCCAACACCTACAAACATCATTTGGTGAAATCTAGTAACTAATAAATATGCTGTTGCTGCTGGAGTAATTAGCAAAGATAATACCAAGATTACTCCGACTGCTTTGAGACTGGCGACAATAGTCAAACCGATTAGCATCATCAAACCTAAATCTAATAAATATACCGGTAAACCTACTGCCCTGGCTCCAATTTTATCGAAGCTGTAGAATAATAATTCTTTATAAAAAATAAAAATTACAAATAATACGATCGCGGCTACAATAAATGTATCCCGCAAATCTGCCGCCGTAACCCCTAAAATATTGCCAAATAGAAAATGATTGAGATCTATCTTATTTTCTTTTTGAATCAGAGTAATTAAAGTAATTCCTAAAGCGAAGAAACCGGAAAAAACAATTCCCATCGCAGCATCTTCTTTGATGTTAGATCTCGATCGGATCAGATTAATTAAAATTGTACTGATTAATCCTGCGATGAAAGCACCGAGATAGATATTTGCTCCCATCCAGAAAGCGATCGCCAAACCCGGTAGAACGGAGTGGGAAATAGCGTCTCCGAGTAAAGCAAGTCTTTGCACCATTAAATAACTTCCGACTACAGCGCAGACAATTCCCACAATAACAGCTTCTACTAGCGATCGCTGCATGAAACTGTATTGCAGGGGTTCAAAAATAGCTTCTAACATCAAAAGTATAAAATATCAACTTAAATAATTCTAACAATTTATCGCTTTTATACACATTTTTGACTAATTTTCTCAAGTTAATCCCTTTTAACTTCTACCTAATCTCAGATTAATTGCCGATCGAGACTTTAAACGAGTGCGATTTGAGTTTTCTCTGAAAAGATATTGCGATCGCCAATATATTATTTCTCTGAAAATATTAAGAACCGAGTTAATTGATTGATTTTAAAATTATTCAAATTACTTTGATAAATAAAACAAGAATTGTCCGAAGCGACTTTCTTATTTAACTTCAATGCTGTTTCAACAAAGTTTTTGACTGTCGAGCGGTTGAAATTCAAATATCAATTTAAGTCA
Organism: Prochloraceae cyanobacterium; assembly: GCA_030065265.1. Lineage (GTDB taxonomy): Bacteria > Cyanobacteriota > Cyanobacteriia > Cyanobacteriales > JASJDA01 > JASJDA01. Next base: position 10,619 of record JASJCW010000009.1, read on the forward strand.
ATCGCTTAGAGTGGAAATCTCAAAAATAAAGATTTTATCTTTATTCTTTATCGACTGAAGCTAGTGGATAACATTGATGAAATCTCAAATCAAATTGACCCGAAACTATAAAAATCAATTTTTCATCTCAGAATAACAGACTTCGAGCGGATAATTATTTGCCCTGGTAATTAGATCGGGCTTTATTTAATTTCATTAACTGACAATATTTGCTGCTGTCAAACAAATTATTTTTAAGCTACTAAGGATCTTCTTGGCGACGAAAAAAACTTAACTTTACCTCCGTAAGCACGATTGAGATTGTTTTCTACGAAAACATCTTCTCTTGCACCAGCAGCAATCAGTTTTTTATTCAATAAAATCAGATCGTCAAAATTAGTAATTGATTCGCCGAGATCGTGATTTACAACTAAAACTGTTTTGCCAGTTGCTGCCAATTCTCGAAAAATATTAAAAATAATGTTTTCTGTTTTGCGATCGACCCCAGCAAATGGTTCGTCAAAAAAGAATATTTCTCCTTCTTGTGCCAAGCTTCTGGCTAAAAATACTCGCTGTTGTTGTCCTCCAGAAAGCTGCCCGATCGCTCTGTTACTATAAGCAGCCATATCCACCCTTTCTAAAGCTTCTCTGGCTATTCTCCTACTCATACTTGAAAAACGACGAAACCATCCTGTTTTTCTGACCCTACCCATCATCACGACATCCCAAACAGTAGCTGGATAAGTCCAGTCTATTTGCGATCGCTGGGGTACGTACGAGACTATTTCTAATTGTTCCTCTAAAGGTTTATTGTCGTAAACTACCGATCCGCTTCTAGCTGGAATTAAGCCTAACATAGCTTTAATTAAGGTACTTTTTCCCGCACCATTAGGCCCGATTATTCCCGTCACCCTTCCCGATCGCACTGAAATACTTATTTCTTTGAGAGCTTCTACATTTCGGTAGCAAACTCCAAGATTATTTACCTCGATTGCTTTTGTCATCTGTTTTATAGGTCGAATATAAAATTGGATTTTTTTCTTATTCCAGCTTACTCTAAAAAATGAAAGAATTATGAAAACAGTTTCAAAAAATTATGAAAAGAAAGAATTGGTGGGTAGTAGGGGGAATGATAATAGCTGTAGCGATCGCTAGTTGTCAGTCTCGATCGCCAATTGAAACTAGCGAAGGCGATCGTAAACCTAAAGTGGTGACTACTACTACCATAATTGCAGATTTGACCGAACGAGTGGCTGGAGATGAAATTGAACTTAAAAGTATTCTCAAAGCTGGAGATGACCCTCACATTTACGAACCAGTTCCCCGAGATTCGATCGCCCTAGAACGAGCGGATTTAATTTTATACAATGGCTACAATTTAGAGCCGGGTATTATTAAGCTAATTCAAGCTGCTGGAGTAGAAGGGAAAAAATTCGCCGTCGCAGAAATTGTCAAACCTTTAGATTTTGAATATCAAGGCCAGAAAGTTCCAGATCCTCACGTTTGGGGTGATGTAGAAAATTCAATTTTAATGGTTAATGCAATTCGAGATCGCTTAATTGAAATTGCCCCAGAAGATCGAGCAGAATTTACTGAAAATGCCGCCGCACTAGTTGCAGAGTTAAAACTTCTCGATGCTTGGATTGAAAGTCAGATTGAAACTATTCCAGAAAACAATCGCAAACTAGTTACAACTCACGATGCTTTTGAATATTATGCTAATGCTTATGGTTTGGATGTTTTAGGGACTTTAATTGGTATCAGTACCGAAGAAAAGCCCAGTGCTAAAACAGTTGAAAATTTAATAGAAGCGGTTAAAAAAAGCAAAGTGCCGACAATTTTTGCAGAAACAACGATTAATCCTCGTTTGATTGCTACTGTGGCTGAAGAAGCTAAAGTGAAATTAGGCGATCGCGAACTTTATGCTGACTCGATTGGTTCACCAGGAAGCGATGCAGATACTTATATCAAAATGTTAGTAACTAATACTCGCACTGTTGTAGAAGGTTTAGGCGGTAAATATACTCCTTTCGATCGCGCTAAAGTTGAGTTGGACTTAGAAAAATCAACAAAATAGTTTTTATGTACTGTAGAAGTTACTAAAATGAGATTAGTTTCTTCTTTCTACTATTTCATAACTTTGACGGAGTTTCACAATTGAATTGCCCGGATAATAACCTCGCAAAGATGAATTAGCATAAACTAAAGTTCTCTTTCCGATTAACGTTCCCGGATTGAGAACGCAATTACAACCTATTTCAACTTCTCGGCCGACGATCGCCCCGAATTTAACTAATCCAGTGTCGTAAATTTGCCCTGCGATTTTTACTTTTACCGAGCTGCGGTCGACTTTTAAATTCGATATTTTGACTCCTGCGCCTAAATGACATTTTCCACCGAGGATACTATCGCCGACATAGACAAAATGAGGCAATTCTACATCGTTAAATATCAAACAGTTTTTCAGTTCCGTTGTATGTCCGATCGTGCAGCGATCGCCGATTAAAACGTTTCCTCGAATGTATGCCCCCGATCGGATCTGACAGTTCTTGCCGACAATTGTGTTTGCTTTAATAACTGCTCCTGCTTCGACTACCGTACCCGCCCCGATCGCAACATTTTCCTCTACTACAGCTAAAGGGCTTAAATTCCCTTGGATACTCGGCTTTAAATTAGTTTTCACGTAATCTGGAATTCTCTTCAATCCATCCCAAACGAGGTCTCCATCCTGGAAAATATCTCTGTATTCGCACTCGTCAAGGTCGAAAAAATGATTAAACTGAAGCATTATTTCTTTTGTTTGACCTAATAGGCAGTAAGCTCGTTACTCGCAGCGAAACTCTAGAACTCAATAATAGAAACATTCACGAACAATTGGGAATATTTAGTCTATATATATTTGCCTACACTTTTCCACTTTAAGAGAATAATCTCATTAAAATCTGTTTTTGTCAAGTTTTAATATTAAATAGCTCTTTTTTTGAATTTTCAGATAATAGTTATCGAGGAAAATAATCTATTTTTTAGAAGTAGTTTATAACTAAAAAAATAGTTTTTTAGCATAATTTTCAAACTAGATACTTAAAACGCGATCGCCTCAAACCAAGAAAAACTTGCTATATAATTAAAAACGCAATTATGAAAAAAAATTAAACCTCAATCTCAATGAATTTATTTTATGCCCTCGGAATTATCTTGCTAATTGTAATCGTAGGGATTGCAATCTACCTAATCACCGCTCGTCGCTATCAATCGTCCGACTCCGTAGCCAATGCTTACGACCAATGGACAGAAGACGGTATTCTAGAATATTACTGGGGCGAACATATCCATTTAGGGCATTACGGATCGCCACCAAAAAGAAAAGATTTTATCGGTGCAAAAATTGACTTCGTACATGAAATGGTTAGTTGGGGAGGCTTAAATAAATTACCTTCTGGAACTACCCTTTTAGATGTAGGTTGTGGAATTGGCGGCAGCAGTCGTATTTTGGCAAAAGACTATGGATTTGACGTAACCGGGGTGACCATCAGCCCAGAACAAGTCAAAAGAGCCACAGAATTAACACCCGAAGGAGTCGATGCCAAATTTAAAGTAGACGATGCCATGGCACTATCTTTTCCAGACAATAGTTTTGATGTAGTTTGGTCGGTAGAAGCAGGCCCTCACATGCCAGATAAAGCCGTTTTTGCCCGAGAATTATTGAGAGTATTAAAACCAGGTGGAATATTAGTCGTAGCTGACTGGAATCAAAGAGACGATCGCCAAAAACCGCTTAATTTTTGGGAAAAACCAGTCATGAAACAACTATTAGATCAGTGGTCTCATCCTGCCTTTTCGAGTATTGAAGGTTTTTCCGAATTATTAGTTGAAACCGGGTTGGTAGAAGGAGAAGTAACAACAGCAGATTGGACGCAAGAAACCCTACCTTCTTGGTTCGATACGATTTGGCAAGGAATAATTAAACCCCAAGGATGGTTGCGTTTTGGCCTGACTGGCTTTATTAAATCAGTGCGGGAAGTACCGACAATATTGCTAATGAGATTGGCGTTTGGTGCGGGGCTATGTCGGTTTGGCATGTTCCAAGCAACAAGGGCTAATTTAGAGTCTCAATCAAGCGAAACAGTTCAAACTGCTGGAGTTGGTTCGAGCAAATAAATAAAACTATTATTCCGATCGCTCGAGCGATCGGGAATTAATTTCTAGTCGAGCCGGATGATAAAATATATTTCTGCAATGCAAATCAAATAAATATTCAAGTTGCGATCGCTTCATTATGAAGTTATTTTCCACTAACCGCGTCCTCGTACCGATCGATTTTTCCGAAGAGTCTTTTAAAGCGCAAGAATTAACCTTAGATTTTGTTGGCGAGCCGTCCCATTTACACGTCCTTCATGTTTTACGAACTCTCAATCCAGGAGATCCGGGAATAATGTGGAATACGATGGACGATCGCACTCGAATCGAACATGTCAAAAAAGTATTTCAAGAAAAGTTTAGCGATCCAAAATATCAAGGGATTAACTTTAGTGTAACTGTCGGCGATCCGAGCGATCGGATTATCGAATATGCCAAAGAACAACAGATCGAATTAATTGTCATTCCTTCCCACGGCCGCACCGGAGTAAGTCGTTTTTTTATGGGATCTGTGGCTGAAAAAGTCGTTCGCTACGCCCATTGTCCCGTACTCGTATTGCGAAGAGAAGACTTATAATTTAGTTTCTTCTGCTTTCTGTGGGAATATATTTAATTTATAAATGAACTACAATTTACCTCAACAGCGATGGGAAATCGCCGCTCCAATTCAAGAAGTAGATAAAATAGTTGAAGCCACCGGACTGTTGCCAATAGTGGCGAAAGTTTTGCTCAATAGAGGTATAAACACTCCAGAATTAGCCTTAGTTTATCAAGATCCCGGATCTGTCGAATTACCCTCTCCTTTAGAAGAATTTACCGATTTAGAGCGCAGCGTTGAATTAATTAAAAAAGCGATCGCAACGGAGACAAAAATCGCTATTTGCGGCGATTACGATGCTGACGGCATGACTAGCACTGCTTTATTATTGCGCGCCCTCAAACATTTGGGAGGGGATATTTATTATGAAATCCCCAGTCGCATGAAAGACGGTTATGGAATTAACAATCGCATTGTCGAAAAATGCGGCGAAAATAATGTCGGTTTAATTATTACTGTCGATAACGGTATTTCTGCTAAAGAGCCAATTACTTTGGCAGTTGATTTAGGGATTGATGTAATTATTACCGACCACCACGATCTTCCTGAAGAATTGCCTCCAGCTAGTGCGATTTTAAATCCTAAACGACTCTCAAAAAGTTCCCCTTATTACGGACTGGCAGGTGTGGGAGTTGCCTATATTTTAGCAGTGACCGCAGCTCGAGATTTGGGACAATTAATTGGATTGACTTCTCAGTTATTAGAACTATTTACTTTAGGTACGATCGCCGATTTAGCTCCTTTAGTCGGTGTCAATCGCCGTTGGTTAAAAAGAGGGCTAAAATTATTAGCTAATTCTCAATTATTAGGAGTCCAAAAACTAATCGAAGTTTCCGGTATTACTGAAGGTAAAAAAAATTTAAAACCCGACGATATTGGGTTTAAATTAGGGCCGAGAATCAATGCGATCGGCAGAATTGGCGACCCGCAAACGGCGATTGAATTACTCACGACCGAAGAAGAAAAAATAGCAGAATCAAGAGCAATTGAATGCGAAAAAACTAATCGCAAACGACAAGAGTTATGTGCGCAAATTGAATACGAAGCAATCGAAATTATTGAAAAAACACCGATCGCCTGGCAACAAGATCGGGTTTTAGTGGTATTTAAAGCTGATTGGCATCACGGTGTAATTGGCATTGTCGCTTCTCGTTTGGTCGATCGCTATGGCGTTCCAGTTTTTATTGCGACTTGCGAAGAAAACGAACAAAATTTGCGAGGATCTGCTCGAGGAATTCCCGAATTTAATATCTTTGATGCTTTAGAATATTGTCGAGAATTATTAGCTAAATTTGGCGGTCATAAAGCTGCTGGTGGTTTTAGTTTGAGTGCCGATAATTTAAACGATTTTCAAACAAAACTCAGTGAATTTGCTCATCAATGTTTAGAACCAAAACATCTCAAACCTTTAATTAAAATAGACGATCGCCTTGATTTCGATCGACTTAACGAAAATTTATATTCCCAAATAGATAGCCTGCAACCTTGGGGCATTGGTAACGATTTTCCCGTCTTTTGGACGCAAAATGTCGAGGTCTTAAATCAAGCCCTTGTCGGTCAAGAAAAAAAGCACCTCAAACTTGTTTTAGTTCAAGCCGATCGCCCCGATATCGTGATGAAAGCGATCGCTTGGAGTTGGGGTAATTATTATCCTCTCCCTAAAAGAATCGATATTGCTTACAAACTACAAGAAAATAATTGGAACGGGAATAGTAATATTGAGTTGGAAATAGTCGGTATCAGGCCTTTTTCTCCCGATCGCGCCACTAGAAAAGCTTATTTTAAATATAAGAACCGTGCTTACGATTGTAATTTATGGGACTCTTTAAACGAACTGAGAATTAGAAACGATGAAGGGAAAATATTGGCAATTACTAAAGGACAAAAAGTCGGCTTGTTAAGACACAATCGCGAAAATACAGCCAAGCAAGTTGATGTGACTAAATCTCCCTATTACGATTTGATTAAAGCCGCCCTAGCAGCCCTAGAAAGCAAAAGATAGAGCCTATCTCAAAGCCGATCGCCTTGAAATTCTCTACCTTCTACCTACTTTAATTATTTTCTATAAGTCTCCACCTTTAGCTGCAAGTAAAACAATCACTATCGGCCCTGATATCATGACTAAAGCCACGAGAGTTAACTGGAGAATGATTTCTAAATTGAGATTGCTTATAAAATCCATGATTTTTTCCTTAATCTACCCTACGATCGCACGGCTAAACGTTGCAAAAACTAATGTATATAATAACCATCAATTTTAGAATTTCTTTCATTAAAGATACAAAAATTTATAAACTTTTATTACAAAAATGGGAATGAGGAGTTGAAATCATGGAAATTTGGCGTTGCGTCAAGAATTGCGGAGCTTGTTGCAATTTAGATCCGGGCGATCGCCCCGACTTAGAAGACTACTTATCAAAAGAACAATTAAAGTTGTATCTGAGTATGGTAGGAAAAGAAGGATGGTGCATCTATTACGATCGCGAGACTAGAGAATGCAAGATCTACGATCGCCGGCCGGTTTTTTGTCGGGTACAACGAGATAACTTCCAAAAAATGTACGATATAGATAGGGATGAATTTAATGAATTTGCGATCGACTGCTGTCGTCAGCATATCGAAGCGATTTATGGCAGCAAAAGTGAAGAAATGATAAATTACAACAATCAGCTTGAAAATAATTAAAAATATCTCCTTTTGCTAAAAAATGTAAAAATAGCAATAAGGAAATATAAACTGCAAATAATCGTAATTTTTGAAACGGATAATAATTGTGACCTCGAGCGAACGAACTAAAGTTCAGGAAATAGTAGAAAAAGAAGCAACAACAGTAAATTCTGTAAAATGGGGATTTGGCGCAGCTTTTAGCTCAACTTTCGTCACCATTTTCATCGCTGAAATGGGAGATAAAACCCAAATAGCAACCCTGCTAATGAGCGCGCAATCTCAATCTCCTTGGGTAGTATTTTTAGGTGCGGCAACAGCTTTAATCGCTACCAGTTTACTGGGGGTTTTAGTGGGTTATTGGATGGCAAAAAGATTATCGCCGAAAACTCTCGATTTCTCCGTAGGCATATTGATGTTAGTCATTTCTGGCTTATTAGTAGTAGATGTAATGAGCTAGTTTAATGTACATTACAGGCCCGAAATCAAGCACTAGCTTAAAAAATAAATTAATAGAAAAAATAATTAAATAATTGATTGAGGGTCAACTATTGACTCAATTTAACAATATTCTTCTAAAAGGTAGATTTTAATTATGGATTGGCAACTATTAGGACTTAGTTTTATAACCGTATTTTTAGCAGAAATTGGCGATAAAAGTCAGTTAGCAGCGATCGCCCTGGGAGGGAGTTCAAAATCCCCCAGAGCAGTATTTTTTGGCTCGATAACCGCTTTAATTTTAGCCAGCTTTATCGGCGTAATTGTTGGCGGTGGAGTCGCTCAATTTCTACCAGAAAAAGTCTTAAAATCGATCGCGGCGATCGGCTTTGCTGCAATGGCGATCAAATTACTCTGGCCCGGTGGAGACGAAGATTAGGAGCATCGGGAGCATTGGGAGCAGGGGAAGAGAGAATATATAACTTGTTCTAGCAATTTAAAACTAGCGAACTAATTCTAAACTTAAAACCCCACTAACTACTAACTACTTGCTACTTGCTACTCTTTTGTTAAAGAACTAAAAGAAGTATCTTGCAATCTTTCTATATTCCAGAAAGGGCCTCCGAGAGCAGAATATTCTATAGTTTGAATGTTATTGCGGACAGCACCGAGAGAATAGGCATTAATTAGATAAATAAAAGGCAATTGCTCGGCAATTATTTCTTGAGTGCGATCGTAAATCGCTTTGCGCTTTTCAAAATCTAATTCTTGCGCGCCTTGAATGTAGAGATCGTTAATTTCTTGTTCCCAATCTGCAATAACTCGACCTGCAACGGGATCTGTTCCTGCTGTCGCTTTTTGATTAAACATATGGACGTTACCATCCACATTCCAAAGATTAAAAGCAGAATTAGGTTCGTTTCCACCGCCAAAACCAAGTAAAGCCGATTCAAACTCAATAGAATCGAGTCGATTGATTAAAGTATTCCAAGCGATCGGACGAAAATTAACTTCAATACCAATATTTTTAAGATCTTGTTTGATTTGAGTCCCCATTGCTTCGCGAAGCACATTACCTGCATTGGTATTGAGGATAAAACTCACCCGATTGCCGCGATCGTCTAGTAAATCTCCAGCATCATTGTATTTAAAACCCGCTTCTAAAAGCAATTTTTTCGCCTTTTCGGGATTGTAATCGTAGGTTTTAACATTTTGGTTGTAAAAAGGAGATTGAAAAGAAATTTGCGAATGTTGCGGCTGTCCCAACCCCCGATAAATGTTAACAACCATTCGTTGGCGATCGACAGCATAAGCAACTGCTTGTCTGAATTTGACGTTATTAAACCAGCGAGACTTAATCGGATCGACTAGGGGTTTACCATTTCTGCTACCTCGATTCAGATTGAAGAAAAAGAATCGCGTACCGTAAGCTAAGCCACCATTGTATATAGTAAAGTTACCCTGTTTCTCCTCTCGTTTGAGTAAAGAAAAATATTGAGGAGTAATAGCTAAAGAATCCAAACTGCCAGATCTAAATTGGATTGTAGCAGTAGGTTGAGATTCTACTATCGCCCAAACTATGCGATCGGTATAGGGTAATTGATTTCCTGCTTCGTCTTTTTGCCAATAATCAGGATTTTTCTCAAAAATTAATCTTTGCGAAGGAACGTACTCTTTTAGTTTATACGGGCCGTTAACTACTATATTTTCTAGTGGCGTATCTAAACCCCAAGTCGAGAGAAACTTAAGCCTACCTTGTTGGTCTTTCTCCTGTAATGTAGGGCGTAAAATATGGGCCGGTAAAATAGCAAATCCAGTATTGAGTAAGAAAGGAGCAAAAGGCTCTGGTATGGTAAATTCTACCTGCAAATCATCTAACTGACGAACTTTAGGTAACTCTTTGTTCTTACCAATTCTCAGGACATCTCTAGCACCACTGGGAATTTGTTCGTTAAAGATTAACTCGTTATAAGTAAAAACTACATCCTCTGCAGTTAAAGGCTGACCATCCGACCATTTTAAGCCTTCTCTTAAAGTAAAAACGATCTGCAAACCATCCTCAGAAATATCCCAAGATTTAGCTAAAGCAGGTAATATTTCCCCAGTTATCGGGTTTTGGGAAATTAAACCTTCAAAAGTCAGACCGATAATCCTTGCAACTGTAGCATCTGTATAAGTTATCGGGTTAAAAGTCCCCGGATCGCTCAGACTTGAGGATACTATTTGCGGTACTCGATTCTCTTGACTGACCATGTTAGAAGGGTTACAGCCAGAAAGAGCAACAGTAAAAGCGATCGCTAAAATAACCGCCAAACAGCGACGTAAAAAACCGATCTTTACTTTAACCAGACTTACAAAATAATTATTTTTGGAATCGATCCTTCTTGGTTCAATACTGGCCATCTCTGCGCCCTAATTCGTAAACACTACAACTAATAGTAGCCATCATTGCCATACTTATAGCCCAAGTCTTGCCCAAACTCACTTCTACGCCCCAATTACACATCGATCCGACAATTAAAAACGGTAAAATGCTCAAAACCGAAGCATAAAAAGCATTTTGAGATTCTCTAACTTGACGGCTTTTTTCAAATTCTTCTTGAGAAATGTACAAAGAGCGATCGGCAAAATTAAACCAGCGATCGAGTTGGGTGGTAATCCAATCTTTTACCGAGGATAAACCAACATACAAAGCCAAAGACCACAAAGCAGCAGAAGCGATCGCAACTGGATCTAGATTAATCTCAAAAGGCAAGAATTCACTCAACATAATTTTATATTGCTAATTTTTCAAAAATTTTAACAAAACTCCACTGCAAGAGGCCGTATGCAAATAAACCTTCCAAGTTCGCGATCGCTTCGCTGACAAAATAATTTATATTTTCTAATAAATTTCGATGGTAAACTGCACCTGTCACTATCGAGCGATTTGATAGCTAATTTTTATTGATTCTTGAAGGGAGTGTAAGATTTAAAACAATGGCCAAGATCGCTCCAGCTCAAAGTAAATATTTGACTGTTTTACTCTCTATTCCCCTGATATTTGCCAGTATTTGTTTGACAGGATTTAAACAAAAACAAGCTACAACTTTGGCATTAGAAAATCGAGCTAACGAGATTGCAACCAGTTGGCAAAATGCTTCTTTTCCCCTCGAAAACTTTCAAACTTATACTTCTAGTTTTGGTTATCGTAAATCCCCTATCACTGGAAAAAGGCAATTTCATAACGGCCTGGATCTGGCCGCACCGATCGGCAGTTACGTTCGTAATTGGTGGACTGGTCGTATAGTCAAGTTATCAGATAATACTGCTTGCGGAACTTCAATTGAGATTAAATCTGGTGAATGGACTCATTTTTACTGCCATTTAAGCGGACACGTTCAAACTAACATTAGCGGCACTTATTTGATCGATCGCAAAGGTGGGATTAAACTCAAAAAAGGCCAAACAGTTGAAGTTGGCACTAGAATCGGTCGAGTAGGAATGACCGGACGAACTACAGGCCCGCACTTACATTGGGGCTTAAAATACGACGGAAAATACGTCGATCCGGCAATAGTTTTAGAGGAAATGTATCGACAACAGACTTTATCTAGTTCTAGTTATTAATAATTTATTTGTTTTTTTGAGCTGATAGTTTTTTGAACGGCGAATTTAAGATCGATTCCCCAAAATAATGATACGGATAGATTTTTCAAATCTTTTGCCTCTTGCCTCTTGCCTCTTGCCTCTTGCCTTCTTGCTCCGGCTACTTGCGTCTTGCGCCGACGCGTAGGCGGTGCGCTTTCATCACCAAAACATAGCAACTCTAAACAGAATTGATATTAGTATCTAAATTTACATTTTCATTCAATATTTGTAATATGATTTGAAAGTATTAAGATGAGTTAATAGGCGTTAGCAAAAATAGTCTCTCCGATCGGTTATGCCCTTATTAATTCTGATTGCTGATGACGATCCAGGAATCTGCTTAGCCGTTAGTGACTATTTAGAACTATCTGGTTATTCTGTCATATCGGCCCGAAACGGTCAAGAAGCCCTTTCACTTTTACAATCTTATCGACCTCATTTACTGATTTCAGATATTAGAATGCCAATCGTCGATGGTTACGAATTAGTCAGACAAGTGAGACAGCGGCCGGAATTTCGCCTCTTACCTGTGATATTTTTAACGGAGCGAAGAAGCACTCACGAAAGAATTAGGGGGTATCAAGCAGGATGCGATTTATATTTACCCAAACCCTTTGAAATGGAAGAATTAGCCGCAATAATTCGCAATCTTTTGGAGCGATCGCAAATCGTGCAGTCTGATTTGGAATTTTCGCGATCGCAAGAATCTGAAAATCACCATTCATCAAAGCATAATAGCCAACATTTATCTTTTGAGTTTACTAAACGAGAACAACAAGTTTTAGAATTACTTGCTACTGGACTTTCTAATATTGATATTGGGGGTAAACTCCATTTGAGCCACAAAACTATCGAAAAATACGTCAGCAGTTTATTGCGAAAAACCGAAACGAGCAATCGTGCTGAATTAATTCGTCTTGCTTTAGAAAATAATTTGGTAGAATGAATGTTGCAAATTTTATCCTAATGCCGCAAGAAGACTCCATCTTCTAAAAGTTGGGGATGAATTACGGCTCTTAATTTTCTGCTTTGGGTTAAATTTTCAGCTTGATACGTTAGCATAAAAACATCAAGCGAGGTCGAGCTATGATAGTCTACGAATTCAAATTGAAAGGTAAAGATCCTCAATATCGATTAATAGATGAAGCGATTAGAACGGGTCAGTTCATTAGAAATAAAGCTTTACGATATTGGATGGATAATCAGGGTGTTAATAAATACGATCTCAACAAACAATCCGCAATTCTTTCTAAAGAGTTTAAATTCGCAGACAAATTAAATTCATCAGCTAGACAATCAGCTTGCGAAAGAGCTTGGTCAGCTATTTCTAGATTTTACGAGAACTGCAAAAAAAACGTTTTAGGTAAAAAAGGTTTTCCCAAGTTTCAAAAAAATAATCGCTCTATAGAATATAAAAAATCTGGCTGGAAACTTTCAGAAAATAGAAAAAAACTTACTCTGACTGATAAACATAAAATAGGTACTCTAAAATTAATCGGTTCTCGCGATTTAAACTATTACCAAATAGAGCAGATTCAAAGAGTAAGAATTGTCAAGAGAGCAGATGGGTATTATGCTCAATTATGTATAAAGGCTGATGTACGTAACCCAGAAAAGTTTTTTGAGCCAACTGGGGGAGCGATCGGATTGGACGTAGGTCTTAAATATTTTTATGTAGATTCTAATGGTAACACTGTTGAAAATCCTCAATATTATCGTCATGCTGAAAAACAATTAAACAGACTAAATCGTCAAAAATCTAAAAAATTTCGTCAAGGACAAAAACAGTCTAATAGATATTTGAAAGCTAAAAATCGATATAGCCGTAAACATTTAAAAGTAATTAGGCAACGGAGAGGATATGCAACAGAAATAGCATATCGCGTAGTTCAGTCTAACGATTTGATAGCCTATGAAGATTTAAAAGTTAAGAATATGGTCAAGAATCGAAAATTAGCTAAATCAATATCAGATATTTCTTGGTCTACTTTTAGACAATGGTTAGAATATTTTGCTTTTAAATACGGTAAAGTAACTGTTGCTGTTCGGCCACATAATACTTCTCAAAATTGTAGTAACTGTGGTAAAAAAGTAGAAAAATCTCTATCAACTAGAACCCATATTTGTCCTCATTGTAAATATGTCGAAGATAGGGATGTTAATGCGGCTCAGAATATCTTAAAAAAAGGACTAAGTACGGTAGGGCATACCGGAACTTACGCTCAGGGAGATTTGCCCTCTTGGTTAGTTGGAGTAATCCTGCTAGCTAACGGCGAGTCTATGAACTGAGAATCCCCATGCTCTTAAAGCTTGGGGAGTGTCAATTGATAAAAACTGCATTGAGGAAAATAATATGGCCGTCGCGATCGCGCACCTGATCTATATTGCCTCTATATTCGTAGCCTAAATTAGAGAGTAAAGTAAAAATAGTTTTAAAATTTGCTTGTCTTTGATAAAGTCGATCTAAGGAAATTTCAACAATACAAGCTCGAGCTTGTTTGAATATTTTAGCTCCCCCGGCAATTACTCGATCTTCATATCCTTGCACGTCTAATTTAATCAAGATATCGGCAATTAAATTGGGTCGATCTGTCGATAGGATATCGTCTAATTTTGTTTGCGTAACCATAATTTTTTCTTGTTTTTGGGTCATTGGATATTTTCGATTTGATAGTTCAGTAGTCGATAACAAAGAAGAAGAAGCAGAAAACATTTTATGTAAATTCATTTCTATTTCGCGATCGCGATCGCCCAAAGCTAGTTGATATGTTTTGATTTGTTTATTTTGTCGAGCTGCCCATTTTGTTAACCGATCGCAAGCATTAGGAATCGGCTCGAAAGCATATATATCAGCATTGGGAAAAATTTTAACGATCCTTTTGAGAAATTGCCCTTTATTTGCACCAATATCTAAAATACTTTTGATTGGTAATTGTGAGATTCCTAAAAGCTGAGAATCCCATTTAGGAGTTAAAATATTTCCGATTAAATTAAAAATGCGATCGGCAATTTCATACTACCAAGGAGTCAATTCGATATTTTCAAAATTCATATCTTTTTCCTTTATACTTAGTGATAATGTAATTAAGCAAACTAATCTATCTTCAACTAGCCAAATTATTTTAAACAACAAAAATTAGGTATTTAAAAATTCTTAGCTTGATGGGCGATCGGATCGAACATAAAGCGTTTACTACCATCAGTTTCACCGTATAAATTTAAAGTAATAGTCGGGTTACTTCCTACAGCTTCTATTGAATGAATCGCTTCGGTTGTAAAGCTAATTATTTCCCCCGATTGTAAAATTTTTGTGCCAGTTTCTGCAATTTTATCTTGATATTCCGAAGTGGGATTTCTTTGCCAAAATGTATTCTTTTGTTCTCCTTGTAATACGGCAACAATTCCCCAAGTTCCGTGATTGTGGATCGGAGAACTATGACCGGGCAACATTTTTTCTATTTGTATAGTTAAAGGAAATCCTAATTCTTCATATAATAATAATATCGAAGTTCCAGCAATATAGTTTGCTTCTGGTTTTCTGGTTTTAATCCAATAAGAATTTAAAATTAATTGTCTGACTAACTTTCTGAGCTGGGATAGAAAAATTTCTGGTGGTTCTCCTTGCTTTTCTGCATCATTTACTGTATCTTCTACCTCAGTTAAAAAACGATATAAACGATAATTTTCCCTTAATAAATCCCATTCTCTCCCAGATTTGCAAGGAGTACATTGACCATCTTTTGTAACTATCCAGTCGCGATCGCCCATAAAGTTTTATCAGTTCCTATTTTGTTACTTTACAATTTTACTAGATTGAATCTCAATTATTTAATAGCTTTTTTACATAGTTTAGAGTTATATTAAGCATACCTAAAAGCATTGTCCCAAATGTAATCGATTATAGTTTTAGCTTTATCTAATTCCAATATTTGACAATTTCCGCGATCGTCAAATTGAAGTAAAGGCAAATCTTCCCGATCGCTTTCATTTAATTTGCCGCGAATATTTTTGAGATTATCCAAAGGGCCGTTAATATCAAAATCGATTTTAGTATCAAATTTCTTTTCCATCCATTCCTCAATGCGATCGTCTAATTGTTCGGGATTTAATGAATTTTTGCTAGTCAGTAAATGATAGTAAACTAAAATGATTTCTTTAGTTTCTTCTTCTTCTGCAGCATCGATTAAAGTCTTAAAAACTCCAGCATTAATTCCTAGATTCCTAAAAAATAAGGTTTCAGTAATATTTTTTTGAAATTGAATTTGTTTGGTTTTATAACTCGTATATTGTTTGAATGCAAAGCCGCCTAAAGTCATCGATAAAGATAAAGTGGCAATTAATGCCGGCATTAAATTTTTCATTTGTTCTTCAGAAAAATTACCAAAGGAGCTAATTCCAGTAATCACAAAAGAAATCACGCCGACAATAAACAATAGTTGGGGTAAAACCTTGATAACTGTAGGAACTGCCGCACCGATCGCAGGAACGATGAAAAATAAGCGATCTTTAACTGTCATGCTAGTTTGAACGTTGGGAAAGAGAAATTCTAAATCGAATTTAGGAATATTTTTATATAAATAAACGTACACTTTACCCGGAGTGAATTCTAATTTTTCTGGATCGATCTTTTTCTTTTTAAAATAGTCAGCTTCTTTGATTTTAATTAGTAATGCAACTCTTTCAAAAGTATCTATAGTTAAGGGTACTTTGCGAAAGAAGAACTTTGTTACCGTAGTTAATTTATAAATATCCCCCCGACAAAAACAAACCATTTCATCAAAGTCATTAAAGTCTACATCCGTTTTTAATTCAATTAAAGATTTTTCCTCAAAAGCTTTTTCTAATCCTGCTTGAGATAAAGCAATATAATTAGATCGTTCTAAAATATGCTTAAAATCAGCAATTAATTTAGCTTGCATTTTTTGCTTTTGAACCGAAGTAGGTTCGACTCTTAATTGAGTATCGCTATCGGGATCGAAAGGGGCAAAATTATATTTGATACTTTCTAAAGTATGATGGAACTTAAAATGAAAATATGCGGCTAAAATTTGACAAAAATCGCGAAATTTTTGCGAGTCAGCTTCGGACAACTTACCGTCTTCAAGACACATATCAATAATGTCCGATCTTCTGTAGGGAATAAATGCCTCTCTATCTTCATATACTGCCATGTTTTGTATCTGTCATACTGTCAATATTATTAAACAACGAAATGAACGATAATAACTTCGATCGCCAAATGATGTTAAGATGTCTTGAACTTGCCAGTCGAGCCAAAGGTAAGACATCTCCCAATCCAATGGTTGGTTCAGTTATTGTCGTTGATGGTAAAATTGTTGGCGAAGGTTTTCATCCCGCAGCCGGAAAACCCCATGCAGAAGTATTTGCACTTCAATCAGCTCGCGATCTAGCTAAAGGAGCAACGGTTTACGTTAGTTTAGAGCCTTGCAACCATTATGGCAGAACTCCACCCTGCACCGAAGCTTTAATTGCTGCTGGAGTCGCTAAAGTAATAGTCGGGATGGTAGATCCAAATCCTCGCGTTTCTGGGAAAGGGATCGCAAGGTTGAGAAAAGCTGGTATTGAAGTAGTTGTAGGTGTGGAAGCAGAAGCTTGTCAAAAGCTCAACGAAGCTTTTATTCATCGAGTTAAGTATAAAATGCCTTTTGGTATTTTAAAATACGCTATGACCTTGGATGGTAAAATTGCAGCCACCACAGGAGATAGTGCTTGGGTAACGGGTAAAGCGTCTCGTCATTGGGTGCATCAGTTGCGATCGCATTCTGATGGTATTATCGTCGGTGGCAATACCGTGCGTCAAGATAACCCCAATTTAACTACTCACGGTGTTTCAGATAACAACCCTTTGCGAATTGTCATGAGTCGCAGTTTAGATTTACCTGGCGATCGCAATTTATGGGATACGGCGATCGCACCAACTTTAGTATTTACCCAAACAAACAATAATTTAGAAACAAAACAAATATTGTTAGATCGAGGAGTAGAAATAATCGAATTAGACTCCTTAACTCCTCAAACAGCGATGACACATCTCTACGATCGCGGTTTATCGACTGTTTTATGGGAATGCGGCGGAATTTTAGCAGCTAATGCCATTCGCGATCGCTGCGTCCAAAAATTATATACCTTTATTGCTCCGAAAATTATTGGCGGTAATATTGGTTTCTCTGCGATCGCCGATTTTGGTTTAACCAAGATGAGCGATGCTTTGGAGTTGGAAAGGATTAATTTACAACAGATCGATCGCGATTTTTTGATTGAAAGCTATTTATCACTTTGAAAAAACTTGCTTAAAAGTAGTCCTGTAAAGGTAAACAACTATACTTAATCATACCTTTTTATAAAGTATTGTACGCAACACTTAGATTTCAGCATTTACATATTGCCGTTAGCGGTATTTTTGCCGTTAGTTTTCTTACTCCTTTAGAAGCGATCGTTGTCGCCACGACGTTTCTGCTAGCATTGGTTTAGTTTTTGGTGTCGTACCAGCCCAAAAAGCCGCCAGACTCGATCCAATTACTGCATTAAAAAGCACTTAATCCCAATTCTTTTTAGATCGTATATTAATAGATCGACAGCTCGTATGAAGAAATTTCTCGATTATGTTTATCCTGGAGGATTGGTATTAGCAAAGCGATCGAATAGGTTCGATCTTTTTTCCTAAAATAATAATACCAATTCTCAAAAATTAAAATATATACTGATTTTATTTTACTCAGAAAAAAAATAAAAGCTTCTTATTTTTGACCTTTTTTATCTGGATTAAGTTTTTTATTATTGCTTTTGAAAAATAGTATAAGCTGATAAAAATATAGCTTTCAACTAAAGTCTGAAAAGAATATCTGGCTCTAAGCTGATTCTGTAAGTGAGTAAATATTTGGTGGATTTTGAGTTGTTTAAATTTGACTTATCAAAGAGATAGTTAAATTAGGTAAAGCCTCCTTTAATATAGCAAAAACCCCATCAACAATTAATTGAACTGCGATCGCTAAAATAAAAAATCCCAGCACTCGATTTAAAGCTCCGAGGGTATTTTTTTTAAGGATTTGAAGTAATGGTTCTCCTAAAGATAGGAAAAGATAAAGGGAAATTCCTAATAAAATAATTCCTAAAAAACATCCTAAATAATGAACTAAATCGGCAGGAGGCGCACCCTTACCAATAGCAACCCCAATCGCACCAGGGCCTGCGACCATAGGAATTGCCATCGGGGTTAAAGAAACATCTTCTTTATCCTGGGCCGCTTCACCTTCAGATTGCGATAATCTTTGGCGAACTGCGACCATTTCCCAAGCCGTATGTGCTACCAATAATCCACCAGCAATACGTAATACTCCTAAAGAAATCCCGAAAAACTCTAGAATTAGGCGACCCGCCACCAAAAACATCGTCAGTATCCAGATGACATTAATCGCCGTCCAGCGTGCTTGAATCCCTCGATAGCGGTGAGTATCGTTAGCTGTAAAACTATAAAAAATTGGGATTGCACCGATTGGATTGGTCAGAGGAAACAAAGATAAAAAAGTTCCAATTGCTGAAGTAATTAAATGTTGCCACATATAAAAAAATAATTTTGATAGCAGAAGCCTTATTTTCAATAGTTATCATAAACTAACCAGCTTTGCTTTCACTCATTTTCAAGCTAAATATACTTAAATTTATTTTATGGCTTGTTCTCAATCAATTGAGGTTAACAACAGAGAATCAGTGAAAGCATTAGCAATTCTACTTAATCTCCCCTATCTTGACATTTAAATTCTTTATTTATTCCAAAAATAATCGTATTTATGTCGCCGAGATTTTTGAATCGCTGTAACAAAAATATAATTAACAAACAAGCAGCAAAAGTAGATATATTCGCTTGTTTTTAGTGACAGTGAATTTATTTATATTTGATTGTTTTGTAGGAGTAAAATGTAAAATAATAGCTGCATTTTTGGGTGATTTAATTGAGTGCTTATCACTATTTTTCTGGGCGATAAATTAGTTGATTATTCTATTTTTACGCTATTTATTTGTAATTTTGTCCCGGAAATACAATGATTTTTTATTGCTTCTTAATTCTATAGTTTTCAGCATCAAAGTGAAATTAGGTACTTCTTGATGACAATGAGAACAATACCAATAAATTTCTTTCTGACGAACGTGACGTAATATTAAATTAGAACAAATCGGGCAACTATTCATTGAAGTATTCTTGCCAAGAAATAAATATTTGATTTGCAAAACTTGAATTAATAAGGATTTTTTCGACCGCATTCATTCAAAATTGACACATCGAGGCGATCGCCGTACTGCTTATGCCAATCGCCATTCGTTAGTTTTAGAAATACGTCTTTGCCTAAAGAGAAGCCTAATTTTTTAATTAAAGCTAGACATTTGTTACGGGATTAAAATCTATTTTCTGTGAGAAACTTTTTTCGACTCGTAAACTTATTCTAGAGAAAATTTTGAAAATTTAGTGGTCTAATAAAAAAGTTTAATACGCTCGAATCTATCGGAACGCTATATATAGTAGTAAAGCCAAAATAACCGCCTATTTTCAAGCTGAAAATCTCTATCCTTCTAGATATGGAGAAGAGCAAATATCTAAAAAACTTATCAGAGCAGCTAATTTTATGAAGCCAGATAGTATTAATAAGGTAGCATATCAATGAAGCAGCTAAAAAACAAAATATCGATCGCGATTATTGCTCTGCTCACAGCAATAGTAGGACTTATCAATTTAATTTCTGCGGTAACTCCGGCCTCTCCCACTCGTTTAGCAATTCTTCAAGAAATATATCCTTTTGAAGTGCGGGCCGGAAGTCATATTTTTGCCGCAGTTAGTGGTTTTATTCTTTTAACTCTTGCTTCGAGATTATTACGACGCAAACGAGTAGCTTGGTTATTAACGATCGCTCTATTGATTATCTCGATCGCTGCCGATTTATTGAAAGGGTTAGAAATTGAAGCAACTATCCCAGCAGTAGTATTGTTAATCTTATTAATATTATTGCGTCAAGATTTTACCGCTCGCTCGGATCGTCCGTCGATGGCCCAAGGAGTGAGGGTTTTAATCGGGGCATTATTATTTACCCTCGGCTACGGCACGGCAGGTTTTTTCTTAATGGAAAAACAATACACCAGAGAATTTAGTTTGCCCCAAGCCCTAAGACAAACTCTGACAATATTTTTTACAACTGATAATGGCGGATTAGAACCAACCACTCGTTTTGGTAGTTTTTTTATTACTTCCCTATATATAGTAGGTGCTGCTACGGTCAGTTATGCGGTGTGGATGCTATTGCGCCCCGTACTAGTAAGGATAGGAGGGACAGATGAAGAAAGACAACGAGCATCTCAAATTATCCAACAACACGGACGTTCTTCTCTTGCTCATTTGTGTTTGCTTCCCGATAAAAGCTATTATTTTTCTAGTGATGGTAAAACTCTAATTGCCTACGTACCAAAGGGAAGAGGTGCGATCGCTCTCGGCGATCCGATCGGCCCGTCTGAAGATCTTAAAAATGCCATTCTCGAGTACAAAAACTTTTGCGCTCTGAATGATTGGTATCCTGCTTTTTATCAAACTCTTCCCGATAATCTAAACTTGTATAAATCTCTGGGTTTTAAAGCTGTCACAATTGGTTCTGAAGCAATTGTCGATCTCCACGCTTTTAACCTTCAAGGCAAAGCAGGGCGCAATCTTAGGAATGCTTTGAATCGTTTTAATAAGTTAGGCTATCGGGTTAAATATTATCAACCTCCCATTGCTGATGAAATATTAGATCGATTAAAGTTTGTGAGCGACGAATGGCTCGAGATGAGGCAGGGTTCTGAAAAACGGTTCTCTCTGGGTTGGTTTGACGATCGTTATTTACAAAGTTGTCAGATAGCTACGGTAGAAACTGAACTAGGAGAAATAATTGCTTTTGCTAATCTCATTCCCGAATATCAGCTTAACGAGATTAGCATCGATTTAATGCGAAAACTTAACTTGAAAGAACACGGGGTCATGGAATTTTTATTTGTTTGCCTATTCCAACACTTCAAAGAGCTTAACTATGATAGTTTTAATCTGGGATTATCCGCTCTTTCAGGACTTAAAGCAAATCGAGAATCTCCTCGTCTTGAAGTTGGATTAGATTATCTTTATAGCCATCTCAATCATTTTTACAACTTCCAAGGTGTGCATGGTTTTAAAGAGAAATTCAATCCTCGTTGGGAATCCCGTTATTTAATTTATCCCAATTTAGCAGCATTGCCCGATGTAATTGTGGCATTGATTAGAGCCGATTCTGGCGATCGCCTTTGGGATTATTTCAAACCAGATGTATAAGATCGAATCGGAACATTAATTATAGCAACTGAACTATAGATTAGGACACTAATTGTCAAAGCAGGGAATAGTTAGTAGGTAGTAGGTAACAGATAAAATTGTCATAACCTTTACTTCGACTGCTATATGTCTGAATTAAAAGTTGACATTAAATAGTAATTTTTTCTTCCATAAAAAGTTTTGCATTGACAAAAAACAGAAAATATAAGTAAAGCGATCGATAATTGATTCGAGGCGATCGGATTAACAAACGTTTAGACAATATTTTCGGTTAAATAGCATATCTATATTTATTAGTCGAACAAAATCGACTTAAATGGTGGTAAATTAGGATTTGCATATATAATACTAGGACAGTTATATTGTGTCACCGATGACAAATAATTGGGCACTGTACAAAGCCCGTGACGAGGATTGAACTCGTGACCTCACCCTTACCAAGGGTGTGCTCTACCACTGAGCCACACGGGCAATTAAATAATCGAACAAAATTTGCTATCACTGTGAAAACACAGAATTTGAAGATGAAAAATGTTTTTTAAGTGGTTTCAAATAACACTACAAAACAATTCCTTCTTCTCGTCTGTTTGATCTGGTGGGCCGAGCTGGATTCGAACCAGCGTAAGCAAAGCTGACGGATTTACAGTCCGTTCCCATTAACCACTCGGGCATCGACCCATTTACGTCACAGGTAACTATGTTAGCAGATATTTTTGCTAATGGCAAGTCTTTTTTCAAGATCTTTTTTGGAGGCGAACAATAAGGACAGCGCATCAATCTCTTAATCAATTGATAGAGATGGATACGCCCGCTCGCAATAAGTTTTAAAAATATTAACCAACAACGTAAGCGGATCTTAAAGCCCAAATAACTAATGCCGTAATGCTGCCTAAAACTAAAAATGCAGAAATAGCAACGATAATTGGTTTGTCAGCACCATCAAATTTCATGATGCCGCGATTCAAATCTGTCATAATTGAAAATTTTAAGGGTTTCTAATATCAACGAATAACATAAAAACTATAATTTAGCCTAATAAAATATTATTAAGATTTGGTTGAAAAAGATTGGCTATTTTTTGAATCTAAATAGATAGTAATGTCGATCGCAATTATTTTAAGTTTAAAGTATCCATCATCACTTAACGAATCAATCTGAGTCGCTCGTTTTGAAAAGGAACTTCGATCGCTCGAATGTAAAATTAAAGCAAAACATCCAGCGATCGAACAACATTGAGCTTAATTTTGAAAACAATTGAAACGATCTTTAAATTGTTAATTAATTAACACTAATTTTATTGCCATCCAACAAAAGATCTCGAGCCTCTGAATTAGATTTCCAAACTTGACCGTCAAGGGCGATTTGCTCGACCAAACTAGCCAAGCGAAGTGCTTTCAAAGCTTGTTCTCCACCAACGGAGGGTTTCGTTCCTCCGCGAACGCAATTTACAAAATGTTCTAATTCTGCATATAATTTGTCAATATTGCTGGTGTAAACTTTTTCAATCAAACCGTCTTGACGATACAGCACTTGTCCGTAATCGGTAGTACAGTTAGCAGTTGTTTGTCGGTGAATCAAGATTTCATTGTTAAGAAAATCTGCTTCTGTCAAACAATTTTTACAATGAGCGACAATGCGACGAATTTTGCAGTGAGTTATCTTACTTGCGGTTAAAGTTGCCACTAAACCATTAGCAAATCCTAAAGTAGCGGTTACGTAATCTAGATAACCAGAATCAGAAGACGCGCTACTGCCGCTAGCTGTTAATTTAATGATGGGAGTACCTGCTAATTCTAATAAAAGATCGATATCGTGAATCATCAAATCTAGAACTACAGATACATCATTAGCTCGATCGGAATAAGGACTCATTCGATGGGCTTCTAAAGCTAATAATTCTTCAGTTTTTAATACTTTTAATAATTCTTGAAAAGCTGGGTTAAAACGTTCGATATGCCCGACTTGAAGGATACAATTTGATTCGACTGCAGCATTTACTAAAGATTCTGCTTCGGTAATATTGGCGGCGATCGGTTTTTCGATTAAAGTATGCACTCCTGCTGCAAAGCAATCCATTCCCACTTGATAATGAAGTCTGGTGGGAACGGCAATACAGACTGCATCTACATAGGGTAAAAGTTCGAGATAATTTTCAAAAAAACGAACTTGGTATTTCGCCGCAATATCGAGGCCTCGCTCGACGTTTACATCTGCCACTCCTACTAATTGTACGTCTTTGAGCAAGCTGAGAACGCGGCTGTGATGTTGACCCATATTTCCAACTCCAATTACGCCAATTCGGAGCGGATCTGGTGTTTGGCGTGCTAATTTAGCTTTTTTATATATTTCATTCATCTGATATTTCTTGCTCCCCTACACTCTGCTAATTCCGATCTGCGATCGCTTTAGTAATTAAGCTGACTAGAAACCATACAGATGGTAACACAGTTTATTTAATGGTAAATTTTTGAAAAAATCAATTTAAGTTATTGAGGAAAATGTAGCATTAAATACTAATTCACGGGGCAAAAATTATCAGTATTAATTTTAAAATCGGTTCAATTAATCGAGATCGCTATCTAAATTCTTAATTTGAGCTGTTTTTTCTTCTTGAGTGATTTCTGAAATTCGATCGCTTAAGGTAGCGTTTTTATTATTGTAATTGGGATTATTTTCTTGACGAGCGATGCGAATTTTATATAAACGAGGGCCGATAGTTTGAACTACGGTTAAATCTAGATCTTGATATTGCAAACTTTCACCTGTAGTCGGTATTTTCTGTAACCTATCTACTAGAAATCCTCCAAGAGTTTGATATCGATCTGTCAAAGGCAAATCGAGATCTAATAGCTCATTGAGTTGTTCCAAATTCATTTGAGCCGAAACAAGAAATGTATTTTCATCTATGGTAGTAAAACCAAATGTTGCTGAATTTTGTTTTGGTGGATTTTCACCGACTAGAATATTTATTAAATCTTCTAAAATAATCAATCCAGCAGTCCCTCCAAATTCATCGACAATAACTACCATTTTTTGTCGGTCTCGCTGCATTGATGGTAAAAGTTCGCTTAAAAGAGTAGATTCGCTGACAAAGCGAATTGGCTTTACCCAAGACTCAATTGAAGTAGTTCGCTCTAATTGACCTGTAGCTAAGGGTAAGGCTAAATCTTTATAGTCAACTATACCGCGAATATCGTCGAGAGAATCGCCGATCGCAGGATAGCAGCAGTTTCCCGTAGTTGCAACTTCGTTTAATAAATTCTCAAAAGTAGCATCGTAAGCGATCGCATTTAGATCGGTACGCGGGATCATCACTTGATTTGCCACCACTTCGCTAAATTCAAAAACATTCTTGAGCAGTTCTCTGCTGGTGGTTGGCATTCCAGTGCTTTCGCGTTCGGTTGTGACGATTAGTTGTAATTCTTCTGGAGTGACTCGATTGTACCAACCTCCAGGACTATACTTAATGCCAAAAATGTTTAAAATTAAACGAGTAGAGCGGTTTAAGACCCATTCGATCGGTGCAAATATACGACTGCTAGCGGCGATCGGTCTTCCCAAAAATCGAGCTACTTGTTCTGAGTGTAATAGGGCGATCGATTTCGGACAAAGTTCCCCTAAAACTATTTGCAAATAGGCCAGACAGAAAAAAGCGATCGGAATGGAAATTAAGTGGGCGATCGCGAGATTAATATCAATGGATAAATCCAAGTTGGCGATTAATTTTGCAATCCTTGTTGCTAAAGCACTTTCTCCAATCCAGCCTAAAGCCAAGCTAGATAAGGTTATTCCGAGCTGGGTAGTAGATAATAATCTTTCTATACTCTGTTGTAATGATTGTACTGTTTGTGCCTGTACGTCTCCTGCTTCTACTAACTGAGCGATCCGGGATCTTCTTACTGAAACGATTGAAAATTCAGCCGCAACAAAAAAAGCATTCAGTCCGATCAGCAACAGCACCGATAGCAAGCGCAACAGTATATCTCGACCAGTCATAAAATGAGAGAGGTTTCAACACTCAATAGATCTTTTGTCAAACAAATTTTTACAAACTTCAAATCGTAGCTTGTCTGACGAGAATAAAAAGATAAATTTAATAGTTTTCTTCTCAATCTATTCTCTATCTTGATGTGAATTTTTGGCTTCTGGCAGGATTTGAGCGAATTTATATGTAGCACAATAAACTTAACTTTTAAAACTTCTCGATTTAAAATCGATTTACTTGGCAACTGTTTTGCTAGCTTTACTAATCAGATTGGTGAGGTAGGGGCTAATTCATCTTACTTCACCGTTAATTTGCCCTAAAAATACTGGAATTTGTGAAATTTTCAATTTTAGTTTTTGATCGGGATAATCTGTCAAAATTAAGTTAATTGTTTTTGAATTGTACAATAAAGTTTTTGGTATTGTAATTCTTCCTGAATATTTTTCTCCGTTAGCTGGTAATTTTCCGGGTAAACCTTCAGTAATTGCTCCAATAGCTCTACCACGATCGTCAACAATATCTAAAAAGCTGTAAAGAAAATTAACTGGCGATTTTCCTTCGTTTTCTAGAGTAACGTTCAGCACTAAAGAACCAGATTCTAAAACAGCATTGATTATTGCCATTTTGACTTTGCTATCTGCTGCGACGATAGGAAAAGATTTTGTTTCTTTCTGGAGCAATGCATTTTGATAGTTGCGATCTTGTCTGCTTTGCTTTTGTCCTAATCCTCCAACATTTCCACCTTGTTTGTGAATGTAATCGTAAACTTTGACTATAATTTCTCTTTCGGGAATAATTTTTCTGCTGCTTTCTTTTTGTCCGACTTGTTTGCTTTGCGCTAGGAAATTTGCTGGAGTTAAATCGGGCTGAGTAACTCCTTGGAGAGCTTTGTAACCGAGAGTGAATGCCCACCATGCAGTGGCACTACTTGCGCCTAAAACGCTTCCTAGCAACATTAAAGTTAACACTATCGTCAAATTAAACTTCATCAATCTTTGGCTCTTTTTGCAGTTGTTTTAGCTTTGCGATCCTATTGCCTTATTTTACTCAGCAACAGGGATTTTGATTATCAAAGTATTTTGCTTTTGACTTAAAAATATAACAATCGCTTTAAAATAATACCAATTCCCCAAAATAATCCTACAGTTCGATTCTCCTCTTTTGCCCCTCTTGCCTATTCCCTGTTGCCTCTTGCCTATCTTCACCTAAACGTAGTGACTCTAAACAAAATTGAGATGAGATGATATATTTCTGTTATTTTCCTTTAAATTGTCAGCTTTGGCGATCGTCAAAGGAATTTTTAAGCTTATAATGGAAGCATTGTTCTTGACCAGGGTTGGCCGAGCGGTTGAGGCAGCGAACTCATAATTCGCCCTAGGCAGGTTCAACTCCTGCACCCTGGATTACAATCCC
>JASJCW010000203.1 GCA_030065265.1 Prochloraceae cyanobacterium
ATAATTTCACCCTCAACCGGATAAACCAACTCCTCGTCAGGGTAAGCACTTTTGAAAACCCCCCGGAATAAGTTATCATCAGGGCTGAAACCATGCATAACATCCCCTTTCAATTGCCATTTGATACGATTAATAGCAAATTGCCTGGGGGTTTCTAATTTAAGTTGTACTGGGTTATATTGCTTCTGATCTATCTTCATGAAAAAACAGACTCTCGAACCATCCTCACTGGCAACCCAATTAATCAACTTGTTAGCATCTCTGCACCGATAATTAAATTTATCAGAACCCCCATATTTTTGATTCTGCTTGATTTTTCCGAAAAGCAAGCGAAATAAAGGATCGTTGGGGCAAACGCCTTTGAAAACATCGCCGTGAAGCTGCCAAGTAATCCGGCTGAGTGCAACTCGTTGTAGCGTATCGTTTAAGCCATTGAAAATTTGAGCCATTGTTTTAATTTCCTATGATTTTTGTAGCGAGTTAAATCAGTCAACGGTTAGAGGTGTAATAATTTTTGGGATTGTTCAAGAGCGTTTAATTGTTGAATCGCTTCGTCGAGATTGGCTCGAATTTCTTGCTGCTCTGAAAGGCATTGAGCTAACGCTAAATAAATTTGCTGCTTGGTTATTTCTGTTTTAAGTCGCTCTTGCAGCTCAAACATTTTGTTAATTAGGCTTTCTTCTAAGGTCTCGACTTGAAAGATGGCAATTGATAATAATTGACTTGTTTCTTCGTTCCAGATCGGCCCATCTCTTTTGATGCTGTAAAGTTCGTTTAAGAACTGATTCAGTTTTGGCAAATTCACGATTTTACTCCTTAAATTGCTGTAGCGATGCAATTGATTGGTTGTCAGAGTAGATTATCTAAAATAAGATAATCTACATTGGAATAATTTAGTTATTTCTATTGCTTAGCTTCTAATTTTTGCCAAGTTTTAACTAAATTTAGAATGGCTTCAGTTTGTGCAAGCGATAAATCTTCTAACTTTAAATTGGTCGTAACGTGACCGTTACTACTCCAGTAATAACACTGACCATTAATTAAGAAATCATTAGGTTCACGATATTGAAAGTCAATTTCATTGTTAATTAATTGTCGCGGTTTTGTACCTAAGAATTCAGCAAAATATTGGCACTTATCAGCTTTTTCCTGTTCCCTAGCGAAATAATTTTCCATTACTTCACGCCAACCTTTAAAAGCTTCTAAATATGCAGTCAATAGCTTTTTATTGAATTCTTTAGCTATTCGCTCTGCTGGTCTTTTGCCACTAGCAGTAGCTTTTTTACCTTGCCATTGTTCGCGGTTAGAGAAACTAGTAAAATCGAAAATGTACTTACTTTTATAGTGATAGCCTAGCTCGCAATTAATCCGGTTTTCTCTGGTTAAGTAGTGCAAGTGGATTTTAGCTTCAGTTTCTCGCTGGTGAGAAAGTTCGTGATAATCTGATTCTGCGGTTTCTATCTTCCAATCTGGCAAACAGGCTGCTATTTCTGCTAGTTTATTCATCTTTGAAAATCCTTGATTGTCGAGTTAATTTTGTGGCGATACTCATGGGAAAAAATCCCCCATCGATTTAAAACTTGCTCTGTGGCGATCTTTATCTGGGAGATCGCCTTGAGATTAATGAAATTAACAATGCTGTAAAACTAATTGCCACTGCTTGGTGGTAGCATTCCGGCTGTTTTTTGTTCGTCGCTTCAAGGCGTAAGTTGCGATTCGATCTGAAGCTTGAGTAATTTGATTGTACTCTGCGATTGAAAATCTATTGCCAATCCCTAATCTTGTTCCTTTCCTGCGCCAAGTGATGCTAATGAAACCATCAGGTTCGACCTCAACAGCAATAATGACTATTGTTTCTGCTGTAAGCGGGACGGGGAACTTTTTCTCGATCTGATTGTTAAACAAATCTAAGATTGCTAGTTTAGCCGTTTCATCGGATAAATCTAATTTGACTCGATCTCTACTTGATTGGGAAGCGTTAGTTAAATTAACTAATCTGGCTAGCTTTGAAGCCGTTAATGTTTGTTGTGTCATGTTACTGTTTAAAAAATATAGTTTTTTGGGTGAGAGCAGATTGCAGCAGATGCGGTTGCTCTCATTTTTATTGGTCACGTGAGGATTAAATCTGGATTCCTTTAGCCGTTTCCTTTTTGCTCCTCACATTCAAAGAATAACATATATATCTAGATAAATCAGGTAAATTTATATTTGTTAACATAAAACCTTAATTTCAATTCTTTAGGAGTCAAGATTAAGATAGAAAGGTTGTGGCAATAGCTAAAATGGGAAGACCTCGAAAATATGACGATCCTTTTGGGGCGCAAAAAGCATATTTTAAAACTCCAAAAGGTAAAGCAGCTCTTAAAAAAGCTCAAAGTTCTGAAAATGGAAAAAGAATAAAATTAAATTGGTGGCAAAAAAATAGAGGTACAGCACCTAGCGATCGCGCTAATAAATTTATCGATACCTATGGTGATGTTGAAAAAGCTTTGAGTCTTCTTGATGAACGAGAACAAGAAGTTATAGTCAAAATTTATGGTTTAGATGGTAATTTACCCATTAAGCAAAAAGATATTGCTAAACAATGGGGCACTTCAGGACAGTGGATTACTGAAGTTAAACAAAGTGCGATCGCCAAATTAGAAGCCGCTAAACAGGCAAAAGCAGAAGCCACCGAGCAAGATAAAAATCCGTCAGCACCAGAAGCACAACGAGAAGAAAGCTAATTAGTACAAAAATATTTAATAAGATTAATGTTAAAGGATATTTCTTAATAAATAGCCGGAATATCAATAATTAGCAATAATTCGACAAATTCAATATCGGATTCGCGATCTATTTAAGGCGATCGATTGATTTGAGATCGGTTTCGCGATCTATTTAAGGCGATCGATTGATTTGAGATCGGTTTCGCGATCTATTTAAGGCGATCGATCTATCCCAAATAAAAAAGATCCCCCCGATTAAAAGCACAGTCCTCCGGTGGCAGTCCCCTCGATGGCTGTTTAAAAATCTCGAAGCGAACGACAAGTCAGAAGTCAGAAGTCAGGTCGCTACGCGACAAGTCAGAAGTCAGAAGTTTTAGCTTTGAGATCTCGTGTAGCGAGATCCGGCTTCGCCGGTGCGCGTAGAGGATTCAAAAGTTGAAGCGTATTTTCACATCTTCTGAGTATAATCAGGAGTCTTGATACCAACTTCGCCCTATTCTTCTGACTTCTGACTTCTGACTTCTGACTTCTGACTTCATTGTATTCAATCCCGTTAGCCCCGTAGGGGTCGAGCGCAGCGAGAGGGTTTACGGTCGGCAGCGCAGAGATACCATCTATCAGCCGAGGGGATTACTAACCCCACCGAATGATTAACAAATCGCTCCAACTTCGGTTTATTTAGCAGCAATTTTTGAAGAAGACATCGAGAAACATTAAATCGTCCAACTAATTTATCAGGAGAAAATATTCTACCTGGTTTCGTTTTACATTTGAGTAAAATTTGGTAAATTCTAATAGCTAAAATCTCAGTAAAATTGAGATTAAAATCTTGATAAAGTAGAAATATTTTCAAATAAAATTGAAGAAAAATTTAATTGTATTTGAAAGCGAGCGCAAATTAATTGATAGGTTTTAATTATCATCAATTATATCAGGTCAAGTAATTAAACTAACTTGATATAATTGATTAAAGTAATGTAATTATCTTGACAAATTATCCTTTCTGAGTGGAATAATAAATTATTTAATTTATTATTGTTAATTGTTTTGTTTTAATTGACAATCGCTATTGTACTTGGTAAAAAAATCTGCTATGATGATTGATCATGTTTAAATTCTTAATTAACTGATAACAAGAATATTATAAATCAAGAGTTTAAGTATCGATGAAATATTTAGAGGGGAAAATAATTTGAAGAAACAAAATATTGAGAATTTAGAAAAACTAAAAAAAATAAAGTTTTATTTGAGTCTGCCTCTGATTGTAATAGGAATTTTTCTGTTCAGGGAAATATATATTTATATAAATTGGCAAATCGTCAAAAATTGCGAAGGTAAAAATTTTTGCCCTCCAAGAATTAAAGCTCTTGAAAATTTAAAGAATATAGGAGTAAGTTTAGACAAAATTAATTTAATGAATGCCAATCTATTTCTAAAGAAAGGAAAAAAGAATCCTTACGAAATAAGTCCCCTTAATCTCAGCTATGCTAGCTTAAAGAAAGCCGATTTAAGACAAGCAGAGCTAGATCAGGCAAATTTAAATAGTATCGATTTCACAGAAGCTAATTTAAAATATGTCCGTTTAAATGGAGCAAACTTGAGAGAAGCTGTTTTAATAAAAACAAATCTTAGCAATGCTTTCCTTGAGAAGGCAGATTTAAGAAAAGCGAATCTAACTTATGCAAATCTCTATGATGCTAACCTTGTTGCTTCTGATTTAAGACAAAGCGATTTAAGCAAGACAAATAATCTCAATACAGCAAATTTAAGATCGGCTATTTATGATAAAAGTACAAAATTTCCAGAAAACTTTAATACTAATAATCGAGGATTGAATTTAATAGAACCTGGAACGAATCTCAAAAAAGCTTCTCTCTATTACGCAAATTTAGAATCTGTCGAACTAGAATTTGCTCAATTGAATCAGGCAGATCTGCGTCATGCCGATTTAAAATATGCCGATCTAAAATATGCCGATCTTAGATCAGCTAAATTGAATCAGACAGATTTAAGCTATAGCGATCTTAGATCAGCTAATCTAAAATATGCCGATCTTAGATCAGCTAAATTGAATCAGGCAGATTTAAGTTATGCCGATCTAAGACAAGTAGATTTAACATACGCTTGGTTACAGTTTAGCAATTGTAGTAATGCTAATTTTAAATATGCCGACCTTTCTGGTGCTAATTTTAGACAGGCTAACCTAAGTAATACAGATTTGCAATATACTAATCTTAGTAATCCTTTCTATACTTCACAATTCAATTTTCTTTTTCGTTCAGTAGGTTTTGAAGGCAGAAAAAGCAATAATCTGCTTTTTGGAGGACGTGGGGCAAATCTTTACTCTACTAACTTAAAAGAAGCTAATCTATTTAATTCTAACTTATCGGTAGCAAATCTTGAAAATGCAAATCTTAAAAATGCTAATTTAAATAGTACAAATTTGAGATACGCTAACTTGGACAATACTGACTTAAATTTAGCTCACTTTCGCGGTGCAGATCTAAAAGGTACTTCGTTTAAAAATGCAGATTTTGAGGGAGCTGATTTCAGAAATAAAAAAGTAGCTGGATTCGGTTTTATAATTACTCAAGAAATATCTACTAATGGATTAGGGGGAATACTATCAAGTTATTATATTACCTTAGTCCATCCAAATAGTTCAGCTATGACTTCTGGTCTTAGAGAAGGAGATATTATCACGAAAATTAACAATCAAAGAATTGAAGCAATTGATAAAAATAAAATTTATGAACTTCTTTTTGATAACCCAGATTTAAAATTGCACTTAACTATTAAAAGGTATTTAGCAGAAGAAAGTAATGGAACAACAAGAGCAAAAGAAAAAATTTATGATTACTATCTCAATAGTAGTGATTTTACGATGTTTGTTCAAAATCTAACTCCAGAGCAAGTCAAAGAAGCTAAGAATTGGGAGAAAGCTTGTTATCAGCCTGAATTCAGAGAAAAACTTGGTTTACCAAGAGCGCAGATAGAAGAGTGTAAATAATTTAAAATAGTTGATAATTAATTATTTTATCGAAAATATTCCTTATCCTTCAAACTCCCCCAATCAACAGGCTTTACCACCACATCACTGACTCGAGCTGAAAGATTAGCCATAACTTCAGAAGGCAGATCGTTAGGTGCAAAAACTATAATATTGCCATTAAATTCGATCTCCTCAATTAGTGCGATCGCTTCCGACTCAGAACTAGAGATATCGAATAGGAGAAGATCGAACTCTTCAAGCGATTCAGGCAGATTTTTAATACTTGCAACTTGAATATTATCTGGCTGTAGTTCTAGGTTAACAGCTAGATTGGTGGCGTAGTTGGTGGCACGCTGAGCAAGGCTTAGATCGGTATCTCCGATTGCTAGATCTTCTTGTTCGAGAATGATGATTAGAGTGCGATCACTTAGTTTTGCTGCAAATTTACCTATACCTTGCCCTTGTATGACTTCTTTCTGAACTAGATCCGATAGCCAAGCTAATAACCTTACTCGATCGTTTAGCGACAAGACTGCAGCACCTGATTGAAGGTTAAAAAATAAATCTTTTTCTGTTTGAATTTCTTTTAAACCAAGATAGGTTAATAGTCGTTCGATCGTCCAGGCTTTTTCTTTAGCTAGTCCGGCTATTGTGCTTACAGCTACTCTACGCGGATCTACTTTTCTTTGCGATCTTACCCATCCAGCGACAGCACCATCACTTATTCCAAGCTTTTTCGCTAGTGATTCGTGAGATTGGCCAGATAATAAATCTTGAATGAAGCTTTTGAAATTATCTAAGATCTTTTCTTCTGAATTTTCGACAACTCCAAGAAAAAAAGCTAAATCGTCTATTGAACGGTTTGCGACTTCAGCGACACGAACAAAAACTGCTAAATCTAAAGTAGCCGGATCTACTTTACCTTGAAACCAACGAGTTAAAGTTGGAGGTTTTATCTTCAATCTATCGGCTAATTTGATTTTTATACCACTATGGTCGGCTAGAAGTGCGCTAAGTAAATCAATAAACCGTTTTTTTCTCTCTTCTTCATTCATTCAATTCTTATTGACAATATAACCAATGAGATTAGTCACAGGATCATAATTGTACAAAATCATGTTGTTGTGATACTATTTACTTGAAACCAGGATATTGTCATAAAGTAAAAATGAAAGATCCAGCAATAAATGAAGCAATCACTAAAAAGTGGAACGTTAGTCTTAGAGTTAGCTTGGCTGAAGAAAAACAAATCAAGATAAGCGCGATAAAAAGAGGAATGGGCGTAGGAGACTACATCAAAAAAATAGTTTTGGAAGATTTATCAAAAAATCCAATTTCAGCTCAGGGGAAGTCAGAAAAAGACTCCATAACAGCCTAATCTTAAGCTTCAAAACAAATAAAAAAGCTTTCAACACCCTCAAATCTTGTAAAAAATCAACAAAAAACCCCCTGTTACGCTTGCAACATGGGATCTTAAATCTTTTATTTCTATGTCTACCATACCAAATAGAATCGAGCGTTGTAGCGATCGATCGAACAATTCAAAGTTTTGCTACGAGCAGATAGCACAAAACCAAGATTTATTCCATAATGCCTTACTTGCCGTATTACCTAAAGCGGCGAAGATTGAAAGATATCGCCGTGAAGTAGGCAGAGGTAAAGCTTATTGGGCTTATTATCGTACCTCAGAAGGTAAAAAGAGAGCCACGTTCATATCACCGAAAGAGTTTCAGGGATATCGATGGTTCGATGGCTTCTCTACAGTAGTCAATCTTGAAAATGGTTCAACTTATCAAGTAAGCGATAAATATTGCACCTGTAGATCCTGGGAGTACCAAGTTAAAACTGGCAAGAAATCCCAATGCAAGCATCAAGTGATGAGGTCGGAACATATTGGTGTAAATTTGAGCGATTCTTTGCCAGTAGTTAATAATTCCGCCCAGGGTAATAAAAAATTCGAGATTGTAGAAAATAAATCTAAATCTTCCGCTTCAGCAGGGAACTTAGAAACAGCTAATGACAAAGTTACTCCATCTGCTCCGCTTCTTTACAATCCGTCTAACCGCTACAAGTTAAATCCAGAAATACTTTTAGAGGGATTTGAGTTAGAGAGAAGCAGAGATTCAACTCTCAAAGAATACTACCTCAAAGCCTGGAGCAAACAGCATTTAAAAGCAGAGCCAGAATTAAAGCGAATCGGACGAATTATCGAAACCGACCGAGGCTTCATGGTCGGAGGAATGCGAGGAGCATCAAGAGTGACCGTCGCGTTTCAAGCGGATGCTATCGGCTGGCTACTTCGATATAACGGCATCGATTACAACAAAGATATCCTTCGGGCTTTTCAGGAATGGCAAAAAGCTAAAAAGCCTTGCTGCCATAAATGCGGGGCTGAATTTGAAATCGTACTCAGTTGGGAAAATGAACCGGACTATTGTCCGAATTGCGGCTGGGTAGAAAAAGAACTTTCAGAAATAGAAAAACGCCGTCTCGCCCGCGAAGAAAAGCGATTAAATGCTGCTATTGCCGCTAAGAAACAGGCAGCTAAAAAGAACTCGCTGGTAAACGTTGTCGAAGCATTTGGCGGTTTTCTCTAAGGCGCATCACGGTTGCGCCTTTATTGGGCGCACCCTGGTTAATTTCTCGACCAAAAACTGAAGTCAGTAAAAGCTGTCAAGTCGCTTTGCGACAAGGCAGAAGATATATGGCAGAAGGCAGAAGGCTAATTGTTGGAGAAAAGCTTGAAATTATGTCAAATTTATTCTCTCTTCAAGTCCGAGACTTTTTATCCCAAGAAAAAAGTGAAAAGATAAATCCTTCTGCCGTCTGCCGTCTGCCCTCTGCCTTACCAACTTTATCCACTCATGGAATATTCATCAGCCAATTGAGGTAAAGATTATGGCAACGAAAACAAGACGCAGACACGAATTTTTTAAGGAACAGAAAAAGCATACAATCCTGATGCAATCATGATTCCTGATAATGCTCTTGCCTTAAGAAACAACTGTAAAGAAGGGCGTTGGGTGGAAGGGCTAGACAGCCTTCGTTTACCGATAAATATAGGTGATGACCGATGAATTTATTATTAAGGCTGTCTAGCCTCTCCCGGATGTTAGGAGACACCAGTTATGGCGAT
>JASJCW010000204.1 GCA_030065265.1 Prochloraceae cyanobacterium
AGTAGAGTTATCGGGGGATAATTAGATTTTTTTGCCTTAATATTTGCTTTTTTGACTTTTTTTTGCGGAGAATGGAGGCTTGTTTCTGAGCTAGTTATTTCTTGTGAGATCGCAGCTGCGATCGATTTTAATTCTGCTCTTCTAGTTTTTAAAAACTCGCTTGGCGGCGTAAAATCTTTACTATAGTTGGATTGTGAAGTATTTTCCTGGCTAAATTTTAAATTTGGCAGATCTTTTAAGACACTCGCTCGAATTGAAGTTTTACCGAGGGTTATATTTTGAATTAAAGATTTTGCTTGAGGTGCGATCGCACTTTCACCGTATAAAACAGAAAGATCTAGATCGACGCGATGGGATAGTAACTGTGCTAGAAGTCGGATAATGACTTTATTGTCGGGAGTGCCTTTAATATTGAAGGGGATGGCGATGCTATCTCGATCTGTTAGTATTTCACGAATCCAACTACAAGATATCCCTCCGCCGCCCAATTCGATGAAAATTTTCGCGCCGTTGTTGTATGATTGGTTTACTAATTTGGGAAAGTCTACCTTTTCGCACAAGACTCGAGCTAGTTTTTCGGGTAAACTACCGTCATCGGGAGAAACGCGATCGCAATTAGTCCCAGAATAAAGATCGATATCGGGAAGATTGGCGATCGGCAAGTCAAACCAATTGACAAACTCCTCGTATTGGGAGTACATTGGCTGACAGTGTAAAACGTGGGAAGATGGTACGGGGAAATAGTGACAATCTAATTCTTCTGCAACTGCGATACAAGTTTGATTGTCTCCGGCGATAATTACTTGTTGGGGGGTGTTGATGTGGGTAATATAAACTTTTTCTAGAGCAGAAACAAGTTCGATCGCTCTATTTGCATCGGTAAATAAAACGTATCCATTCCAAAAATCTTTACTAGCCTTTTGTGTAGATAAAGGTAAACCCCAATGAGATCTTACAGCATCGATCGGGCCGGATAATTGGTGAGAAAACAGATCCGAAGCAGACATTTTTTTCGCGATCGCTTCAGCATCATGCCAAATATCGAGGGCAAATACAGCACTTAATTCCCCTAAACTGTTACCGAAGGCCATTTTTGGTTTAACTTGGAAATAGTCTTTGAGAATCGATGTATTTACAATCGCGGCGATAATACCCGATACTAGCATCATACTGGCATTATCGAATAATTTGCTTTCGAGAAGATCTAATTCAGTTTGAGATAGTTTTTCGAGACTTCTGGGATAGTAAAGAGAGTTGGAGAGGTTAACTAATTCTTTGACGGTGGGAGTGGAAGTATAGCGATCGACTATTTGTTTGGTTTTCGGGAATAGTTTGTAGAGATCTTTGCCCATCCCTATATAAGTATTAAACGAGCCAGGGTAAACAAAAGCAACATCGCCGGTTTTACCGAGGGGTTTAGGTGTAAAATAACTACCGTTGGGAGTTCTCCATTCTATACCTCGATCGCTTGCATTTTTAACCCCTACCTTAGCGCGATCGATCTCTTTTACTAATTCTTCTTTGTTAGCTCCGACGATCGCGATCGCATATTGAGAAGGTCGATCTTGAAAAGCTCTAAAAGTATTGTAGGCTGTTTTTTCTAGGGAAGTAGTCTCGATAATCGAAGTTTTTAAACGATCCAATTTATTTGATATTTCTGCTGCATTATTTCCACCGAGGGGATATAGTTTATAAGGATTTTTTTGCAGATAAGTATGGTTTGCTGCTTGTTGTTGCTTAACTTCTGATAGAATAACGTGAGCGTAAGTATCGTCTAATCCCAAACTATTTATTGCCGCATATTTTTTCTCAGTTTGTTTCGGTAGCGTCCAAATACGAGAAAATGTCGGCACGTAAAAAGGACTATTTTGCCATAGTTGGGGATGTTTCGGTTTTTCCCATTGAGGAGTTGCAGGAATGTAACCATTATACAAACACAGGGATGTTTTAATTAAACTAGCAATACCAGCAGCAACACCAGTATGACCGATATTTGCTTTTACAGATCCGATCGCGCAATTTAAAAAATCCTTTGCTTGAGTTTGCGAATAAGCTGCTATTATTCCTGCTATTTCCCGATCGTCTTGGCGATCGATACCGCTACCACAAACTTCGAGATAACCAATATCATCGGGACTAATATTAGCTTTAGCAAAAGCTTGGTGACAAGATCGAGTAACGGGATTATTTTCTGTTGCTGTTTCGCCCTTTACCAAACTAATTGCGTCGATGGTAGCATAAACGCGATCGCAATTTTCAAGATCTCTTTTTAAGACTATCGCTCCCGCACCTTCACCGATCGAATAACCGCTAACATCGCGATCGAAACTTAAACTAACTTTACCAGTATTGATACGATCGATCCTATTACCGATTAAAACATTTTCAACTCCACCAGCAAGATCTACCGCTCCTACTAAGACAGCATCTATATTACCTTCTGCAAGCATCATTTGTGCCACTTCAATGGCTTTAAAGACAGAATTCTCCCGAGCTGATATTGTAAAAGCAGGGCCGGAAAAATCCCACAAACTAGAAACCCGACAAGCGATAATATTGCCGATGTAGCTGGTGAGGCTGTTTATTTCTGGACTAAGATGAAGACTATTTTTAACGCGATCGGATAATAAATTTAGGTCTTCTGGAGATATATTAATCTGACTTTCAGCTAAACCTGTTTTTAATTGCCATTCAGAATCCGATCTGGCACGATATTGATGGGAAGCTAACTCGGTTTCTACGGCGACAATTACCCCCACATTAGATCCAGATTTTACTTTAGCATCTTTTAGGGCGCGATCGGCCACTTTCAACATTAAAGATAATTGCGGAGTTGGTTGTTCAGTTAGTTTGGGGGGAATTTTAAATTTAAGAAAATCTAATTCAAATTCTTCTATATAAGCCCCGACAGGTGCAACTCCATCTTGAAAACCGTATTCTTGTAAGATTGGTTTTTCTTTATCTATCCCCAACCAACGATTTTCAGGAAGAGGGATAAAATGCTGTAACCCTTGATAAATAGTGCGGTCGAACGCTTCTAAACCATCGCACCCACCAAAATGTACGTCCATCCCCACAATAGCTAAAGATGGTAAAGGATTTTTTTGACTGCGATCGCATTCTGCTTCGATCGCCTTTGTATCTCCGACTTTCTTCTGATCTTCTAAAATTAAATGAGCGTTAGTACCCCCAAAACCAAAAGCATTTATTGCCGCTAGTTTTTGAGGACTATTCCAAGCAAGAGTATCGTTGATAATTGGATTTTCTGAAGATAAAGGATCGTCTACATTTATAGTTGCGGGAATTATACCTTCAGACATCCCGAGAATAACTTTAATAATGCTCGGCATTCCTGCTGCAGTCAAGAGATGGCCGAAATTAGATTTTACCGATCCTAGATGGGGTTGATTATTATATTTGCCGAAGAAACTATTTATCGAACTTAATTCGGTGCGATCGCCTAATTCCGTACCGGTAGCGTGGCATTCTATATATTCGATCGCACTAGGATCTAGCTTTGCATCTCGATATGCCCTTTCAAAAGCTAAAATTTGTCCTTTGGGGTTAGGACTGACAAAATATTTACCCTTCCCGTCGTTAGATAAACCCACACCTCTAATTACGGCATAAATCTTATCGCGATCGCGCAGCGCGTCATCATATCTTTTTAAAACTAACATCCCCGCACCTTCTCCTGTAAGCATGCCTCGAGAATTACGATCTAAAGGTCTGCTGTCGCCAGTTTCAGGATATGCTCTTAATAGGGAAAATACCGTATGGGACATGAAAGGATCGGGACAACATACCGCACCTGCTAACATTAAGTCAGCAATTCCCCAGTTTAAGTATTGACAAGCTAATTTTATCGAATAGAGTGCCGAAGCACAAGCAGCATCGATCGAGAAATTAATTCCTCCTAAAGATAGTGCCTCAGAGATTAAAATACTGGGATAGGAAGAACTGTATATATTTAAGGGGGAAATATTTTTTTGAGTCGGTAATTCTGGTAATTTACAATTAGACTCTGCCAAAAGATCCCCTACTATTGAATCGAGAGTTTTTCTATAAATTGGAGATATAAGTTGTTGGGAATATTTAGTTGCGATCGAAAGGTTTCCGAGAATTATCCCGCATTTATTTAAAATAGATTCTCGGTTTAAATATCCGCTATCTTCTAGAGCATTTTTAGCAACGTATAGCGACCATTTAAAGAGATCGTCCAAACTTTCGAGATGTTCTGAATCGATTTTATATCCAGAAGGATCTAATTGAAAGTCTTGAATGTAACCACCGCGATCGCAGTAGTAGAAATCTTTTTTTCCTACTCGATCGTGGTAATAAGTCGCAGGATCGAGGATTGTTTGTGATTCAGTTAACAAAGAAATACAACTTTTTTTATTTAAAAGATTTTGCCAAAATTGCTCTGGGTTTGTTGCACCCGGAAAAAGACAAGATATCCCGACGATCGCTATTTTTTCCATATTGTTATCGGTTATTAGCAACAAAAAGATGATTTAATTGGGGGCTAATAGTTACTTTAGCACCAGAGAACGAAGCATAAATATTGCCTCGATCGTTACAAGCAATAATATTAGCGATCGCTCTTGTTTTACTATCAGTTGTTATCTCGACGACAACGTAATATTTTTGTTCGGGTAAGATAGGTTTAAATTGTGTAAAGCGATCGAATTCTAAGGGTAAACTAGCCGACTTATAAAATTGTCTCACCCACACCACTAAACCTTGTAAAAAGGTATCGGCAATATAAGGATTAAATACTGAATCTAAAAACTGTCCTGCTTTTCTATTATCTACTTGAGGAGCGATACATTCTAAAACTATTTTTTGAGAATCGATGCTTAAAACTGATTCAATCCCT
Source organism: Prochloraceae cyanobacterium (assembly GCA_030065265.1). GTDB lineage: Bacteria > Cyanobacteriota > Cyanobacteriia > Cyanobacteriales > JASJDA01 > JASJDA01. The sequence continues at coordinate 4,880 of JASJCW010000204.1, forward strand.
TGAAAAGATTGACCGTGAAATAAAGTCCCATTTTGATAAACATCTTTACCTTGAATAACTTCTTGCTGACTAAAATTTATATTTTCTAGTTTTTTAGTTTCAGGAATATTAGCTTTAATTTTTACTTGACAACTGTAATGAATGCGTTGGGATAATTTAATATTTTGATTGTTAAATTTGCTCCAAGCGATCGCTTCAAAAACAATTTCATGATTACTTTTAGCGGTTTCTCTAATGTCAAGAAAATATTCTTTTGGACTATTATCTTCAAAGACAATTCCTTTTAAAACTTTAAAATTTTCCAGACTAAAAAGTTGATAACCTGGATACAACTGAGCGCAAGTAGTAGCGATCCAAGCAGCAGCACAAGTCAGGGGAAGTACGGCATTATCGCCGATTTTATGGTCTTGTAAAAAAGGATTAGCAGACTCGCTTAAATGACGACGAATGCGATATTTTTTTAAAGGAATATCGGCAATAATAGAGCCTCTGCCATAATTATCAGCAGTAGGAACGATCGGGCTGCCAATTACAATTTGCGGACTGCCATCTTCTCGCTCTGCTAATTCTTTGACTAACATTTTTCCGCCAGTTTCGACGGGAATTAAATCGATATTATAAAGTTGAAAAAACTTTTTTAATTGCGGACTAACCATGCCGCTATCCCAAGGGCCCCAATTAATTGAAACTACATGACAACTGGGATTGTATTGTTTCGCTAAATGGGCTGATTTATTGAGAATTTCGTTAGCTAAAGCATAATCTGTTTGCCCGACATTGCCAAAAAATCCGGCAACTGAAGAAAATAAAACTAAATGCTCTAGCTGAGTTAGATCGAGACAATTTAAAATATTTTCCAAGCCTTTTACTTTGGCAGCATAAACCTTTTCAAAATCTTTTTCTGTCTTATTTTCGATTAATTTATCTGCTAAGTTTCCTGCACCGTGAATGATTCCGGTAACAGTTCCCAATCTTGTTTCGATCGCGCTGATTTTCGTTTTTACTGCTTCAGTATCGGCGACATCTAGATCGATATATTCGGCATAATTATCGAGTTCTTGAAGAGTAGTAAGAGTTTGTTTTATTTCGCGACTGGAAAGGATTTCTTTGCAGCGATTTCCTACTTTTACAGGTGTAGGTTTTTCTCCTTGAGCCAGAAAATCTTGCATAATTTGCTTTTTAATTTCCAACTCGGTAGTGCAATTTTGAATTGAAATAGGTTCGTTTTCAATTAGGCGCGATCGCCCTAATAAAATCCACTTACATTGATAATATTTCGCCAGTTCGATAACGCATCGAGCGGTAATACCTTTGGCCCCACCGCTAACAATAAAAACAGAATCGGGTTTAATCATAATCACAAGTTATAAAGTTAAAAATAGCTTCGCTTGAAGGAAAAAGGTAAAAGGCAATAGGTAATAGGTATAGCAACTGAACTATAGATTAGGACACTAATTGTCAAAGCAGAGAATAGTTAGTAGTTAGTAGGTAGTAGGTAACAGATAAAATTGTCATAACCTTTACTTCGACTGCTATAAAAGGCAATAGGTAATAGGTAAAAGGCAATAGATAAAAGGCAAAAGGGTTTTTAAGTTTAAATTTGATTCTGAAAATTTAAATTTAGTAGGACGAATAATATATTTGAACCTCTGACCTCCTACCTAGACCGACTGACCTCGAATCGATCGCTCATCTAGCCATAAAACCACCATCGACAACTAAAGCGTGTCCGGTGATAAAAGAAGCAGCAGGAGAACACAACCAAATAACAGTTTCGGCTACTTCTTGAGGAGTTCCCAAACGACCGAGAGGTAAGGAAGTTTCGATCCAATTTTCAATTTCAGCTTGACGAGTAGGATCTTTACTCACCATCGGAGTATCAATAAAACCAGGACAAACCGCATTAACCCTAATTCCTACCCTACCGTATTCTACGGCTGCTGCTTTAGTTAAGCCAATTAAACCGTGTTTGCTAGCAGTATAGGCAGAAAAACCGGGTAAAGCACTCCTCAAACCAGCGATCGAAGCCATATTAACGATCGCACCTTCGCCAATTTCTCTGAGGTAAGGTATTTGATATTTCATACACAACCACACCCCTTTGAGGTTAATATCGATGGTTTTGTCCCAATTTGCTTCGCTATAAGCAACAGTTGAAGTTCTCACCCCTTCAATACCAGCATTGTTGACAGCACAATGGATCGCACCGTAAACAGCAACTACTTTTTTAACTAATTCCCTGACTTGTTTGGCAGAAGATACGTCAGTTTTAATGAAAATAGCTTCTCCACCGATCTGGTGAATGAGGTTAACTGTTTCTTCTCCTCCAGTTTCCGAAATATCGGCGATCGCTACTTTAGCACCAACTTTAGCAAATGCTATCGCAGTTGCTCTACCAATACCGGAACTTGCTCCAGTTATTAAGGCTGTTTTTCCAAGCAGTCGATCGAGGGTCATTTTTTTAGGTTAGGGGGGTTTATTATTAAATAACTAAAGTCGATCGCAGATCGCGAGTGTAACCTACTTCGGTTAAATAACGGTTGGGGTCGTGCATTTCGGCGAGAATGGAGTTAGTTGCTGTTTGCGGATCGAGATCTTGGCATAGATCGATCGCGCGACAATATACGGGTTGCCATTCTTGGTTTAAACTCTTGGTTAGTCCAGATAAACCACCGCTAATAGGACTGTAATTACTATTTTGGGCCAATCCAAAACAACCGTCTAATCTAGTTACCGTGATGAAGCAACTAAAATTAGCTATAGCCGTTTCCATCAGTGATTTTTTGAGATGTTTGGCGGTTAAAAAGACTTGTTTAACGATCGCTCGATCTGCTTCTGGATAAGATATTGAATCTTCTGAAGCAAATGTAGGATGGAGGTGAATAAAGGCTGCGATCGCACCGTATTTTTTGGTAATTGTGGTTAGTTGTTGTTTAATGTGAGTATCGTCTGTCTCTTTGATAACTACTCTGGGAATACCTGGAGGTAAATCAGAAGAGGAAACATCTTTGTAACTAATAACTACTACTTGCCATCCTTTTGCTGTTAATGCTTCGACTAATTTGGGTGCAGTTGCAGATCCGTCGTCGCTGACTAAACATATTTCTGTTGGTTGGAGATTAAATTCTAAATAGTCGGGTTGAGGGAGGGTTTTTAATTTAACTGCGCTGCGCCCAATTTTACTATCTTCTAGATCGAACTGGACAGAGATCTTTTTTTTTGAGCCAGTTTGCGATCGATATAGTCGATAATTTCTCCGAGGGTGCGTAATTGAGCGATATTAATTAAATCCATTTTCGACGCGTTAGGAAAATGTTCGCTCATTGCTTTGACAATTTCAAATCCTTTGATTTTGTCTATCCCTAAGTCTTTTTCTAGATCCATCTCCATCCCGATCGTTTCTAGAGGATATCCGGTTTTTTCTGCGATCGTTTGGAGCAATATTTGAGTAGTGCTTGTTTCAGCTTCAGGTTGAGGTTCGATTTTAGCTTCTTCCAGACGAAAAAAGTTGTTCTGGGAAACTGTTTCGTTAGGTATTTCTTCTACAACTGTTTGATTCTCACCGTTAATTAAATTCGCGATTGCGGTTGTGATTTGTGCGAGGGTGCGTAGTTGTCGGATTTCTTCTGGGTTTGGTGGGGGTACGTCGGGATACATTTCTTGTAATGCTCCGAGTATTTCGACTCTTTTAATCGAATCTATTCCCAAGTCTGCTTCGATATCCATTTCCATTTCCAGCATTTCGGTGGGATATCCGGTTTTTTCGCTGACTACTTCTAATAAGGTTTTGGCTATTTCGCTGCTATCTACAATTGTTTTGTTAGCGATATAGTTTTGTTTTTGTTCTATAACTGTTTGATTCTCACCGTTAATTAAATTCGCGATTGCGGTTGTAATTTGTGCGAGGGTGCGTAGTTGTCCGATTTCTTCTGGGTTTGGTGGGGGTACGTCGGGATACATTTCTTGTAATGCTCCGAGTATTTCGACTCTTTTAAT
>JASJCW010000008.1 GCA_030065265.1 Prochloraceae cyanobacterium
CAAACAACTTGGAAATACAGCCAATTCCTCCAAGAAGTAGAAAGCGGCAAAGTTGAGACCGTTCAACTCAGTTCCGATCGCGCGAAAGCAATAGTAACTCGCGAAGATGGAGTTCAGGTATTAGTAAATATCCCCTCCGATTCCGATTTAATCGATACTCTCACCGATAATGGTGTAGATATCTCGGTAAAACCACAAACTGACGACGGTTTCTTATTTAGAGCCTTAAGCAGTCTATTCTTCCCGATTTTATTGTTAGTCGGATTGTTCCTCCTATTGAGACGCGCTCAAAGTGGCCCCGGATCTCAAGCAATGAACTTTGGCAAATCTAAAGCCAGAGTGCAAATGGAACCCCAAACCCAAGTAACTTTTGGCGATGTAGCCGGTATCGAACAGGCCAAACTAGAACTAAACGAAGTAGTAGACTTTCTTAAAAACGCCGATCGCTTCACCGCAGTAGGCGCGAAAATTCCTAAAGGAGTATTATTAGTCGGCCCTCCCGGAACTGGTAAAACTTTACTAGCCCGTGCAGTAGCAGGAGAAGCAGGAGTACCCTTCTTCAGTATCTCCGGTTCAGAATTTGTAGAAATGTTCGTTGGTGTTGGTGCATCGAGAGTCCGCGACTTATTCGAGCAAGCTAAAACTAACGCTCCTTGTATCGTATTTATCGACGAGATCGACGCAGTCGGTCGTCAAAGAGGCGCGGGTTTAGGCGGTGGAAACGACGAACGCGAACAAACCCTCAACCAATTATTAACCGAAATGGACGGTTTTGAAGGCAATACAGGAATTATTATTATTGCTGCTACTAACCGCCCCGACGTACTCGATGCCGCTTTATTACGTCCGGGCCGTTTCGATCGCCAGGTTGTAGTAGATCGTCCCGATTATGCCGGTCGTCGCGAAATTCTTCAAGTTCACTCTCGCGGTAAAAGCTTATCTCAAGATGTGGATCTCGATAAAATCGCCCGTCGTACTCCCGGATTCACTGGTGCAGATTTATCTAACTTGTTAAACGAAGCGGCAATTTTAGCCGCACGTCGCAACCTAACTGAAATCTCGATGGATGAAGTTAACGATGCGATCGACAGAGTTTTAGCAGGGCCCGAGAAAAAAGACCGCGTTATGAGCGAAAAACGCAAAGAATTAGTCGCTTATCACGAAGCAGGCCACGCTTTAGTCGGTGCTTTAATGCCAGATTACGATCCAGTTCAAAAAATCAGCATCATTCCTCGCGGACGCGCTGGCGGTTTGACTTGGTTTACTCCTTCTGAAGATCGCATGGAGTCTGGTTTATATTCTCGCTCCTATTTACAAAACCAAATGGCGGTTGCTTTAGGTGGTCGCGTTGCTGAAGAAATTATCTTCGGTGAAGAAGAGGTAACTACTGGCGCATCTAATGACTTACAACAAGTAGCTAGAGTCGCTCGTCAGATGGTAACTCGTTTCGGTATGAGCGATCGCTTAGGCCCTGTTGCTTTAGGTCGCCAACAAGGAAATATGTTCTTAGGTCGCGAAATAGCTAGCGATCGCGATTTCTCAGATCGCACTGCTGCTACTATTGACGAAGAAGTAAGAGCCTTAGTCGATCGCGCTTACGATCGCACTAAAGAGGTTTTGGTTAATAACCGTTCAATCCTCGATAAGTTGGCTCAAATGCTTGTAGAAAAAGAAACAGTAGATTCTGAAGAACTGCAAGATTTATTAGCTAACAACGATGTGAAAATGGCAACACTAGCTTAGGAAAGCATTAAACTCCTAAGAGAATCGTAATAGCAGTTAGGTTCGTTCCTGCTGCTATTTTTTTTGTTAAAAAATATTTAAATTTTCAACTGTCACGACAAACGAAAAAAAATTGACCGGCAATAATTGATTTGAAATCCTTTTCATTACCTATCGTAACTGATACCAATTCTGTTTAAATTTGCCACTTATATTTATTGCGTCTAATAGTATATCTGTATCGAAAAAAACTAAAAATAATAAATCAATTTAAAAGAGCGCGGCAGCGGCGGAGGGCTGTTCGCTCCTATTCTTGAATAAGCACTCTACCTAGTTCAGATTATCTGGTCAATATTCAAACGATAGACTCTTCTAGCCCAAACCGAATATAATCTGGTTTGACTTCTCTCGCCGCAAGTATTTCTTGAAAACTAGCAATTTTTTCTAATTGCTTTGAAACAATTTTTTAAAAATTGCAAAATACCTTTTAAATAATTAGGTATTCTTTTATAATTTAGGTGGAAATCAAACAAGAAAAAGTAAAAAGAAACCAAACTAAAGTAAGCCACAAAATTAACCTGGGCTTTTTGGGGACTCAGTTAGCCAAACTCCTGAATCAGAGTTAATTATAACTATTTTTTTGAATTTTTTTGAATTTTTTGAGAATCGAGTTTCGTTCGGATCGAGATCTTTTATCTATTTTTTTGCGAATTAAAATCGAAATAATTGGCAGAAAATTAAGATACATTTCAGGAAAAAGCTCTTACAAAAGGAAAATGAAACTTGCAGTAAAGAGTAATTTTAATAAGATAAAATTCTTGGCATTCGCAGCGATCGCAGTAGGAATTTTAGGAACTACGACGATGGTTTTCCTCAAAGCGCAAAATAATTCTTCGACACGAGACATAACTAACCAAACTGTCTTAGTAGAGAGAAAAAATTGGACGATGGAAATCCAAGCTAACGGAGTGGTGCAAGCAGTCAGAAAAATTAACCTCTCTCCCGAGGATGCCGGAAGGGTTGCAGTATTATACGTTAAGGAAGGCGATCGCGTCTCTAGTGGAGAAATAATCGCCCGCATGAGCAGCGATCGGCTTAAAGCACAAGTAAATCAACATCGAGCTATTTTAGAAACAGCTCGAGCTGACTTAGCAGAAAAACTTGACGGTACTCGTCCTGAAGAAATCGCCGCAGCTAAAGCTAGAGTAAATACGGCTAAAGCATCCGTAACTGCGGCTTTAGCTGCCTTAGCCCGTGCTGATGAAGAGTTACAACGCAATCAAGCGATCGCTAGAGAAGGTGCAATTTCTCGCAACGAATTAGGAAAATATATTACAGCAAGAAAACAAGCCCGAGCCGAGTTAGAAGCAGCACGATCGCGGCTGATAGAGCACTAGAATCTTTCGGCCCCAATCAACTCACAGTTTTTCCTGGTTTGATGAACGCCCAAGGCTTGACTACCGAATCGGCTGAATTAGTTTTGACAGATGTCGAAGCGATCGTCACCCTCGCACCAGCAGTCAAACAAGTCGCGCCTCAGATTATCGGAGTAATGCAATTATCCCGTCAAGGGCGATCGCTCCAAGTAAACGTAACTGGCACGAGCAAAGGAATTGTTTACGTTCGCAACCTGCAACTGCGCCAAGGTCGATTTTTCGATCGCCTCGAACAGCAACAAAATGCTCAAGTAATAGTATTAGGCTCGGAAATTAGCCGCAAATTATTTCCTCGATCGAGTCCTTTAGGTAAATCGGTGCAGGTAGATAACTTAACTTTTCAAGTTATTGGAATCATGCAGCCGAAAGGTGCGTTTATGGGGGTTAATTATGACGATACTGCTTACGTGCCTATTACTACTATGGCAGCACGTTTGACCGGAAAGCGATCGCCTCATGGCATTCCAATCGACTATCTCGAACTTTCGGCTATTGATAAAAATAACGTCCGCGCCGCAGCTTTTCAAACTACTAACATTCTCACCCGCAGACACGGGAAAAAAGACTTTACAGTTTTTGCTAACAAGTCATTTCAAGATCTGATGGCTCAAATAACAGCTAGTCTGAGCATACTTTTAGCCTCGATCGCGGGGATTTCTCTTCTCGTCGGCGGCATCGGCATTATGAATATTATGCTAGTTTCAGTCACCGAAAGAACTCAAGAAATTGGTTTGCGTAAGGCGATCGGTGCTAGTGAAGGAGCAATTCTGAGCCAGTTTTTAATCGAAGCAATTATCCTCTCAATTGCTGGCGGTGTAGTCGGTATGGGTGTTGGTGTTAGCGGTGCTGTTATTGTCGGTATTTTTACTCCTTTGCAGCCCAGCGTACCATTAGGAGCGTTAATTTTAGCTACCGGGGTTTCTGGCAGTATAGGTATAATTTTTGGCGTAGCACCAGCTCGTCAAGCAGCTAAACTCGATCCGATCGCCGCTTTAAGAGGTACTTAAGTGGAACTAAACCCAGGCAAACAAATTTCTCACCCGCTTGGATTTTACTGAGAAATGAGTTATTAAAAGAACGACTAAACCAATTAGTGCTGAGGCAAAAGCATTTTGTTGATTGGAATCAAAAATTAAAATACTCCAACCAAAAAGCAACCACTGAATAAAATATATAGCGGTAACATTTCTACTCCAATAAATCAGCACTTTTGTTATGGGATTTTCAACGCCAAAATTATGCTCGAGCCAATAACAAACATTCAACCATAACAAGACAAAACCAATTATTAGCAAATGGATTCCCGCGCCGCTACGCTCGTAATTACCCAGAGGAGAAAAGAGATCGAAGTTTAAAAGTTTCAAAGCACTTAAAATAACCATTAAAAGCCCGAAAATACCTAGAATTAAGCCATACCAACGCATTTTTTTCAGGTTTATTTTGATGTTCGTGCTGCCGATTAAATAGCTACTCAGATACATACCCAGTAACGGATAGATCGCCCAAGGAAAAAATGGAAAAGAGACCGTTTCAGAATTTCCCCAAAACAGATCGCTGAAAACATTGCTATCGAATTTCCCCCATAAAAAAGGTGAAACTAAAAGAACGATCGCAATCATAAAAGGGATAATCAAATTTTTTCGAGCTATTTTTTTGAGAAAAGCACAGCAAATAAGCGACAATCCGGCTAATTGTAAAATATCGACATAAAATAACAGTTCTAGAGGTGTCTGACCTTCAGGAAAATTAATAGCATTATCGGTTAGAATTACAGCTATTAGTAAGGGGACTGTAAAACGAAGTAAGTTTAAAATAAATCCAAGTAAGAGCAGCTTAATCCCCCTCCATATGTTTTGTCCTACGCTCGATTTAGATCCGATTAAAAATGTACCCATAAGCAGCATAAATACCGGAGCAGATGGAGCTGTGCCTAACAACACAAAAAGATTAGCTAAGAAATTTTCTCCATTGCCTGCAGATATTTCATGTATTAGCATACAATGCTGAGTAAACATCCCGAATATGGCAAAACCGCGAGCGATATCTAAATAGTGAATGCGTGTTTTTTTCTGACTATTTTTAATCATTGTTTTTTCTTCATTAAATAGATAAGTAGATCGAGATTAAAACTAGTATTAAATATCCGAGCGGCGCAATCTTATTCAAACTTATTAAGGAGAATTTTTTTGAAGAGTAGACAAACCATAATCGATCGACTTGTTTCACAAATTACTGCGAATAGGTTGAATTAAAGACATACAAATACCAGTCAAGAGCATGGTTAACCCTCCCCCTACAAATAGTTAGCAAAACTTAAACAAAAATCAAGCCCAAACCTGGCTTAAACTACCTTTATAAGGGTGGTTGATAGCGAATTTCTTGCTCATCGCTGTAGTTGCTTCGGACACAGTTATTTTAAAATCAATAGTCAGCAATCGCTATCTTAACTGAACGTGAGTTCGACGAAGTTAGAAGGCTTGAAATTAAAGATATTTGGAAATATACCAATACGCAGGCTCATCGGTATATCTCCCCCTTCTCGCAAACTAAACGGTCTAGTTGAATATTTGGGATAAAATTAGAAAAGTGCCGAGGGTAAAGCTGTGTTGCCTTTGGGTTCTAGATCTAAATGTGGCTGCTTGCTGCGTCCTATACGAGTCGCGAAACCTCAGCGCGGGCGGTGCGCTTAACAGGCAAGTAAGTATAAGCAATTAATCCAGCCGATTTGATTAACAAAAAAGTTCCAAACGCTACGATGTCTTGAATGTTCAATTTGAGAAATATTCTTTAATCAGCTCTTTTTGCTCCGTCGAACTCAGGTTAAGAGAGGCTTAAGCCTTAAATCTTAAGCATAATCCCTCTGCTATAGCTTGGGAAAATCGATTTGTAGCATTATTTTAGGGAATTGATATGACATCTGGCGATGAAAAAAAACAACGGTCGATCGCTCGATGAATTGTAAATATTTCGATCGCAATTCTTTAAATATTACTCTTAACAATAATTATCAGATTCGTAGGTGTCTTTTGAATTTAACAATACCCACAAACCCCCTAGCGATCGTCTTCTATCGACATAAAAAGTTACATTACGGTATCAAAAAAAATGCTATAAGGGGAAGTTCTGTGAGAGAAAATACTTAGTTGTTTCAGCACAAACACTTAACTACTTTTCCTGGCGATCGCAATTTCGGTTCAGAAAAAACCACTTCAAATTCTTACTGAGCTTGTGATTGAGCTGGCGATAAAAAATTATAATAAGTTTTCCCTATTCTCAAAACAAATAAATTAAATCTGAATTTGGTGTAATTTGCTTGCACGATCTAGCGGATAACTGCATAATTTAAGTATAAATACCTGATCCATTTCGTACCATCAATAAAAAAAATTACAAAACATAAATTTTCATGTCTTGTAATTGAAAAAACTTTAATACTATCGTTCTTAAATTAACCGCACTCATGGCAATAATCAAACAGTTTCCAAAACAATCAAGGTTCACAAAAACTCAATCCGCTCCAACAAACAGATTCGCAAAAACTCAATCCGCTCCAACAAACAGATTCGCAAAAACTCAATCCGCTTCAACAAACAGATTCGCAAAAACTGAATCTAATTTAAATACAAGAGTCAATTTACTTTTGGGAAGCTTAACATTCACAGCAGTTGCATCTTTTGCGATCGTGCAGTTAGCTCCATCTGACTATGCAGCACAAAATCAAAATCGGCTCGAAACTCTAAATCAAATTCAAGGAAGCGAATCAGCTGTCGAAGAATCTGAATTCAACGTACAGCAACTTGACGATCTCAATAGCATAACCAATAATACAATGATGATGGACGATCATTACAATTATTAATCGCCTTAAAGATTTTCGAGCACTAGCTAAGTCCGCCTAAAAAGATCGATTCAGACGCAGTTAAGAAAATTTCAAAAAAATCAAACTAGTTCTTGTCAAATAAGTTTTATTACTTCGTGAAATTAACAAGAACTAATAAAAAACAAAATTTGCAACTTACTTTTGAGTGACCAGAAAAGTTGTGAGTTAAAAATTTTAAAATACTACCTTCAAGTATTTGGAAAAAAAAATAAATTAGCTACTGTTGTGGACTAGATCGCTTAAACAAAGCAATCCATCAAGTAGAGTCGATCGAACCAAATAGCCTAGAAGGATTTTAATATAATCAACTACTTCCGAACAGTTTTTTGAAAAATTAAATATCACGAGATAGGCTTGATAATTAAACCTAAATAAAGAAGCACAATTAAGCTGAAAAGCAAGGGCAAAAGGCAAGAGTCAACAGAGCTAATAATGATATTTGTTTAATAATAAAGATGCTCATACCAAGTTGCACAGTCTGCTTGAGAGATTTTTCAATATCAATGTAAAATATTCTTATTCGCCCAGAGCAATGCCATCACTTCTCGGTTCGGAGGCGGCTACTAAAACATTATTATCTTGACGAAGAATTATTTGACCTTTGCCAAACATCCAAGATGGAGCAAGCCTGATTTGATGGCCTCTTTCTGCTAAGTCGATCGCAATATTAGGATTTATCTGTGCTTCTAGCAAAACCAAATCCTTTTCAATAAATCGCCAGCGCGGAGCATTTAAAGCCGATTGAGGATTCATCAGATAATCGACTAAATTAACGACTACTTGTAAGTGACCTTGAGGTTGCATTGGCGCACCCATAACTCCAAAAGCAGCTAAAGGAGATTTGTTTTTAGTCAGAAAGCCGGGAATAATTGTATGAAACGGACGTTTGTTGGGCGCGACTTGATTGGGATGATTTGCTTCTAAAGTAAAACCTTTAGCACGGTTATGGAGAGCTATACCGGTTTGAGGAATTAATATCCCGCTCCCGAAACCTTCGTAGTTAGATTGAATTAAAGAGACCATTAAATCGCGATCGGCAGCAGCCAGATAAACAGTTCCACCCCTCGGTAAACCTGGAGTTGCAGAGTGAATAGCCCGAGATTGAATTAAGTTGCGACGATTGAGAGCATAATTTTTATCGAGCAGATCGAAAGGAGCGACTTTCATAAAATTGCGATCGCTGACGTGGTGGTACAGATCGGCAAAAGCTAGTTTCATCGCTTCAATTTGATAATGAAAACTAATGCCCGAATCTCGATAATATTGGGATAAATCGAAGCCTTCAAGAATATTCAATCCAATTAATGCAGCTATCCCTTGGGTGTTAGGGGGGATTTCCCAAACTTGAAGGTCGCGATATTGAGTTGAAATCGGATCTACCCAGTCTGCGCGATGTTTGGCTAGATCTTCTCTACTAATTAAACCCCCAGTATCGCTAGCAAAATTGGCGATCGCATTAGCTAGTTTACCGCAATAGAAACTTTCAGTGCCGCTATTGGCAATTTCCTTCAATGTTTCTGCGTGCAATTTGCTCCCCCAAACTTCTCCTGGATGTGGGGCCCGATTTTTGGGAAAAAAGGTTGCTAAAAAAGGTTGATATTCTCGTTGAGATAGGTTTAAAAACTTACTTTCAGCTCGCTTCCAAGCTCGAGATGTTACCGATGAAACCGGATAACCTTCTTCTGCATAACGAATCGCGGGAGCAAATAATTGCTCGAAAGGTAATTTACCCCACTTTTGCCACAAATTACGCCAAGCCGATACAGCACCGGGAACAGTAACGCTTGGCCATCCTAGTTCGGGAATTTCTGCTTCAAAACAATCTCTAGTTAATCTTTTTGGGCTTTTTCCCGAGCCATTTAATCCGTGTAATTTGCCGTCCCAGACTAAAGCAAAAGCATCTCCACCAATTCCGTTAGAAGTTGGTTCGACTACAGTAAGGGCGATCGCCATGGCGATCGCGGCATCAACCGCATTGCCTCCAGCCTTCAATATTTCCATGCCTGCTAAACTGGCTAAGTATTGACTCGTAGCAACGGCATACTTTTGACCAAAAATTAGTTCTTTAGCAGAAGGATAAAAATAGTCGGGCATTTTGAGATTTTTGCCTCTTTTTTCTAGGTTTTGCCTCAATAATACATTCTTTATTGCTTTACAGAAGGCAAACCCTCAGAAATTTATTTGAGATCCGATCGAGTTTACTTGACTCGAACTTGTTTAAAATCTCTTAAAGCTAAAAATCTCTTTATTAGGCTTTGTCCGTTTCTTGAATAGTGCCAAATTCAGCAGTGCCAAACTCAGCAGTGCTAATCTTAGTATCACTAGTCTAAGAAATCTTAATTTAATTAATATTTCTTATGACTAATAATGCTTTGTCTAATCAAAGAGGTTTCAGCAGTACATGAGATTAGCAGTGCTGAATTTAACACTATCGAACAGAGCGGTTTTTAGCTCAAAAAATACTTTATTTAAATTCCTTAACATCAGGATATAAATTTTTTTGATTTTTTTTATCCTTCGTTCGAGTGATTTATGTGGTTATATTAAGAAAAAATACAATTCACCGGTCGATCTCGCGAACCGCAGTGAATTATAAAAAAATTTTAAAATTATTTGTCGATTTAAAAATTGTCAGGTAGCAATAGTATGATTGGTTTTACTTGAGATGCGATCGCTCGGTCGATTTTCAATTTGCAAATTGGTAAATTAAAGAGGAATAACCACTTTCAAGATAGTCGACGGCGATTTCAATTTTGCAAGCAAATAATTATTCAAGAATGAATTTTGATTTAGAACCAAAATTCTTTTATTCAAGCAATTTAAAATAATTTTAGAATGGTGTGTTATCTAGTTTAATCGAAGTCTCAAACTGTTGCGCTGTTGCAAGAGCTTCTAAATTTCCTTCTTGTCTATATAACTCTTTAGCTTTAGAGATAAATCGTTCTGCAGATCTGCTATTTTCTAAGTTTTTAAAAGTAATAGCTATATTGTGATGTGCTTCAGCATAGTGAGGGTTTAATTCGATCGCAGTAGTAAAGTCATCGATCGCTTTTTGATATGCTTGTAGGCGATCGAAAGTCAAACCGCGATGATTGTAAGCTTCAGCATAGTGAGGGTTTAATTCGATCGCAGTAGTAAAGTCATCGATCGCTTTTTGATATTGCCCAAGATCGCAAACAGAAATACCTCGTTTAAAAATCTCTCTTGCTAGCGATCGCGAATCTTTTGCTTGAATAATTGGTTTTTGATGCCAACAAATATCCTCTTCTTCTAAACAGTCTTCTGCAACCGTATTTTCCAAAAAGTAGCGCAAACCACCAATATAAAGTAATTCTGCAATGCCAAAAAACGCGCGATCGTTAATAATATTAATTTCTTCAGTCGGTAAAAATCCTGCCAAAATTAAATTGTATTCAATTTGCGCTTCGCTTACTTCTTCTCGAATTAAAATACAGACTAAAACTGAATTTTTGGCAAATTCTTCTTTAGTAAGACTCCATTTTACGCGATCGATATCTCCATGACGGGCTTTAACTTGAATGCCAATATTAGGATTAGAAGTTAAAGTAAAGTCTACCTTACCATCGCCATCTTTCTTGATTTGGTAATTAACATCAGTAATTAAATCTCCCAAATAATTTTTAACGACTTCTTCCCCTAAATTACCTTTTAAATTATTAATAAAAGTTTCTCGCACCGAAGCTTTTTGCTTGTATTTCTCGGCCATTTCCCAAGAAAAATCCCGCAATTGTTTTAATTTATCCTTAGAAATAACAGTTTTTTCCCTGTGTTGACCTGCTATTTCGCACTGCAGTAAACTGCCAGATTTTAACCTAGCAATAAAATCAGCTTGTTGTGCTTTAAGTAGAGTAATCCAATCCATACTTACCAAAGTTTAGAACTTGTATAGTAAGTATATCGTGGCAATAATCTAGCTGGAAAGATCCCTTAACTATAAATTGAAGCAAAGAGATTTTGTAATTTTGAGATCGATCGCAAAAAAAATGCCATCTAGATGGTGCTAGCTTCCATAATGTTAAAGGTATAACCCCAAAGCAAATAAAGCAAGCCAAAAATTGGGATAAAGCTTATTTCGATCTCGATTTTAGCAAACAACTCGGTTTATAAAATAGCGTGCATGAAGGGCGATCGCCAGTAATAAAAGTAAAGAAAATTGAAGACGCGATTAAAACCCTTTCTAAAATAATTATCTCTTTTGTGTTACTCTTTTAATTCGATCGAAGATAGCGAATAACACCCAACAATACATCACCCGATCGAGCAGCTAATATAACTTTAAAATAGCTATCGAGGCTGTCTAGTCTTTTGTCAATCCCTGAAACTTTTTCTGTTAAAACTTCAATTTTTTTGTCTATTTCATTTTCTTTTTCTTTAACTTCTGCGATCTCTGTTTTGATTTCTTGGCTGAATTTAGAGATAGCAGCAAGGATTGCTTTTTCTCTAGTTTCTAGATCGTTATAGCAGTCGAAGCAAAGGTTATGACAATTTTATTTGTTATACCAATTCTGTTTAAAGTTACTAAACTTCGGTGACCAAGGGCAACAGGCAACAGGTAGAAAGTCAAAAAAATTGGAAAATTTATCCATAGCATTATTTTGAGGAATTACCTACTACCTACTACCTATTCTCTGCTTTTACAATTAGTGTCCTAATCTCTAGTTCAGTTGGTATAGTAATAATTTTTTCAGTCCCTTTATTGGCAGATTATTGTATTGTACCCAGGCCGTCGAGTAGTGGTTACTGGGTACTGATAACTGTTAAAAGTAGAGCAATTTACTTCATATTGTAACCAAACTTATTCGGATCTACTTCATCTAAATCTAGATCGTCTAGACCATATTCAGCCCATTTTCTGGTTACCATTGCTGCCACATCTGGATCTGATTCTAAAGGTTCGCCCCATTCGTGGTTAGTTTCGGGTGGAATTTTCGTAGTCGCATCTATGCCCATTCTGCCACCCAAACCGATCTTTTGACTGGCAAAATCCAAACTATCAAAAGGAGTTTCTGGGAGAATAAACACATCTCTTGAAGGATCTACTTTAGAAGAAATTGCCCAAACTACTTGACGCGGATCGCGGATATTGATATCTCGATCCACCACTATCACAAACTTAGTATAAGTAAATTGTGGCAAAGCACTCCAAAAAGCTAAAGCAGCCCTTTTTGCTTGTCCGGGATATGCTTTATCAATTGAGATAATTGCCGCTTTGTAACTTAAAGCCTCCATCGGTAAGAAAAAGTCGACAATTTCCGAAACTTGTTGGCGCAAAATCGGAGTATAAATTCTATTTAAGGCGATCGCCATCATTGCCTCTTCTTTAGGAGGGCGACCGCTAAAAGTAGTCAGATAAATCGGATCTTGACGGTGAGTCATGCAGTGGAAGCGAACCAAAGGAGAATCCTCCAAGCCGCCATAATAACCCATGTGATCGCCAAACGGGCCGTCTGGCAGCATTTCCCCTGGTGTAATCGTTCCTTCTAGGACTATTTCCGAGTCCGCAGGAACTTCTAAATCGACGGTTTTACATTTAGCTAAATTTACTCCCGAACCTCCATATAAGCCAGCAAACAGCCACTCAGAGAGATCTACTGGGATGGGTGTAGCTGCTGCCATAATTATTAAAGGATCTACTCCCAAGGCGATCGCTATTTCGAGTTTTTTACCTGCTTCTGCTGCTTTTCTTAAATGTCTGGCCCCGCCCCTAACGGAGAGCCAATGCACCGTCATGCTATTCTTAGATTGCAATTGGAGACGATATACTCCTACGTTGGGTGTACCTGTTTGACAATCTTTAGTAATTACCAATCCTAAAGTGATAATTTTGCCCGCATCTTTGGGGTAAGGACGAATTAGGGGGATTTTATTTAAATCTACTTCTTCTCCTTCTAGAACTACTTGTTGGCAAGGAGGAAAAAAGTCTCGCCCCGGTTTGGCTTTGAGAACGTCGAATAAAACTTTACCAAAATCTATTGCTTGAGAGATCTTTTTTGGTGGTTTTGGCTGTTGCAACATGGCCAGTTTTTTACCTAATGCTTCCAATTCTTCTGGTTGTTCCATGTTCATGGCCCAGCAAATTCTTTCTACCGTGCCCATCAAGTTTACGGCCACCGGAAAAGATGCCCCTTTAACATTTTCAAACAGTAATCCCGGGCCTCCCACAGCCAGCATTCGATTAGATATTTCTGCAATTTCTAGATCTGAATCTACTTTTGTTTTAATTCGTCTTAATTGTCCTCGCTCTTCTAGAAGTTTGATAAATCCCCGCAGATCTCTTGCCATAATATAATCATAAATCTCTATCTTGCATATATTATGTACTGAGTCGGGAATTTTGGGCGCGGGAGGTTTTTCACTTCAGTGGCGATCGACGAGGATTTTGCGGTCGAATCAATTAGCAATTGCCTTTATCAAACCTTAGTCATTATTAGGGGCGATCGCCCTGGTTGGTTTAAGGATAAAGCCAGAGATTATCCTTGGGAAGATCTTAATTTTCAAACTAAATTCGTCAATCAGTTAGTTGTTAATCTAGGACAAGCTTCAGATCTAAATGAGGCGATCGAACTGTTAATTAAGCTGCTTCAAAGTTTATTATTTCCACCTTTTTTTGTTTCGATTCATTTTACTAATTTACTCGCTCAAATTCGTCCTCATCTCCAGCCAGATTTAGCAGTAGAGGAGGTAAGATTAAAAGATATTGTCGGTCACAATCGAGCCAAGATTTCCGAATCAATTTCTGGCGATCGCTCCCCTAACTCGAGCCGCAAAGAACCTTTTGCTATTTTACTTTTAGATGCTGAAAATTTAGCTCTCGATTGTCAGTTAGAGCAAATTTTAATTCAATTTTGTCAGTATCCCCTTAAAATCAAATTCGCTTTTGCTAATTGGCACAGTTTGGGCAAAAAAGATTGGGACTTTCACAATCGCGGTTACGAATTAATTCACGTTCCTCAAGGTAAAAATAGTGCCGATTTAAAAATGATTGCTTTTGGTTCTTCTTTGTCTGTTTATTATCCTCAAGCTAAGGAAGTTTTTATTTGTTCTTCTGATACGGATTTAAATCCTTTATCAACTAAACTAGAAGCAGATAATTTAATTGTTTATCGCGTTTATCGTCGCAAAGATAAAATTTTAATTTTTAACAGTCGCGATCGCACCACTAAGTCCTATTCTTTAATCGGCTTTCAAGATATCCCTTTGCTTGCAGATTTTATTTTGGCAGTTAAAGCGATCGTTCGCAGCGAACAAAAAAGAACTAAAAAAAATTGGATCGATTTAGATCGTATTGCCAATTGTTTTAAAATCCAGTTTAACTTATCTTTAGAGCGGATTGTCGCTCATTATTTCCCAGAACAAAATATTAAAGCTTTTTTCGACCGCTTTAAAAACGACTTTGTAATCCATCAATTAGGCAATAAAAAAATCTACCTGACTATTTTTGAAATAGAAAGGGATGAAGTAAAAACAAAAATAAGTCAAATAGAAACAAATTTAAACGCAGAAACTCTCAATAATATCTCAAAATTGGAAACTGCTTTATTGGCAATAGTCAATCGTTTAATCGAACGATCTCAATTTAAATCAATTCCCATTGCTGATGTCGCAAATGAATTCAAAAAAGTCTACAGTATTTCAGTCAATCAAGTAATTAAAAAAATCGATTTAAGATCGAACTACACAAAATTTTTGCAAAAATGCGATCGCTTTAAATTGAAAAAAGTAGGAAATGTATATTTTATCTCCGTTGAAAATAAAAAATAATATTGAGATCCATTAGAAGAAATAGCCCGACAACTTAAAGATTTTGTAATAATAAATCTTGTTAAACAAGCCTAGAATTGGGTAATGTCAAAAATTAAGCGAAGATAGACTAGGATGTAAATAAGAAATTGTTATTATCCAGGAGGCTGCCGTGAATCAAAAGTTCCCAAATCAAATTTTAATCAATAATTCTGGTTTAGGTTGTTGGTTGACCTTATTACTAATAGGATTATTGCTAGGTTCGGTTGGTTTGGGCTGGGTAGTTAATGGATTTTTAATCTTATTAGGATTGTTATTTATTTTGCCTGCGATCGGCCTGTTAGTAGCTCGCTGGTGGTTGAAACGGCGTATAGTTACAGATAGCTGTCCGGTGTGTCAGTATCAAATGACTGGATTTTCTGGCAGTCAATCTCAATGCCCTAGTTGCGGCGAAATTTTAGAAGTAGAAGGCGGCAAATTTAAGCGTTATACTCCTCCAGGAACGATTGATGTCGATGCGATCGATGTTTCTGTTAAGGAATTAGAATAGTTCGGTGTCGCTCGCTGTTAGTTTATCTTTGCTTAGAAATCTCGAGAGTAAAATTATGTCGGGAATTAGTGCGATCGCCGACGTAAATCGAATATGTACCCGGAACCCACATCCCAGCAATTTTTGGATTGGCATCTAGCGAACAAAGATTGCCATTAGGGCCTTTAATTAAGAGAGTAGGTTGACCGCTAACGGCTTGAACGGAAATTTCCATGTAGTCGATGCGTTCGATAACGTCAATCACTTGGTTGGGTTGGCTGGCAATAAAACCGCATCCGCGACTGTTTACTTTCCCCCCAGATCTGCCTTGAATTGTATTAACATTAGAACGAGAACTTATTTGGATTGGCTGGCTATATACAGCAGTAGCGAAAGTGCAACAAAAAGCTAAAGCAAAGGATAAACTTGTTATTTGCTTCACTCTTGTAATAATTAACATTTTCTTTATTTAGCTGCCTTTTTTGGATAACACTTTTAGATTACTAATAAACGTACCCTAAAAAGTTAAATAATGTACCAGTTTACAATTTGAACACTTTTAAAAGATGAATAACCCAGAAAATAAAAGTACAGAACGCAGGCTTGAAGAATTAGAATTAGAATTAGAAAAAAATGAAGGAGCGACAAAAAAAGATTTGAACCCGCAACAAAGCTCTTCTTCAAGTTTAGAAAACTTCTTTAAAACTGTTTTAGGTTGGTTTGAAAGTTTACCCAGTTCGGGAAAAATAGCTGTTGCTGTAGTCGGGGTAATAGTTGGTTTTTCAGTATTGAGTTCTTTTCTAAAGTTAGTCGCTTCTTTATTGACGATCGCTATTTTATCCTTAATCTTATACGGAGTTTACAAATTTGTCGTCAAGTAAAATTTGCCGACTAAATCGTTAAGTTTTCGATAGTAGAATATCTTAAAAAACTGAACTCTGTACCATTAAACTCATAAATAGCGAGAGATCCCTGACTGTTATCGATCGAATAGCGATCGATGCCTAAGTTATAAACTTTCTGTCCCATTTCCCCAGCCATACTACTATTAATTTTGTATGCTAAGGAAGGATCGGGAGCTTTGATTAATAGAGTCTTTTTCTCCTCGCAAACGACGAACTTTAACATACAAAAAGCGAGGAGAGGTTTGATCTCTTCGGGTGCAGCAAAGACAACGCGATACAAGACGCATTTTTCAAAATTCATATAACGCAATTCACATATTAAATTGTTAATTATTAATAAATAATATAGTAAATGTAAAGAAAGGAAAATAGGGATAAATACCTTGAGAGCATTTTTACTTTACGAAACAATCTACTGTAGAGGCTAATTTTATGGCGATCGCAGTATAATTAACTAATGTTAAAACGGAATTCAAAAACAGATGTTCGATCTCAATCTCCTGAGTGAATTTTCGCGTCAAAACTGCGTTGCTATTTGTGCTTTTCTAGTTCCAGCCAATCTCTTAACAACAATCAATACTCTAGTGTTGCTGTATCTAATCGGCCCTTTAGCGCAAATACGTTTAGCCGCTCTATTTGCTTGTGTATTTGCTTTTACGCTTTTTCTACACATCTCTACTTGGATGATAATTGGCGTATTCACCCCCGTTAGTATTATCTTGTTTGGATTGGGATCTACTTGTTTAATAATTAACTCGCTCGCTATTATTTATCCCCGTTATTTTGGTGCGATCTTGAGATGGTTCAGAGCCAAAATAAGCAGTAGCTTAGTTGAAAGAATTCAATTTTAAATCTCGATTCAATCGATCGCCCTACCTTGACTATAGATTTGGAAATAATCTGAGATTTATTTCCTTTTTTCTATTTGTGAAACAATAAACGCCTCAATCGAACATTTTATTGCGATCGCTTTATCGATCCACTAACCCCGACAATCTCGAAAATACATCGATCGCTCGCTAAAAATATTTAGCGACATTACCTTAAAAATCCAAATAGCTCAAAATAACGAACAGACAATATATTGGGCTTAAAATCCAAGTAAGATCGCAAGCAAAAAAAAAGACTAGCAGGCCGCAACTTTATATAATTGGAAGAGTATGAAATAAAACTAAACATTAAGATCGACCTTTGGTGCAAATATTATCGCGACTTGAAAACAACACAATTCGCATTATGATTGCATCAGCGCAAATCTCACTCGAGGGAATAATCGCTGCTTTATGGCAAAGATTGAAACTAGAACCGAACCCATGATCCTGAACATGGGGCCCCACCATCCTTCGATGCACGGCGTACTGCGCCTCATCGTTACTCTAGATGGTGAAGACGTAATTGACTGTGAACCCGTAATCGGCTATCTTCATCGCGGGATGGAGAAAATCGCAGAAAACCGTACTAACGTTATGTACGTCCCCTATGTAAGTCGTTGGGACTATGCTGCGGGGATGTTTAACGAAGCTATTACCGTTAACGCACCCGAGCAATTAGCCGATATTGAAGTGCCCAAACGCGCTCAATACATTCGCGTTATCATGCTCGAGTTAAACCGCATTGCCAACCATTTATTATGGCTCGGGCCGTTTATGGCGGATGTCGGTGCAACTACCCCATTTTTCTACATTTTCCGCGAAAGGGAATTAATCTACGATTTGTGGGAAGCTGCATCTGGAATGCGCTTGATCAACAACAACTATTTCCGCATTGGTGGAGTAGCTGTCGATCTTCCTTATGGTTGGATCGATAAGTGTGAAGATTTCTGCGATTATTTCGATCCCAAAATAGACGAATACGAGAAATTAATTACTAATAATCCTATTTTCCGTCGTCGCGTTGAAGGCGTAGGCACTATTACCCGCGAACAAGCAATTAACTGGAGTCTTTCCGGCCCGATGTTGCGCGCTTCTGGGGTTAAGTGGGACTTACGGAAGGTTGACCATTACGAATGTTACGATGATTTTGATTGGGACGTAGAGTGGCAAACTGGTGGTGACTGTTTTGCTCGTTACTTAGTCCGCATTGGCGAAATGCGCCAGGCAGTTAAAATTATTCGTCAAGCCCTTAAAGGCATTCCTGGAGGCCCTTATGAAAACCTAGAAGCCAAGCGCATGGTAGAAGGGAAAAAATCCGAATGGAACGGCCCGGACTATCAGTACATTGCTGGCGGTAAAAGAGTTGCTCCTACTTTTAAAATTCCTGAAGGCGAACATTACGTTCGTATGGAAAGCGGTAAGGGTGAGATTGGTATCTTTATCGTCGGTACGAATGATGTTTTCCCTTGGCGTTGGAAAATTCGCTCTGCTGACTTTACTAACCTCCAAATTCTACCGGAAATTCTGAGAGGGGTTAAATTAGCTGATATTATGCCGATTCTCGGTAGCGTTGATATCATTATGGGATCTGTCGATCGCTAAAATTTCAGTATCTCTAAAATACTTCCAAAAGTGGGCATTTTGTCCGCTTTTTTTTGGTCTGAGAAGGAAAAATTCAGCCAGTTGCCATCAAAATACTCGGAAGCGGACGTACTTCGCAAGCAGTTTCAATCCAAACCTTCGCGCCAGAACGAAAAGGACGATCGGGCTGATAAATAATCGTACAAGAGCCTTCGACGGCAACAGCATAAGCACTGTAGTCCCCTTGAGGACTATCTTTTACAGCAATTGCCGGAAGATAGCGACCTCGATCGTCTTTTTTACCGATATTTTTTTTAAAAACATGAATGACTGTCGGACGATTGCGTTGACGAGAGGTTTTCCATTTAGGCTTCGGGCCTCTACGACCTTTACTGATTATTGGCATCCCGTCGAATAAGGGAATAATCCAAGAATTACCAATTTTGCGAGCATTTTTAATTCTGCCATTGGCTGCGAGCCACCTGACTCGAGTTTGAGAAACCCCGAGCAAACTGGCTGCTTCTTTTGTACTGACGATCGACATATCCGAAAAAAAAACTATTGCGATAGTTAAATA
The DNA here is from genome assembly GCA_030065265.1 of Prochloraceae cyanobacterium. Taxonomy (GTDB): domain Bacteria; phylum Cyanobacteriota; class Cyanobacteriia; order Cyanobacteriales; family JASJDA01; genus JASJDA01. Next base: position 19,264 of record JASJCW010000008.1, read on the forward strand.
GTAATTGGTTGTTTTGAGTTTTGTAAGCTGAAATTTAATTCTTCGATCGCACTCTTTAATCAATTCATCTTGAGTAATTTGATTAACATCGGAGTAGATTAATCCTTGCAAAATAGTTTTTTGAAAATCAATTATCGTTATGACATTGGCAGAAGCATTAAATTCCAATACATCGGCCGCAAGACTAGCAGAAATTTTAGATTTGAACAATCAAAAAATTTGTCAGGCAATTGCAACAAATCCTAATACTTCGTCAAAGGTACTATTGGAATTATTTAAAAATTATCCTCTTGAAGTATTAAAAAATCCTAGTTTGAATTTAATTTTATTAGAAATTCCCGATTTTTTAGAGCAACTTTTGTCTGCGAGTTACCTTTTTTTAAGAAGATCGAAAGATTTACCACCATTTATACTCGAAGCAGCAATAAATCACCCAGAGCCAAAAATTCAGCATTTCCTGATTTTAGAATGCAACCTCCCAGCACAATATTTAAAGCGATTATTATTCAAATTAGCCAATAACGAATATTCTATTATTCGTAAATTAGTCGCAGAAAATAAAAATACGCCAATTTCCCTGCTCAAAAAACTCGCTAACGATCGCAATAGCGATGTTCGGATCTCCGCAGTAAGAAATAGGAATATGCCAACTCACTTTCGAGAAAAAATTTTAAAAGAATTAGCTAGCGATCGCAATAGTAAGGTTCGGATCTCCGTAGCACAAAATAAGCATACTCCAATTTCTCTTTTAGAAAAATTAGCTAGCGATCGCAATAGTAAGGTTCGTATTTCCGTAGCAGAAAATAAGCATACTCCAATTTACCTTTTAGAAGAATTAGCTAGCGATCGCAATAGTGAGGTTCGGATCTCCGTAGTACACAACAGAAAGACTCCAATTTACCTTTTAGAAAAATTAGCTAATGACGAGAATGGATACCTGCTTCAATCGATAGCAGCTCGTCCGAATATCCCAATTTATCTTCAAGAAAGAATGATTGAAAAATTGGCAGAAACTCCAGAAGATGAGATTCGTTACTATTTAACATTAAATCCAAATCTGCCAATTCATATCGTACAAAAGTTGGCAATGGATCGATCTGCTCGAGTTTGTTATTCAATAGTCAAACATCCTAAAATCGATTCAAAGACGATCGAACTATTGTTTGAAAAGAAACAATTTAAACCAAACGATCGCGATCGCGAGGAAATAATTGATGCGATTGAATTAGAAATAAAGCGTTTAAATTGGACATCAAAACGAGCAAGACAATATTTAAATGAAAAATACGGCCGCAGTAAGCTGGGTGCGATTAATAACCAGGAGTTATTTGAATTTTGGCAAGATTTAGCATCTCTAGAATGTAAGACATATCCCACATCTTTACAGCCAGATGTTTTTGACGATCTTGAAGATATCATGATTTTAAATTAGACTCGAGTGACAAAATAAACTCGATCTTTTGTCAGCCAATTAGTTATTATTGTTTTTCGATCCATTCGAGGCACTTTTGCATTTGCTGTTTCATTGTGACTCGATCGCTGTGATATCTTCTACCGTGTCCGGGAAGCACCCATTCAAAGTTGTAATTAGCTAGTTCCTGCATCGATTTAACTAATTCATCCCAAGAATACCAGCAGTGACGACGAAATGCGTATAATTGTTGCAGTCGATCCGACCATGCTAAATGATCTCCACTAAATAAGAATTTGTCTTTGTAAAGGAATACTGTATGCCCTTTAGTGTGGCCGGGAACTGGAATAATTAGGATATCTTCGGCAAATTGGATCGGATCTTTTCCAGTTAGTTGAATTTCTACATCTTTCGTACTCGATGTAATATCGTCTTCGTGTAAAATGCGATCGCACCCAAAGCGAGCGTGAAATTTCTCATGGTCTCCTACATCGTCTCGATGGGTTAAATACATATACTTAACTCCACCTAATTCTTCGATCCTTTTTACTAACGGTGCTGCAAAACGGGGCGAGTCGATTAAGATATTACCTTCTTCTCTTTGAATTAAATAACTTGCAGCACCAAAAGATTTTTCGGAGTGGTATCCGCAATAATATACGTTATCTTCTAGGGCGATCGGAAAGCTTTTTTGTATTGTTTTGATTTGTTTGGGCTTTTCTTCTGTGCCAATTGATGCTGTCGGACAGGCTAAAAGTGCTTGAAATGCTTTTAATTTCTCTTTTTCTTCCTTTGGCTGGCGATATACTGCCGATTTATCCCCTTTTCTCGTAAATACTTCCGGTGCGAGCCACCTGCAAGTATCGCAGTCGATACAAGTGCTGTCTACGTAAAAGTTACCGCTAGCGTTTTCTTTTCTGCGTTGTTTGAGTTGTGCCATTTTAAAATTTATCCATACTCGTTATGACTTTATACAATTATTGTAGTCATTATGAGTATGAGTTGCCTACTAAACGTAATATCGTCTCAGGATCGAAGTGATTCAAAGTTATCTCTGTTTAGAGGGTGCTAGAGCAAAATCTACTGGGAACGATCTAGTAAAATTGGCTGCAGATAGTGAGCGTCGGGGGCATGGGAAGCATGGGAAACAGGGTTACAAAAAACTAACCATAGCCAAAAAAAACAGTTTATTTGTAGGGCTATCTTTCAGAAATGGTGCAATTACCGCTATTCTCATTTCACTTGTTTTTGCCAACAAACTATTAAAAATTGCCCGAATAAGAGATAATAACGAACCGATAGAAGAAATAATTAAATAGCTATCTCAAAACAATCGAGGTATTTTAAAGTATTTAAATAATGAAATTTACGGTGACTAAATATCGAGAAAAATAGCAATTGAAGGTTTATATTACATAAACGATATTAATAATATTCCTTCTATTTGAGGAAGGGAAATACTATCTCACAGTGCAGTAGAAAGAAGTAAGCTAAAAAAAGAAACTGTTTATAAAAATTAAATAAGCGATCGCCAACAAAATATAAAAATCAACAACAAATCTCAAATCAAAGATATTGAAGCGGGTTGAAAATGGCTGCATGCAAATTATAAAACAGCCAAAATAACATCCAGGGTTAGCTTGGGGACTAGAAGGTTTAAGCTCAGAACAAGTACGTTAATGGGTAAATATCGATCTACTCTCGATATTCCCGCAGTGATATATTCACCGACTGAAAAAAATATTTCTCAAGCATTTCGCTCGGAAGATTTTCTCCTAGGCGATCGCCTGTCACAAAATTCTCTGCTGAAACGACCCTTAAGAAAAAGTATATATTCGCGCTATTTTTTGCAAAAATAAATAACTTCACTTTGAACTGATTTTCAGATAAAATCCCGATAATTTAACTATTGATTTATATTTAAAACGAGAATTTTAGAAATAGCCTTAAAATACCTTTCGAGATCTGTTAATCCATTTAAATTGAATATTGTCAAGCATCAGACAAAAGCATAAAACGACATATTTTGTAATCAAAAAATAAGGAAAAATCTAATGTCAAGTGCAACTCAAAAGCAATCTTCTGTAACAAAAACTATACGCCATCAAATAATTGTAGTTGGTGGAGGTGCTGCGGGAATAACCGTTACAGCACAATTATTAAATAAAAACTCCTCATTAGATATAGCGATCGTCGAACCATCCCAAAAGCATTACTATCAACCAGCTTGGACTTTAGTCGGTGGGGGAGTATTTAAACTCGAAGATACCGAAAGAGAAGAACGAGATCTGATTCCTAAAGGAGTAACCTGGATTAAAGATTCTGTTGCCAAATTAGATCCCGATAATAACGCTATTTTTACTATAGAAGGGACAAAAATAGAATATGACTACTTAATTTTAGCCCCCGGAATTCAAATCGACTGGCACTTAATCGCAGGGCTAAAGGAAGCATTAGGCAAAGACGGAGTTACCAGCAACTATTCCAAACAATACGCCCCATATACTTGGGAAACTTTACAAAACTTTAAAGGGGGAACGGCAATATTCACCTATCCCAATACTCCGATCAAATGCGGTGGCGCGCCACAAAAAATTATGTATCTAGCCGACGACCATTTTAAAAGTAAAAGCGGAGTCGGTACTAATACTAAAGTAATTTACTGCACTGCTGGGGGCAAAATGTTTCCAGTACCCGAATATTGCGACACCCTCGAACAAATTATCGATCGCCGCAAGATCGAAGTTAAATACCGACATAACCTCAAAGCGATCGACCCTGAAAACAAAGAAGCGATCTTTGAAGCAGTTACCGAAGAAGGTGTCGGCGAAGTCAGAATTAAATACGATATGATTCACGTAGCACCGCCGATGAGCGCGCCAGACTTCATTAAAGAAAGTCCTTTGGCAATGGCTAATAATCCTCTCGGTTGGGTAGATGTCGATCGCAATACCCTGCAACACAATAGCTATCCGAATGTCTTTAGCTTGGGAGATGCCTCTTCTTTACCAACCTCAAAAACAGCCGCAGCGATCCGCAAACAAGCCCCAGCATTAGTTGCAAGTTTATTAAATACGATCGCAGCTCGAAGCGATCGCGGTAATTATCAAGGTTATACTTGTTGTCCTCTAGTTACTGGCTACGGCAAAACCCTCATGGCTGAATTCGATTATACGAACACTCCAACTCCAAGTTTTCCGATCGACCAAACTAAAGAACATTACTTAATGTGGTTGGCAAAAAAATATCTTTTACCCTGGTTGTATTGGAACAGAATGTTAAAAGGCTCTGGTTTTGAAGGCGATCTGCTCAACAAGAAACAGGAACGAGTTAGCAATCAATAATCGTTAATCTTCCCCAATATCTTCGTTCCATAATTGGGGATTTTTAATGATAAAATCTGTCATTAATTCAATACAACGGCTATCTTGTAAAACTTCGAGAATAACTCCTCTAGTTTGAAGATAGCCTTCTTCTCCCATGAAAGTTTTATTTTCACCAATAACTACTTTAGGAATACCGTAAAGCAAGATAGCCCCGCTACACATCGCACAAGGGGATAAAGTCGTGTAAAGAGTAGATTGACGATAAATTGCTGGAGCAAGACGACCGGCATTTTCGAGGGCGTGCATTTCACCGTGTAAGGTTGCACTTCCTTGTTGAATTCTTTGATTGTGGCCTCGACCGATAATTCGATCTTGATAAACAATTACCGAGCCGATCGGAATTCCCCCAGCTTTCAAGCCTATTTCTGCTTCTTCGATCGCCGCTTTCATAAATTGATTCATAATTTTAGGTGATTTCTTAAAGTTAGTAAGAAACGATTATCTCTCTTTAGTTATATTTTGCCAATTTACGATTATTTTAAACAAGATATCGTTTATATTAAGATCGCAGTCTTTTAAGTATAAATATCTAGGTGCGATCGGTAAATAAATAATATTCTTAACTTCTTCTCATCTAAAGTTCATGTAATTCTAAATTAAACTGGTTACAAAAGAATTAATTGCATTAATTAGTGAGAACTCTTCGGTCGGCTTTTTTCAATGTCTTAGTCTTATCAAACAAATTCAGTTCCAGCAAGTCAAAAAAATGGATAAAAATCAACAAACAGTCTTTTCAATCTTGATGATGCGTTTTGGCTTAGATCCTTACAAGTCGATTCCTTTAACTAATCAATGGTTTCGCGAACATCCCGAAAAACATTGGGAAGACTTAAGACAATCTCTTCTGAACGGTGAAGTTATTTTTAATCAGGATCGATTGTACGATGTTAATCTGCCAGAAATTAAAGCTTTGACTCGAAAAATGCGCGGTCACCGTTACACCGCCCTGAAATGACGGTGCCTGCGGTGACCGGCGTTCCCCGGTAAATACGGAGTAGAAATAAAGGATCGTTGGTATAATCTTAAGCTTTATCGTCAGTGTTTCATTGGTTCTGAAGCAGTAGCATGGTTGATAGAAACTCAAGATTTAAACGAAGCAAGATCGATTCAATTATGTCAAATGTTGCTCGATCGCCACATAATTCATCACGTTCACGACGAACATAATTTTAAAAATGAATTTTTGTTTTATCGCTTTTTTGAAGATGAAAAAGCAGGCGATCGCACCAATAATGCCCATAGTTTGGGCTTGAATAATATGTTACCCAATACCTGAATTTTACTATTCGATCTGTTCTAAAATTTGTTTGACGATCGCTGTTGTATCCTGAGATATTGAAATAGTAATTGCATTACTCGGCTCTTCTAAAGTATTAAACTGACTCCGCAACATTTCCCGTTTCATAAAATGCCCTTGGCGATTCTCAATTCTTCTAGAAATTTCTGAGTATTCGCCTTTTAAGTAGATCCAAATAACCTGTTTATTTTCTCCTTGTAAAATCGTTCGATAGCTTTTTTTTAGTGCCGAACAAGCAACAATTATCTTGGGATTGTTATCGATTAATTCTTTCAATCTCAACAACCAAGGTAGGCGATCGCGATCGTCTAAAGCAAGATTGCGACTCATTTTGAGAATATTGGCTCGGGGATGAAAATCGTCACCATCGTAAAAAGGATAATCGAGTTGTTTGCTTAATAATTTACCGATAGTAGTTTTGCCGCTCCCAGCTACTCCCATTAAAATATATGTCATTGCTACAAGTTATCTAGACTAATTCAAATAGAGCATTCAATCTGCGATCTAATATTAATAGATTTTCAAAAAATAAATTACTATTTTGCCGGGCGATCGCTCGGTTATGATGCATTTTTGAGACAGGTAGATTAACCTAAAAAAAGTAAATATATCCCTCGTCCGCCAATTATTTCAGTAATTTTTGTCTATGTCTTTAGTTAGATAAAAAAATAAGATCTATTCAAGAATTATCTCGTCTGATAGATGTTTAATAAACCCCAAAACTGTTGTAATAGAAGGGAAGTCAACGAAAAGATATTAAATATGCCTACACTAAATATTGGTCTTACTGAAGAACAACGTCACAGCGTAATCGAACTTTTGAATCGAGATTTAGCAGATTTTTATCTACTATTAATTAAAACTAAAAAATACCACTGGGATGTCGTCGGCCCTCAGTTTAGAACATTGCACGAACTCTGGCAAGAACACTACGAAAACTTAGCAACTAATATTGATGAAACTGCCGAAAGAGTCCGCAAATTAGGAGGGTATCCCGTCGGTACGGCAGAAGGATTTCTCAAACTAGCTTCAATTAAAGAACATCCTAACGACCTACCTTTAGCAACCGAAATGGTCGCCCGCTTAGTTAACGACCACGAGCAAATTATTCGCCAACTCAGAGACCACATCGATCGCTGCTCTCAAGACTATCACGACGAAGGAACGGCAGATTTCTTAACCGGATTGATGGAAGAACACGAAAAAATGGCTTGGATGCTGCGCTCTTTCATCGAAGGAGATTCCGTAAATCCTAGCGGAAATAGACCCGGATCGGAAACTAAACCAACGGTCGGCGTATAGTCAACAGAACAAAAGATCATTAATCACAAAGGAAAAAATATTTATGTCAGAAGAATACATCGCACAACGAACAATTACCTCCGTTTTTAAACAAGAAGCTCAAATAGATAAAGCGATTCGCCGCTTAATTGACCGAGACGTTCCTCGCGATCGCATTTCGGTAATGGGCAGAAACTTCAGTTCTCAAACCCGCATTAGCGGATTTATCACCAAAAAAGACGTAATCTTAGGTGGGGTAAGAAACGGTGCTGTTTTTGGCTCTCTGTTCGGTTCTTTCCTCAGTTTGCTGAGCGGGGTAGGAGTTCTCTTAATTCCTTTTGTCGGCTCGATAGTTGCGGCCGGCCCGATTAGTTCCGTCTTGCTAGGGGCTGCTAGCGGCGCGATCGCAGGTGGTGCTGGTGCAGGTTTGGTATCTGCTTTAGCTACTTTAGGAATGTCAGAAGAAAAGGCAGCAATTTACGAAACTCGCCTCAAGGCTGGAGAATTCTTGTTAATGGTAGAAGTCCCCGTCGGCAAATCGGGAGAATACCAACTTTTAATTGAAAATGCTGGGGGTGAAGAAATTCACATCAGCGATACCACTCTACCCCGTCCTTGTCCTGGAACTTGCAACGGGCCCGAGGATTTATCTCCTGAAGTTCGCAACCATCTATCTGAAGCAGCGCAACAAACTTTTATCGCTCGCTACAATTCTACTTACGAAGAAACCAACGACCAGAGTAAAGCAGAAGAAGCAGCTTGGCAAGCCATTTACGAGCAATACGAAGAAGATGACAATGGCGTTTGGTCGAAAGCTAAAGTAACTGCGTAAAAAAAGAGGAATAAAACCATGCAAAAATATAAATGCACTGTCTGCGGCTACATTTACGATCCAGAAAAAGGCGATCCTGACTCTGGCATCGAACCAGGAACTGCTTTTGAAGATATTCCCGAAGATTGGGCTTGTCCTAAATGCGGCGCGAAGAAGTCTGATTTTGAACCAGTCAAACAAGAAGCAGCCGCTTCATAGAATAATAAGAATTGTTTCAATTTCTATCTAAAGGTAGAAGTTCCCCCTTCAAACTTTTCTTATCTTTAAAGAGTAACCGCGAGAAAATATAACCAACTCAACGAGGATTTAAATTATGGAAAACCAAACAGATAAATACGGCTTTACTAATTTTGCAGAAACCTGGAACGGTCGCTTAGCAATGCTAGGATTCGTAATCGGTTTAGCAACTGAATTAATTACAGGTCAAGGAATACTTTCACAACTCGGCCTGATGTAATGAGCGGTTTGGATAAGGCGATCGCACCGGTGCGATCGCCTTTCTTTTATGCAAGATAAATTTCGATATGTTTTTCTTATTTAAAAAAGATTTCTCAACTTCTTCTACTATTAAATGGTTTTATAAAAAGTTTTTAGAAATATTTATTTACCCGAGTGTTTGGGTCTCGGCCGGACTGGCCTCTTTAACAATCTATACTCAAGATGTCCTGAACTTACCAGAAGATTGGCGACCGCCCCTTTTAATTTTTTCAGCTTCTTTGGTATTTTATAATTTAGACCGTATTTTTGACTCTTACGTTCAGGAAATTCCCGATCGCAAAGTTCAGTCTTTTTTTCGCAACAAACTGGTTTTTTTTCTGTTATTATCTGCTGTTTTAGTAACTTTAACTCTGCTATTTTTTGCACCGCAACAGGTACGCTTGGTTAGTTTAGGAGGGTTAGTACCTTTACTTTATGGAATCCCCCTTTTCCCCCTTCAACTAGGGCAAGAAGAAAATAGATGGTATCGTCTTAAAGACATTCCCGGAACGAAAGCTTGGATCGTGGCTGGAACTCTTACTTATGCAGTTGTCGCAGTTCCTTTAGCTTATGCTAATGCAGGTTTAGATCGCTCGGCAATTTTAATCAGTCTGTTTTTATTGATATTTATCGGGACTAATTCCCATTTATTCGATCTTCGCGACGTGCGATCGGATTTTAATAAAGGTGTATTGACTTTACCTTTGATGATTGGCATTCAAGAAACTCGCCTTCTTTTTACTGCGCTTAACTTACTAGTCTTGTTAGGTGCTATTTTGTATTGGGTGAGTGAATTGGCTATTCTCAGTCCTTTAACCATCGGATTAGCTACTTTAATTAACATCGCGATCGTTTGGTTGCCAACGCCAGAAACCCCTAGAAATATTTACAATATCTGGATTGATGGTTGTCTTTTCTTACCGATATTATTGAATATTTGAGTTATTAACTATTAAATCTTTGATATTTTTACTTGCTCGAAGTAATACCAATTCTCAAAAATAGCTAGAGAGATGTAGATAACCAACTAACCATAGCCAACAAAAAATCAGTTTACACTAATTACTAAAAATAATTCTACAGATAAATTTTCCAATTTTTTTACCTTTTACCTTAAATGCGATCTCGAAGAGATCCGCTACGCGGTGCGCAATAAAAAAAACACCCGCAGCTCGATCGACTGCAGGTATTTAATAACATGTAAGAGTAGAAATTATGCTCGTGTTGCCTCAATTATCGGCAAGTTTTAAACAAAGCTAAACAAAGCAGGGTTAGTGATTGGGTCTAAAATTGTTGGCGCAGTATTTTGAACTGTTGCAATTAGGTCGTCAACTCCAGTAGAGCTGAAAGAACTAGTACCTAAGAGAAGAATATCAGTGCTAGTGCCATTAGCTACGAAAGAATAATCCGTATTTGCACCAGTAAGTTGAATTACATCGTTTTGTGTGGGAGTAAAGTCAGTAATAGTAGCAAAATCAGCAGCTCCATTATTACTATAGAAAACGCTAGTACCATCACCTAACACGAAGGTATCTGCACCAGTACCACCGGTAATCATATCCGCACCATCAAAACCATTGAGGATGTTAGATGTTGCACTACCAGTAATCATGTCATTGCCAGAAGTACCAGTTACATTATCAAAGTTAGTAACTGTGAAAGTAGCAGCTCCGGCACTTAGACCGTTAAGTGTTAAAGTATCGGTGGAAAGATCGACAGTGAAAGTTACAGCACCGTTATCGCCAGTACCGTCAATACTATTAGTTTGGGTAGCATCACCAACGATAGTTTGGATAGTTTGCGCGCCACCAGCACCACCAATAGTATCAGCACCCAATACACCTTTATCAATTATGCCAAAGTTTTGCAGGGTAATTCCAGCACCTAAATCAGTGTAATCTAGAGTGTTAATTCCAGCAACACCATCGATTAAATCGTTACCAGCACTTCCACCAAAGAAATTGTCGTTAGCGTTACCAGTAATGGTATCGTTGCCAGCAGTACCAATTACATCATCAAAGTTAAGAGCGGTAAATGTGAGAGTGCTAGAGCCAGTACCAATAACTAAGTTATTAGTTGTTGCCCCTAAATCGACGTTAAAGCTAGCAGTAGCATTGCTTCCACTACCGTCGATGATATTATTTGTTAGATTTCCAGTATCGCCGATGATGGTTTGAATGGTTTGAGTACCGCCAGCACCACCAATAGTATCGATTCCTCCAATTTGTTTTGAAATTATGCCTTGATTTAGAAGAGCAATTGCTCCACCTAAACCAGTGTAATCTAAGGTGTTAGTTCCGCCAAAACCGTCAATAATATCGCTACCTGCACTACCAGTAAAGATATTATCAGTAGAACTACCAATAATAGTATCGTCTCCAGCAGTACCGATTACATTAACAAAGTTTTGCGCTGTAAAATTGAAAGTAGTTGCAGTTAGTCCACCAACGCTAACATCAAATTGACCTGTTTCTAGGTTAACGTTAAAGCTAGCATCGGGATTGCTACCGGAACCATCAATAGTGTTAGTTAATCCGCTTGGTGCAATAATAGTTTCAACAATATCGATGCCGTTAGCACTTTGCAAGCTATCGCTGCCGCTAGCACCAACACCAGTCATCATATCGATAACACCTTTTTGAATTAACCCTGCATTTTGGAGAGTAATTACTTGTCCCAAACCAGAATAATCTAAAGTATCAGCTCCAGCACCACCGGCGATCGTATCGTTACCTAAAGTACCAATAAAGGTGTTATTAGCAGCACTACCAACAATGCTATCAGATCCAGAAGTACCAGTTACATCAACAAAGTTTTGAACTGTAAAAGCAGCTCCGGTAACTGTACCGCCGTTAAGTGTTAAAGTTTCAGTTTCAAGGTTAACACTGAAAGTTACAGCACCATTATCGCCAGTACCGTCAATCGCATTATTTAGTCCGGTTGCACCAATAATAGTTTGAATGGTTTGAGTTCCAGTTCCAGCAGCATCGCCGATAGTATCAGCACCTAAAGCACCTTTATCAATTACACCTAGATTTTGCAGGGTAATTAGTTGACCCAAAGCAGAATAATCTACAGTGTTTATACCAGCACCACCATCAATAGTATCGCTACCAGCACTACCAATAATGCTATCGTCACCAGCACCACCAATTAAAGCGTTATTAGCAGCACTACCAGCAATGGTATCGTTGCCTTCAGTTCCAGTAACGTTAACAAAATTTTGAGCTGTAAATGTAATAATTCCAGCAGTTCCGGCATTAATAACTAAGTTATTAGTTGTTGCTGATAAATCAACGTTAAAGCTAGCAGTAGGAGCACTACCAGTACCGTCGATCGCATTAGTTTGGCCGGCATCACCAATAATAGTTTGGATGGTTTGTTCCATCATTGCGCCGCCAATAGTATCAACACCACCAGTTTTAGCAATCACACCTTGGTTTTGTAGGATAATTCCAGAACCCAAGCCAGTGTAATCTAAAGTGTTAGTTCCAGTACCGCCATCGATGCTATCGCTGCCACCACTACCAATAATGCTGTCGTCGCCAGCAGCACCGAGAATAGTATCGGAACTTGCACTACCTTGAATGGTGTCGTTATTGCCAGTACCAGTAACGGTATTAAAGTTCTCAACAGTAAAGTTAAGACTGTTTCCGTTAATATTGTTAACGGTTAAACTATTATTAGTTAAATCGATATCGAAAGTTGCAGTTCCGTTATCGCCAGTACCGTCGATCGCATTATTTTGCCCTAATGCGCCGACAATTCTTTCAATGGTTTGGTTGCCAGCAGCATCGCCAATGGTGTCAGCAGCCATTCCACCCTTATCAATGATGCCTTGGTTTAATAAAGTAACCGCAACCCCTAAAGCAGAATAATCTACCGTATCAGTGCCAGTACCACCATCGATCGCATCGTTACCCATACTGCCAATAATAGTATCGTTACCGCCACCACCGTTTAAGGAGTTATCAGCAGCACTTCCTGCGATCGTATCGCTACCTTCAGTACCAATTACGTTAACAAAGTTTTGGGCGATAAAGTTAAAAGTAGTTGCTGTAGTTCCACCAACATTAATATCAAACTGTCCGGTTGTTAAATTGACATTAAAGCTAGCATCGCCGTTACTGCCAGTACCGTCAATTGTATTGGTCAATCCACTTGGTGCAATAATTGTTTCAACAATATCAATCCCGTTAGTGCTTTGTAATTGGTCAGTTCCTGCTGCACCAACACCGCTAGTATTTAAAGCACCTTTTTGAATTACTCCAAGATTTTGAAGCGTAATTATTTCTCCTAAACTGGAATAATCCAAAACATCATTGCCAGCACCGCCTTCAATTGTGTCGTTACCAAGACTACCAATAATAGTATCGTTACCGCCGCCACCGTTAAAAGAGTTATTTGCTGCATCACCAGCAATGCTATCACCGTTAGGCGTTCCAATTACAGCATCAAAATTTTCAACAACAAAGCTAGCAGCACCAGTGCTAAGTCCGTTAATAGTTAAACTGTTATTTGCTAAGTCAACAGTAAAAGAACCAGGAATAGTATCAGCACCGCTACCATCAATAGTATTAAGATTGCTAGTTAAATTAGGATTTAGTATGGGTGCAATAATTTTTTCAATATTAGCAATCGTATCAGTGCCGTTAACACCTTTATCAACTAAACCTTGATTTCCTAAAGTAACTGCACGACGCAGTTCGCTGTAGTCAACAACATCGTTAGTACCAACACCACCATCAATCGTATTGTTTCCTTTGCCAAAAATAACAAAAGTATCGTTGCCTGCGCCACCACTAAGGCTATCGTTACCAGCTCCAGCAACAAGAGTATCGTTGCCGTCGTTACCTAGTACAGTATCGTTACCTGCGCCACCTTTTAAGCTATCGCTACCAGTACCGCCATCTAAACTATCAGCTCCAGCATTGCCAAAAAGAAGGTCGTTGCCATCACCACCTTCGAGAGTGTCGTTATTAATGCTGGCAAAAAGAGTATCGTCTCCAGCTAAGCCTTTTAAAACATCCGATCCGGTACTGCCAACAATTAAATCTGCTTGAGAAGTGCCTTCAAGGGTTTCATTGGTAGCGAACTTGCCAATTATATTTGCCATAATTTATTCCTGTACTTATTGGTGAAAAAGACTTGTATTTTTGTAGTGTAGTAAGCCCTAAAACATTACTTAGAGCAGTCAATTTAACAACCCATCCAAGAACAAACAATAAATCAAAATAGAATGGTTTTCATGGCTCGATCGCTTACAGTTATAAAAGTTATAAGAGATGTCGGAAAACTATACAATTTTCGATATTTTTTGATTCAAAAAAAAAGTATAATATTTACTTTTAATCAAAAATAATGTTGTTTTTATTTCTTTTAATTCAATTTTAACCGACTTAACCAATGGTTAATTGTTAATTTTAAGTAAATCATGTAAGATTTTTTTGTTGCTCGTCAATCATTTTTTTCACTAATAATTATTTTATGTGTTGGTGAAAACATTTGCTCGATTATCTATCAGTTTTTGTAACATTTAATCGTCTAAGGAGATTTTAAACAGTGAATCTGGTAACTAAATTAAAAACTATACCTTTTCAACTTGGTTGTTCTTTACTAGGGACGATCGCAGCAACAGCTTTGTTATCTGCACCAGCACAAGCACAAACAGCTTCGGCTAGTGGTGCAGTTGTCTTAACTAGACCTTCTGGTGGTTCAATTAGCGTCAGTGGTGAAATTGTTTTACCTTCTGGTTTGTATTTTGCTGGCCCTCTTAATGTCACTCCAGCAATTATCGATCCAGCACCATTGACACCTGGAGGAAATGGCGAAACAATTGCTAATTTATCGATCGATCCTGGCGCAGCTTTGTCCGTTGCAGCATTAACCACTGGAACGACTAACAATCCTTTCTTACAAGCAGCAGCAGATGCTTTAATCGAAGCTACTTTAGATGACGACGTTGCGGCTATTACTGCAATTATTAAAGCTGGTGCTGGTATTAATGGTTTAGGTCATTTAGAGTAAATATTCTTCTTAATTTGAATATTGAGAAAATCAATCTGAAATTTGACTGATGGGGTTTGAGTAAATCAGAAATAATCAAAGATCGCTCAAACTCCTTTACTTAAATTTTTTCTAATTATAATTAAATGCCATGATTTCCTTGTTCGATCGCCCCATCACCCCTGCATATTTATTGAATTATTTAACAAGAAGCGAAAGATCTTGCTTCAAAAAAAAAGCAAGTCTTTAATAGTTAAAATATGGTTAATTAACAGGATAATTGGTTTTTATTATGCTCCTGCGATCGCCCGAGAAAATATCGATCTAAATGTTGCTTTTGAAAGTGAAAATACTAAAATTAAAATCACAGAAACAACCCAATTATTACCAAACTATGTAGCAGAAAGTTTTCCCGCAGAAACTTCACCAAATATTATTGAAAAAATTCCTAATTCCATTTCGCCAGATCGGCTAGAAAAAACCTCACCAAATCGCGAAAATACAACTCCAGAACCACAAAATCCGGCTGAAGAAAAACCAGCAACAACCGAGTCGCCAGAATCTGAATTAAGCTTGCAAGAAAGGATTATCGAATCTTTAAGTATTAGTGCAATTAAATATTCTTGGATTTTTAATCCGACAGATAAGTTTACATTTAAACATCAAATGTTTAAACCGAACAGCGATCGCAATTACCAAGATATCGATATTAGATTTGCTGAAGATAATGCAATTATCAATAAAATGACTCACGGACATTTTCCTAAAAAAGAACAATTTTATTGGATACTCCCGAATAATATCGTCATTTTTGAGACAAAAGGATGGCAAGGTGGAATGGTTTATCAAGGGCGATCGGAAAAAAGCAAAATCAACGTTAAAATAAAAACCAAACAAGCTTTTGGTGGCTATCAAGCGGTTTGGGAAATGCCTCAAAATTTTGAAAATTTAGTTAAAGAAAACGCAGGTAAAAAGCTCCGCATTTTATCGGTAGCTGGAGAATTAAATAATCCTCCAGGCATTAAAGCAGGTCGAGTTATTCTCAATAGCAAATACGATAAAAGTAGCGACAAAAATTCAAATTTACTACCTAATTTAGGATACGCTAGCAGTCGCAATCTTAAAGGTGGAGGGGCTTTATTTGAAAATCTAGAAATATCTAATATTCCTTTAATTTTACAAGGTTTTCCTACAGTCGATCTCAAACCTATCTTAGATAACGGCAAAGTTCAACTAAAAGTTGGTGAAGTAATTCCAAAACCAGTTTTAAATGCGGCTGGAATATTTTGGTCTAATTCTCAAACTGGAGAGGAGGCTAAATTTACTGCACCGATTACTTCTTTACCAGGAATTAAAATTCTGCAAGCAGATAAATTTGACAATCAAGATTTACTAAATAAATTAGTTAATCCTTCGATTAAAGATAAAAAGATCGATCGAGATCTAGCTTATCTTAATTCTTTATTTTGGGTTTCTTTTGGTGAGAGAAAGCCAGAAATAACTTTGAGCGATCCTATTGTATTAGATAATCTTCATTGGTATAGATTGTATGTTAGTCGTCCTCACAATCGCAGTTTAATCCAATATCATCCTGAAGAAGTCAGTGCTATTTATACTAATATATTTGCTAATCCTGGCGCATCTGCTACCATGAACTTCAAAAAAGATTTAATCGATGATATGCAAACTGTTCATCAAACTTTAGGAATGCTTTTAGGTGGTATTTTTGAAGGAGTCAGCACTAAAAGAATCGACGATCGCTTAATAGAAGCTAAAGAAAAATTTGCCAACCGCGAAACTTTTGCGCGAGTAGAAACGAGATCTACTCCATTACAAAGAAAAAGAATTAATCAAAGACTCGATCGCAATTTATCTTACAGCCATTTAAATAGTGGTTTAAAACAAATTTCTGGTAACGTTACTTTTCCTAGTAAAATTAAAGAGCATAAATCTCGCATCTTGCAAATTAGAACTGGCTTGCATGAAAGAGGAATTGATTTTGCAGAGCAAACTCCAGGAGAAGTAATTAGAGGAGAGACTTTCTTTTCTTTATTGAGGCTATCTAATAAAGATTTTGGCCCGCTTACTTTTATTGGTAATCCAATTGCGATCGATCTCGATTCAAAGCTTGAAGCTAAAGTAAAAAAAGCCCAAATAAATCCAAAAGTTAAAATAGAAAAAAGCAAAAAAGTAGCAAAAAAAGAATTTTCTAAAAAAACAGCATCTTTAAAACCACAATCTCAACCGCTCGAGCGATCTTCGGCTGTAAAAACAACAATTTCAACTGAAAACGGTCAACAATTTGTTCGAGAAATTAATTCAGCAGATAATACTGTGATTCCGATTGGGGTTAAGACATACGATCTGGCATTCGATCGCATAGAATTAACTCGGATCGATCGTCAAAATATTCATTTAAATCGATATATTGGTTATCTTAATTTACCAGCAGTAGAAGGGGTTTTTTCCGGTTCTCAAGGAAACTTTAATTACAGTATCAATGGAGGAATGTGGTTAAATTTAGCATCTAATTCAGCCCCTAGCGTTAACTTTAATAACTTTGGAATTAAAGAACCAAGTATAGGAATTTATGCTAACGGTCTTTTTAGCTATCAATTTTCAAGAGTTGAATTAGATCGAGATAAAAAATTTAAAGCTATTCATACCCACAGTCCATTTTTAAAACTAAATTGGAATAGTGCGAGTAATAGTTACAATCCATTTGTAGCAGTAGCTAATTATTCTTATTTTCGCCAGAGTAAGAATTTAAAGTTTTCGATCGCTCCCGGAATTGCTTTTGTAGAAAAGAATAGCAATGGTGAGTTTACTGGAATTTTTGAAACCAATCTTAGTTTTAAGAATGACATTGAATTTGGTAGTAATGCTGAAATAGGTAAAGAAATTTTCTTTAGTTTAGAAGGACTAAAAAGAGTTCGCTCCAATTTGGCGATCGGTGCTTATTTACAAAATTATAGTTTTAATAAACTTAATATTGGCTTTAATAGTAGAATCTCTAATCTTAATTATGGGGTACTTTTTAGGCATAACTTTTTAGATAATAATATTCATTTTACAGGAAAAATAGGTACTGGAGAAAAAGGTTTTGATGCTCGTTTTGAAGGGGGATATAGATTTTAAAAATTGTTTAAATATTACTTTTATTGAAGAGAATAGATAATGTTATTTAGTAAGCTTTTTTATTTAGAAAAAACTGTTAATATTCATTTTAATAACCCCTCCAGCTAATCAATTAGCTATCAATCAAAATAGCCCAACTAATCGGAGAAAATCAAACAAATGATGGATCGAGCTATTTACGCAACTATTACGGAACTAAACTTGCTCCCCGTACAATCTGGACAAGATCGAGCTTTAATAAAACAAAGCAAACAAATAAAAAAGCAGCAAATTTCTAAAATAAGCAAACATAAATGGCAAAGAACTCTTGTTAGTTTAGTTCGATATTGTGCGGCTAGTATATTTTGATTAAAATTAGACAATATTTGGATAATTGATAACATTTTTTGGATTAATTATCCAATCCTTTTTAGAGAAAATTAGCAATGTTAAAGATTAAAAACATTGAGTCATTTCATTTAAAAGTAACGTTTGAAAATTCTGACTATTTTAGTCATTTTAAACTTATTTTCATAGCAAAAATTTACAACTATTCCTAAAATCAAACCCAAGATGGGAAAGAAAATTAACCATTGAAGATCGACTTGAATTAATTGATAATGTTTGAGTATCCAAAAAGTTAAGATTAATCCAAACCAAGTACCTAGCAACTGAAAAAAATAATGATTATCGGAATGAATATTTTGATGGCGATCGCTTTTAGCTTGAAAAGATAGCCGTTTTTTATTCTCAACTTTAGCGATTGCCCGATACATATATTTAGCAGGGATTCCGGCTTCAACACCAGCAGCAACTAAATCTTTTAGCGAAAAACTATTATCATTTTGCAATGATAATTTTGCGGCTAGATCGAATATTTCTGTGACATTTTCTTGAGGAATTCTTGCTTGAGAATCGAATTCAAATAAATTGTTCTGATTCCAATAAAATATTAATATTGTTTTACCTACTTTAATCCGATCGCCCGGTTGTAAAATTACAGGAATATTAATGCGATCGCCATTAACAAAAGTCCCATTTTTACTACCAACATCGACAAGAGAATAAAATTCCCCATCTCCTTTAAGTAATAAAGCATGATTGCCAGAAACCCATTCATCTTTACTAAAAATTAGATCGTTATTCCTTCCTCGGCC